>JACMJL010000138.1 GCA_014380625.1 Clostridiaceae bacterium
AATTGTGGTACAATTTATATAATTCATTTATAAAATTAAAAGGGGGTAATATCATGGGTAATAGCATTGGTTATCCTGAAAAGCAAGGATTGTATGATCCTGCCTTTGAAAAAGATAATTGTGGTGTTGGATTTGTAGTAAATATCAGGGGTGAAAAAACCAATGGTATTGTAAAAAAAGGGCTAAAGGTTCTTGAGAATTTAACCCATAGAGGTGCAGTGGGATCAGATCCTAAAACTGGAGATGGTGCTGGTATTCTGGTACAAATTCCTGATGAGTTTTTTAGAATTAGCTGTGATAATCTAGGGTTAGAATTGCCGAAAGCAGGAAAATATGCTGTAGGAATGATTTTTTTACCAAAGGAACCTGCATTAAGATTTCAATGTGAGGGAATATTTGAAAGAATTGCAGAAGAAGAAGGACAAAAGATATTAGGTTGGAGATCTGTTCCCATAGATGATAGAAATATTGGGGAGACAGCAAAAGGAACAGAACCAATTATTAGGCAGGTTTTTCTAGGGTCAAGTTTTAAAGACGCTTTGAGAACAGAAGAAGAACTTCAAGAAGATTTTGAGAGAAGACTTTATATTATAAGAAAAAGAGCAGAAAGAGAAGTAAGTCAATTAGTTAATAGAAGTACAGAATATTTCTATATCTGTAGCCTTTCTAGTAGGACAATTGTTTACAAGGGGCTTTTACTTGCCGAACAAATAAAAGACTTTTACATTGATCTACAAGATATAAATTTCAAGAGTGCACTTTGCTTGGTTCATCAAAGATATAGTACAAATACCTTTCCAACTTGGGATTTAGCACAACCTTTTAGATATTTGGCTCATAATGGGGAAATAAATACAATTAGAGGTAATAGAAACTGGATGAATGCTAGAGAAGGCGTTTTAAGGTCTAATGTATATGGAGAAAACTTGAAAAAATTATTTCCAATAGTTAGTCCTAATGGTAGCGATTCCGCTTCATTAGATAATATATTAGAACTTCTAAAAATGGATGGAAGATCATTATCTCATAGTATGATGATGCTGATTCCAGAAGTTTGGATGACAAATGCGGATATGCCAGATTATAAAAAATCTTTTTATGAGTATCATGGTTCTTTAATCGAACCTTGGGACGGGCCTGCTGCAGTTGCTTTTACAGATGGTATTAGAATAGGTGCAACCTTAGATAGAAATGGACTTAGACCAGCAAGATATATAATTACAAAGGATGGCTTTGCTGTTCTTGCTTCAGAAGCAGGTGTATTGAAGTTTAAACCAGAAGAGATTAAAGAAAAAGGAAAACTTCAACCAGGAAAGATGTTTTTAATTGATACTAATGAAGGAAGAATAATTGAGGATGAGGAAATTAAGAAAATAATTTGCACCAATAAGCCATATGGTGAAATGATTTTAAAAAATAAACTTCATCTAGAAGATTTTGAGGCTGTTGTTGATAAGGTTAAGATAGATAAGGATATATTAAAGGAAAAGCAACAAGCCTTTGGATATACAATAGAGGATTTGAAAATTATTTTAGCTTCTATGGCAAAGGATGGTAAAGAGCCTATTGGTTCTATGGGAAATGATGCTCCATTGGCTGTTCTATCGAACAAGCCACAGCTTTTATTTTCTTATTTTAAACAACTTTTTGCTCAGGTTACTAATCCTCCAATAGATCCAATTAGAGAGAAAATGGTAATGTCTTTAATGAATTATATGGGGTCGCAAGAAAATGTTTTAAATCAAGAGCTTACTAATAATCCCTTTATAGAAATAGCTAGGCCTATTTTGACAGATTTAGAAATGGCTAAGATTAAAAATTTAAGAGATAATGCTTTTAAAACTACAACAATTCCTATAACTTTCAAAGCCGATACTGGGATTGATGGTTTTAAAGAGGCACTTTGTAAGATTTGTGAAAGAGCAACTGCAAGAATTAAAGAAGGATATAATATTATTGTCCTAAGTGATAAACTAGTAGATTCTTACGAGGCTGCAGTACCAAGTTTACTTGCGTTATCTGCTGTTCAGCAGCATTTAATTAAAGAAAAAACAAGGACTAATGTTTCTATTATAGTTGAGACAGGAGAAGCAAGAGAAACTATGCATTTTGCCTTGTTAATTGGTTATGGGGCAACAGGGATTAATCCATATCTTGCCTTCCAATCTATTGACAATATTATTAACGAGGGCGATTTAGAGGATATTTCTATAGAAAAAGCTCATGAAAATTATATATATGCAATATCCCAGGGACTCTTAAAGATATTATCAAAAATGGGTATTTCAACTATTCAAAGTTATCATGGAGCACAAATTTTTGATGCCGTTGGATTAAGCTCAGATTTAATTGAAAAATATTTTGAAGGAACGGCTTCTAGAATTGGTGGAATTGGAGTAGAAATCGTAGCAAAAGAAGTATTAATTAAACATAAAAATGCTTTTAATAAGTTAAGAAAACCAATTTCTGAACTTGATGTAGGGGGAATATATTCATGGAGAAAGGGTGGGGAATACCACTTATTTAATCCTGATACAATATTTAAACTTCAAGTGTCAGCTAAAACAAATGATTATAGCTTATATAAAGAATATGCAAAAATTATAAACGAGCAAGATAAGAATTTATGTACAATTAGAGGATTATTTGAACTTAACTATGGAAATCAAATTCCAATAGAAGAAGTAGAGCCAGTTACCGATATTGTGAAGAGATTCTGCTCAGGTGCAATGTCCTTTGGGTCCATTAGTAAAGAAGCTCATGAAACTATAGCCATAGCGATGAATAGGCTTGGTGGAAAAAGCAACACTGGTGAAGGTGGAGAGGAAGCAGAGAGATTTAAGGTGGGTGAAAATGGAGATTTACGAAGAAGCGCAATTAAACAAATAGCTTCCGGTAGATTTGGAGTAACTACTGAATATCTTGTAAATGCTGATGAGATACAAATAAAGATAGCTCAAGGAGCAAAACCTGGAGAAGGTGGACAATTACCAGGTAAAAAAGTTGATATAAATATAGCTAGAGTTAGACATTCAACTCCTGGAATTGATTTAATATCACCACCACCACATCATGATATATACTCTATTGAAGATTTAGCTCAACTTATTCATGACCTAAAGAGTGTAAACCCACAGGCTAGAATAAGCACAAAATTAGTTTCAGAATTAGGTGTTGGAACAGTAGCAGCTGGTGTAGCTAAGGCACATTCAGATGTTATAGTAATAAGTGGACATGATGGAGGTACAGGTGCTTCCCCAATTT
This sequence comes from Clostridiaceae bacterium, assembly GCA_014380625.1. GTDB lineage: Bacteria > Bacillota > Clostridia > Clostridiales > Clostridiaceae > JACMJL01. The sequence goes on from JACMJL010000138.1 coordinate 3,265, forward strand.
CTTCGATAAAGCATGCAGGATTACCTTGGGAACTTGGACTTGCTGAAACCCAACAGGTATTACTTTTAAATAATTTAAGAAGCAGAGTAACAGTGCAAACTGATGGTCAGCTTAAAACAGGTCGTGATGTAGTTATAGCAGCACTTCTTGGAGCAGAGGAATTTGGATTTGCCACAACAGCCCTTGTAGTTTTAGGGTGCACAATGTTAAGAAATTGTCATCTAAATACTTGTGATATGGGTATAGCTACACAGGATCCAGAACTTCGTAAGAATTTTAAAGGAAAACCTGAATATGTGGTAAACTTCTTAACATTTATTGCCCAAGAAATAAGGGAGCATATGGCTAAACTTGGCTTTAGAAATATGAATGAGATGATCGGTAGAGTAGATAAAATTAGTCAGAAAAAAGCTATAAATCACTGGAAAGCAAAGGGACTAGATTTATCAAATATTTTATATAAACCTGATATGCCAAAGAGAATTAAGCCTTATTGTGTGATATCACAGGATCATGGTTTAGATAAATCTTTAGATTATAAGCTTATTGAAATGGCAAGACCGGCTTTAGATTATGGAAGTAAAGTTATAGCTAATTTAGAAATTGAAAATACTAACCGTTCTGTTGGTGCAATGTTAAGTGGAAGAATTGCTATGAAATATGGTGCTGCTGGGCTACCAGAGGATACTATTGTATTTAACTTTGTTGGTGCATCAGGTCAAAGTTTTGGAGCCTTTAGTGCCAATGGATTAACATTAAAATTAGTAGGCGATGCAAACGACTATGTTGGTAAGGGACTATCAGGTGCAAAGATTATTATAAAGACACCAGAAAATTGTACCTTTATTCAAGATGAAAACTTCATTGCAGGTAATACAATCCTTTATGGAGCAACCTCTGGTAAACTATTTATAAATGGACTAGTAGGTGAACGTTTTGCAGTAAGAAATTCTGGCGCTGAAGCTGTAGTTGAAGGGGTTGGAGATCACGGATGCGAATATATGACCGGAGGAATCGTGGTTATTATTGGGAAAACCGGTAGGAACTTTGCGGCAGGAATGAGTGGAGGTATAGCATACGTTATTGACGAAGACGAAACCTTTAAATCAAAATGTAATATGGAAATGATTGAGGTAGATTCAATAGTAAATGAATCAGACTTTAAGCAACTCTATTCAAAAATAAAAGAACATTTTGAAGCTACCAACAGCCATAAAGCAAGTAAAATTCTAAACAACTTTGATGAATACAAATTAAAGTTTAAAAAGGTAATACCAACCGCTTACAAAGCAATATTAGAAGGTAAATAGAAGGTAGGGGCCACCTTAATAGGGACGGTTCTCAGTTTTCAATTTTTGGAGGTGTTAAATTTGGGGAAGTTGTATGGTTTTAGAGAGTTTAAGAGGGAAACTGCAAAAAAACGCCCTGTAATAGATAGAATCAAAGACTCGAAAGAATTATTTATAAAATTTCCAGTAGAAAAACTACGTGAACAAGGCGCAAGATGCATGGAATGTGGTATTCCCTTTTGTAACTGGGGTTGTCCAATCGGGAACTTAATTCCTGATTGGAATGACATGGTATATAAGGAAAAGTGGGAGAAAGCATATGAAAGATTAACTCTAACAAATAACTTCCCAGAGTTTACTGGCAGAGTTTGCCCAGCACCTTGTGAAGGTTCATGTACCTTAGGTGTTAATAGAGATCCTGTGGCAATAAAGGAAATAGAATTAAATATTATTGAAAAAGCCTTTTCTGAAGGGTGGACAAAACCCTTAGCACCTAGAGTAAGAACTGGTAAAAAGGTTGCAGTAGTTGGCTCAGGTCCAGCAGGTTTGGCTGCAGCAGCTGAACTTAATTCTGTAGGGCATGATGTAACTGTTTTTGAAAGAGATGATGAAATAGGCGGACTTTTAAGATATGGAATACCAGATTTTAAGCTAGATAAGAGTATAGTTAAACGAAGAGTAAATTTTATGGCAGAAGAAGGCGTTAACTTCAAGACTAATGTAAATGTTGGAGTTGATTATTCTACAAAAGATCTATTGTCAAATTTTGATGCTATAGCCTTAACTGGGGGAAGCACTATTCCTAGAGATTTAAAGGTTGACGGAAGAGAACTAAAAGGTATATATTTTGCTATGGATTTTCTAAAGCAACAAAATAGAAGAGTTTCAGGTAAAAAAATAGAAACTGAAGAAATTAATGCTAAAGACAAAGTAGTTTTAGTACTTGGGGGTGGAGATACTGGTTCTGATTGTATTGGAACCTCGGTTAGACAAGGGGCAAAGGCAGTATATCAATATGAAATTATGCCGAAACCTCCTGTAGATAGAGATGATACAATGCCATGGCCAGCATTTCCAAGAACACTAAAAACTACTACTTCTCATGAAGAAGGGTGCAATAGAGATTGGAATGTTACTACAAAAAAATTCACTGGTGAAAATGGTACAGTTACTACACTTCATGCATCTAGAGTTGAATGGGTTAGTAATGAAAAAGGCGGCCTTCAAATGAAAGAGGTACCAGGCTCAGAATTTGAACTTAAAGTTGACCTAGTTGTTTTAGCTATGGGTTTTCTACAGCCACAACATGAAGGATTACTTACAGATCTATCTGTGAATTTTGATGGTAGAGGAAATGTCATAGTAAATGAAGAGTATATGACTAAAATACCAGGGGTTTTTGCTGCTGGAGATATGAAAAAAGGTCAATCATTAGTTGTCTGGGCAATAAATGAAGGACGTTTGGTTGCTAAAAATATTGATATGTATTTAATGGGGGAAACATCATTAAGGGGATAAGTTAGTAAGATCATAGGGACGGTTCTCAAAAGATTCTCGCGATTCGCGGGAATCTTTTTTGCATGTTTTTAGTATTTGCAAGGAACTGCTGTAAAAATAAAGTAAGATATGGCTTGTACACAATTAAAGTAAGAATTTCAATTAAGGCGATTTAGATTTATTGGGCAAGTAGTTTAGAAATTAAATTTTTATATCTTTCATCCTTAGTTAGCATACTATAACCAAGGGTGGATAGATTTGAAACGGAGGACAATGTTAAATTGCCAATTATGGAGCAAATTTCTTTATAAGTTGCATTTGAAAAGGTATGGATTAGTGCTATACAAATCCCTTTATAGGTCCTGGAGTTAGAATGATTTTTTAGATATAGGTGTTCTTTGGTTATTTGAGTGAACTTGGAAACAAATTCTATAATGAATTGAGGAGTTAGGTTTCTATATAAAATAGTCTTTTCATTTCTATATGCTTTATTTGCTGAATCTAGTTCCTTTTGAATTGTACTTATATTATTTTGATTATTTATAATAAAATCAAAATAATCTGAAATGTTACTAGAAAATCTCTCTGAAATAATACTTGTATCAATTAGTTTAAAGGTATCATTATAAAGCTTAAGATAAATGCCTAAGCTACTATAAGGATATTTCTCTATTTTAAGTTTGTAATCACTTAAATCGCTTGGATTATTATGAATATATGATGAGACATTATAAAAATATTTATTAGAATCAATAATTCTACTCTTAAAGCGATCTTGAAAAACATTGCCTCTTCGACTATATTTCCAATTATAATATTGTGCATAAGATTGATTTATGACCTGCATTATTTTTGAAATATCAGCTCCGTTTGAGGCTAAAAGAAAGTGATAGTGCGTATCCATCACACAGTATGCATAAAGTTTAAACATAAAGACTTCTTTATATTTTTTTACGATTTCAAGAAATTTATCTTTGTCTTCATAATTCTGGAAAAGAACAATATCACTTCCACATCTAGCCATAATGTGATAAATACCACCTTCAAGCTTTATTCTAGCCCTTCTACACATAATTTTACCTCCAGTTAAGATGATTTATATTGTATTATTGACCTAAAATTAAAAGAATAGACATGAGAATCGTCCCATTGCAAAAAATAAATGAAAAATAAATGAGATCATGTGAATAATTGAGAACCGTCCCTACAATAATAACAATAAGGGGTTGGTAAAATGAAAAAGGCAGGCAGTGGTTATTTGTGGAAAAGAGTGGCTAAAGATTTATGGAGAAGAATTCGTGAGGATGATATTAGTGCGTTAGGAGCTCAACTTTCTTACAGTTTTTTATTAGCTTTTTTTCCTTTCCTTATTTTTGCTATGACCTTGATTGGGTGTAGTTCTATCAAGAGTGACGAGGTGTTACTTGGATTGAAGAGTATTGTTCCACTAGAAGTATATAAGTTAACGGAGAGAACGGTTAGAGAGGTTGTGGATAATAAAGATTTCAAGTTGCTTTCCTTTAGTATTATTACAGCAATTTGGACTGCTTCAAATGGATTTTTAGCAGTTATTAAAGCTCTCAATAAGGCTTATGATATAGAAGAGAAGAGAGGGATAATTAAAGTTGAAATTATAGCTTTGAGTTGTACGGTAATTTTAGCTTTTATTATTGTAATATCATTTGTTTTAATAGTTTTTGGCGAAATAAATGGAGATTTAATAATAAAATATTTTGGATTAGGTTTAGCTTTTAAAAATGCTTGGAATTATTTCAGATACCTTTTAGTTATAATAATTATGATATTTATTTTCTCTTCCATATATCATTTTATACCATGTAGAAAACTTTCCTTTAAGGAGGTATTACCTGGAGGTGTTTTTACATCCATTGGTTGGATTATATTTTCAGAGATGTTTTCATATTATGTTAATAATTTTAGTAATTATTCTATGCTCTATGGCAGCATAGGAGCAGTAATTATACTAATGACTTGGTTGTTTTTAATATCTATTTTGATATTAATTGGAGGCGAAATAAATGCCACACTAGCCTTGTGTAGAGATTGTAAGTAAACCCTACAGTAGTATAATCCTACTGCAGGGTTTATCTTTGAATTATATTATATTTTGTTTCATCATTTCTGTTAGTGTCAAACCATTTTGAATTCCAGAAACTACTTGAACTGCTTTAGAAGTATCTCCTAAAAGAATTCCTCCAATTAATTTACCCTCTTTAAAGAATAGCTTTTTGTAAATATTTTTATTGTTATCCTCCATCTCAAAGTGAACTGCATTTGGTTCATTTACAGTACCGGCAGTAAAGAGTTCTACATTTAGTGCATTAAACACTATTGAAGTAACAAAGTTTTGGAATTTAGCGGTATCACCTACAGCATTTCTACCGGCCACAGTACCCATTTCCTGAGAAGCAGGCCAGTTACCATAAACCATATTTTCAAGTTCTGCTACATCACCGCAGGCATAAATATCCTTAGTACTAGTTTCCATTTTATCATTTACAAGTACACCATTGTTAATTGATAAACCAGCATTTTTTCCAACAGCTTTGTTCGGTCTTACGCCTACGGAGAAAAGAACGAGTTCAGCTGCAATTTCTTTCCCGCTTGAAAGCTGCAATCCAGTTACCTTATCATCACCAAGAATTTCCTTTACAGAATCTCCAAGGATTATTTCAACTCCTGAACTAGCAACTATTTTCTTGAAAACTTGGGCACCATTTTCATCTAACTGATTTGGTAATAATCTAGGGGAGAATTCAACCACGGTAACCTCTATGCCCTTCTTTCTCATCTCCCAAGCAGCTTCAAGTCCGAGAAGTCCACCACCGATAACTATAGCTTTTTTAATTACATCTAAACTACATTTTACTTCCAGTGCATCATTTAGACTCCTAAGCACATGAACACCCTGCTTGTTTGTACCAGGTAAAGAAGGTAAGAAAGCAATTCCACCATTTGCAAGTATTAATTTATCATAAGACATTACTGTACCATCTATTAATGTTATTGTTTTACTCTCAGGTTTTATATCTAAAACCATAGTATCTAAAGTAAGCTTAATATTGTTGTTTTTATAATAATCCTCTTTTTCTAAATAGAACTGCTCATCAAGTAAATCCGCGGATAAGGCATCAGAAAGTTGCGGCCTATAATAGGTTAGATATCTTTCTGAAGATATTATTTCTATGCTACAAACAGAATTTCTCTTTCTAATTGCCTCAGCAGCATTAAATCCTGCTATACCATTTCCTATTATAATATATGATTCTTTCTTATCTGATTTAAACAGAATCTCTTCTTCAACAACCTCAATAAATTGATCACTTGAAGCTCCACAAGCCGGGCAAGTTTCGGGTACTTCAGGCCCCTCCATAATCAACCCACAAATAATACATTTCCATTTCTTGTTTTTCATGGATACTGTTCTAGGATCAGGAACCTTTGCTTCAACCGTTTCTTTAACAGTATTTTCCCCAAGAACCAAGGAGGCAAATTTAGTGCCGAACTTAAAGCATTCAGAAAGCTCAAGATCAGAAGGTTTAAAATTTATTTTTAATCCTGGAATGGTTACAAGCTTTAGTTGTTTTAATCGTTCCTCGAGATACTTAACTGCTTCTCCACTCCAACCATATGATCCAAAGGCTGCTGCTACTCTTTTACCATGAACAAGTGGATTAAGTGTAGTTAGTACATCCCATATTGGTTTTAAAGCATCTCCATTAATAGTAGGGGAGCCAAATAACATAGCATCCGCAGTATCCATACTTGCAATTACATCTTCAAATTTACTGTAGGTTACGTCAAAAGACTCAACCTGAAAATTGCCTTTTGAGATTATTCCTTCAGCTATTGTTTCTGCCATCTGCTTTGTATATCCATAGGCTGAAACATAAGCTATTGATACTTTTTTAACATCTAGATTTTTAGACTGTGGAGTACTCCATTTTTTGTATAATTCTATAATGCTTTGTGGGTTTTCTCTCAGTATAGGTCCATGACCGGTACAGATATATTGAATTTTTAAAGCTTTAATTTTTTCTATAGCTTGCAGTACATAAGGTGCAAAAGGACTCATTATGCAGTCATAATAATACTTAAGTGCATCTAAATATTCTTCTCTATTTTGTATTTCATCATCAAAAATATTTTCATTACAATAATGGCTTCCAAAGGAATCACAAGTAAATAGTATTTCATCCTCAACTAAATAAGTGTAAATAGAGTCAGGCCAATGAAGGAAAGGTGCCGAAATAAATTTAAGTGTTTTATTTCCTAAATCTAAACTGTCTCCATCCCCAACTGTAATAAACTCAAATTCTCTATTTGCAATTGATTTTAGGAACTTAATAGCAGCAGTTGAGCCTACTATTTTTGCTGCTTTAGCAATACTTAGGAGTTTAGCTACAGAACCTGCATGATCGGGTTCTGTATGATTTACCACAATATAGTCTATTTTTGCTACATCTACATTAAATGACTTTAATCTCTCTATATACTCATCGAAAAATTGAACTTTTACAGTTTCAAAAACTGCTGTTTTTTTACTACCTTTTACTATGTAAGAATTATAAGTAGTACCGAAAGGAGTATACATAATAATATCAAAAATTCTTAACTTAGGATCCAGTGCGCCAACCCAAAAGACGTCTTTTTTTATTTCTATAGCTTTCATAGAATCACCTCATAAATTAATTATTAAAAAATAATGATTATTTGTTATTTCTTTCACACTAATTATATTATACCCTAAAATTAAAATCAACAATAAAAAAATAAGATATTTTGAGAAATATTCAAATTCTAAACTATAGAATTTGATGTTGGTAAATTATTTATGGTACTAAGAAAGACTAAAGTTGACCTTAGTTTAATATCTAAACCCTTTAAACTAGATTTCATCGGCTTAAAAATATAAGGAGACTATCTCAAAATAATTAATTATTTGAGATAGTCTCCTTAGAAATTATAATTCTATAGTTAATATGTCTTTAAAGCTATAGCTTATACTATTAATAATGATTGATAATTCATCACCAAGTTTTTTAGAAATTATAATTTTATTTTTATCAATGGTTAGTTCTAATAAATGGTTTCTAAACATAATTTTAAAGGAATAGCTACCCCAATGCTCAGGAATAAATGGTGTAAAGCAAAGATTTCCATTAGTTACTCTCATTCCAGCAAAACCTTGAATAACAGACATCCAAGTACCAGCCATGCTGGTTATATGGCAACCATCGCTAGTGTCATTATTATAGTTATCTAAATCTAGTCTTGCGGTTCTTAAATACATCTCATAGGCCTTTTGTTTGTAACCAATTTTAGCAGCAAGAATTGAATGAACGCAAGGGGAAAGTGAAGATTCATGAACAGTTCTTGGTTCATAGAAGTCAAAATTTTTCTTGATTGTATCTAAGCTATAGTTATTTTCTAACAAATATAAACCTTGAAGTACATCTGCTTGTTTAATGTAACAAGATCGGAGAATTCTGTCCCAGGACCAATTTTGATTAATAGGAAGATTTGATGGATCTAGATCTCTAACAAGGGTTTGATCCTTATCCATATATCCATCCTGTTGTAGGAAGATACCTAATTTTTCGTCAAAGGCGAAGTACATATTAGTTATGATATCTTTCCACTTATTAATTTCTTGAACTTTTAATCCCAGCTCTTTATCCAGTTGTTCAAAAACAGCAGGATCATTTATTTTTAAATAATCTATTACTTCCAAGGTATATTCAAGGGTCCAACAAGCAATTTTGCTAGTATACCAATTGTTATTAACATTGTTTTCATATTCATTAGGTCCAGTAACTCCAAGCATAACATACTTATTTTTTTCACAAGAAAAATTCACTCTTTCTTCCCAAAACCTTGAAATCTCTACTAAGACCGTAAGTCCAAATTCGCCTAAATATGATTTATCACCGGTATAATTTACGTAATCATAAATGGCATGAGCTATGGCACCATTTCTGTGTATCTCTTCAAAGGTAATTTCCCATTCATTGTGACATTCTTCGCCATTCATAGTTACCATTGGGTAAAGTGCACCCTTTGTAAATCCAAGTTTTTTTGCGTTTGCCTTAGCTTGTTCAAGTTGCTTAAACCTATAGATTAGAAGATTCCTAGCTATTTTTTCCTCCGCAGTTGCAAGATAGAAGGGTAGACAATATGCCTCAGTATCCCAGTACGTACTCCCACCATACTTTTCTCCAGTAAAACCCTTTGGGCCAATGTTTAATCTATCATCCTCACCAGTATAAGTTTGATTAAGTTGGAAAATATTATAGCGTATAGCTTGTTGAGCAGATAAATCACCATTTATAACGATATCACTTTCTAACCATTTTTCTTCCCAAGCTTTAGCTTGTTCCTTAAGTAGGTAATTAAAACCTTTAATTTGAGCTTTCTCTACTAAATCAAAAGCTTGATGAGAAAGGGTATCTAAGCTTAAGTTTCTAGAAGTAACATTAGCCACATATTTATAGATTACTGTTTCTAGATCAGGAGTACAACAGACCTTTATTGTCTTTGCAACATATTTATCCCTTGAGGTTTCTATTGAAGGCAGATTAAGTTTCTTATCATTTTGGAAAATATCAAATAACATAGTGGAGCAAACATGAAAATCAAGTTTTTTAGTTTTTATTTTAAGAGAAGTCTCAGTACTAGAATTTATCTTTGAAATTTCTTCCCAAAATTTCTCATCATAATTAGAATCCTCATTTATTACATCCCCGTCTAAATAAGGAGTAATCTTAAGTTCTCCTGAGAAATTGACTGGCGTGATACTATATTGTATTGCACCAATTTCTTTTGTTACGATACTTAAAAAACGCTTTGAATATACCTTTACCCTTTTCCCCGAAGGTAAAGTAGCTTCAAATCTTCTTTCTAAAAAACCTTCTTTCATATTAAGAGTTCTTTTAAAAATTTCAGTTTTGCATACAGCTAAATCTAGCTGTTCACCATCTATTACAATATCTATACCGATCCAATTAATAGAGTTTAGAACCTTTGCAAAGTATTCTGGATATCCATTTTTCCACCAACCAACTCTTGTTTTATCTGGATAATATACACCAGCCATATAGTTTCCTTTAAGAGAATCTCCGCTGTAATGTTCTTCAAAGTTAGCTCTTTGTCCCATATATCCATTACCAAGACTAAAGATACTTTCAGAAACTCGATTATTGGTTGAAATAAAGGCATCCTCTATTATTTCCCACTCATTTACAATTAAATACTGATTCATTTAAATTTCTCCTTTACAGAAAGTATTAATAAGGCAATCGTTTGCACACCTAAATTATATCACATAATTAAAAAAAGGTTAATATATTTTTTTGAATATCCTATTAATATAATCCTGTTTATTATTTTGAACCTGCCTAAGGTATATTTTTTAGCAAAGTATACAAACTATTAGAGTAAATAAGGAGGTGTTTTGTTGAAAAATAATGATTATTTAAAGAAGGTATATAGGAAATTTTCAAAATTTATAGAGATTGCTACGATTAGGGAGCAGGAATATTTTATTTTAGATGCTAAATATACAAATGAATTTAATATTAAGGTTAAAGAATTAATTAAAGAAATTGAGTCAGAAGGTAAAAATGATGTTGAAATTAGTGTGCTTTTCGATACAAAAGGCGATATTGTACTTATTGACGGAGAAATTATAGGTAAATATATTGCTAACTGTTACAACTATTCTATCAGTACATATTACAAAGAAGATTCATTAAATAGAATTATAAGAGAGGTAATTAATGGTAGTGATAAAGCACAAGTAGATTTTATTAGAGTTTCTTATGCAGTAATTTACAATATTATGGGGGGTTTGTATAAAGAAATTAAATGTAAAAAGGAAATATTGAAGCAATATAAGAATAAATTTGGCTTTTATGACTATCAATATGAGGACGATGTGCTTGTAGTGCTTTCGTTATTAATTTTAGAAGATATAAGTAAATACATAACTATTAATCCAGAGGCTTTTTTAAGTTGTATTCAGCATATAAAAGACAAAAAGAATGTTACAAATTAAATATAGATTCGACTTAAACTCTTTAGATTTACTAATAAGCTGGAAATATATGTTTTTATAATATAAATTTTAAGGAAGGCAAAGAGAGTTATGAATGATTATTGTCATATTTGAACGAAAACTTATTAATATAGGGGTGCATAATGTGACAACAATTTTTTTATAACGGTGCTAGTATGTAAATATAGATTTAAGATATAAACGGGGGGAATTGAAAATGGAAGTAATAGAAAGTTTATCGAAAATTGAAGCTAGTGAGGGAATGAAGTTCGAATACTTTTATAAATTAATTAAAAGTAGTTTTAGCACCACTCATCTTGATGAAAAGGTTACAGTAGATTGCTTTGGAATTGAAGTTGAAAGGCATGACATAGTCGATAATTGTATAGCTAGAATTGAAAGAGAAAGCATAGAAAGAATTAGCCCTTATAGATATAAGGTACATAATTTACTTAAATTTGTTAATGATAACGTAGTTTCTCCAATACATCTAATTGATGTTTTAGGTGAATACGTAGATGAATATGTATTAGATTTTAATGATTCAGTACAAAATTTTGATGAGAAGATATCAAAAACAGTTACGTGTTAAAAAAGAGAGGACAGCCTCTCTTTTTTTATGATAAAATAAATTTAAGTAAAGAAGGTAATTAAATTAGATTTATATCCAGAGGGAGGTAAAAATTATGATTTATGGAATAGGAACAGACATCGTGGAAATTAGGAGAATAAAAGAGATACTAGAAAATACTCCTAAGTTCATAGAAAAGATATTTGGTAAAAATGAAATTGAATATTTAAAAAGACGTAACTTTAGACCAGAATATGTAGCAGGGAGATTTGCAGCCAAAGAAGCTGTGGCCAAAGCTATGGGAACTGGATTTAGCGGCTTTGAAATTAAGGATATAGAAATTGAAAGTACAGCGTTAGGAAAACCAATAGCAGTCTTAAAAGGGAAGGCCAAGTTAATAATACAAAAACATGGTAAGTATAAAATACATTTAAGTATTTCACATGGGCTGGATAATGCAGTGGCATATGCAATACTGGAGGTTGACGAAAGTGAAAATACTAACATTAGAGGCGATGAAAAAGATTAATAAAATAGTATATAACAGCTTCATATTAGTAAACTAAGCAATCTATATGATGTCTAATATTTTAAAGTGAAAGTAATTAAAGCAACTGTAGCCATTGATGCCATACTGGGAACCTACATTTCTAGGGAAGTTATAGCAGAAACAATAATTATTAATCCAACTAGAAATAGGTATCAGGGCTACAGGAGATATGGAATATTGCTAAACAGATATTATCTTGACTTGGATAGGACAAGGATATTCAAAATTATAAAAGTTATTAGAATAATATACATCACAACACAATATTATAATGTATAGAGATGCTTTTCATAACTTAGGTCATTATAGATCTTTGTAACGTGAAAGCTAAAGTAATTAATATAGTGGGGTAGGAATGAAAAAAAACTCTTTGATTTTATTATTTATTTTTTTTAGTATTCAAATAATTTTTCTTTCAGGTTGTAGAAAAAAAAATATAGATCCAAGTTCTACAACAATGTATTTAAAGGGGTTATCAAGTTATAGTTGTAGTGCAGACATAAAAATAAAGAATGATAGGGATACCTATACATACTCAACAAATCAAATTTACTCAAAGACACTGGGCACCAGAATAGAACTTGGTAAGGACAGAGTTTATATTTATTTAGAGGATAAAATATATGTTACAGATTTACAAAATAAATTAAAATACTTAATGGATAAAGATGTTGATGGAATATATAAGTTGAGTATAATTGAAGAATATATTAACTTATTATATTCTAATGAAAATATAAAATATAATAGTAAAAATATAGATGGACAGGAATATCAAACTATTGAACTTGAAATTCCAGGAAACAATAGAAATATGAGTAGGGCAATATTTTATGTAAATATTAAATCCAAGTCTCCTTATAAATTATTTATTTATGACTCAAAGGAAAAAGAAAGAGTTGAAATTTTGTATAATGATTTTAAACCGAATATAGAGATAAACAAGGCATTATTTGAAGTAAAATAAAATTAGGAATATAATTAACTTGTGAGATAAATATATAATACATAAACAAAAGCATTGGGGGAATTAATTTGTGTTCGCATTTAAGGACAACGTGGGCTGAGGTAAACCTTGATAATCTTGCCCATAACATGAGGGAAATAAGAAGAATTTCAAAAAGTAAGGATATAATTGCTGTAATAAAGGCAGATGCCTATGGTCATGGAGCATTAGATGTAGCACCAGTACTTATTGAGAATGGAGCTACAAGATTTGCCGTAGCGATTTTGAGTGAAGCAATTGAATTAAGAAAGGGAGAAACTAAAGTTCCAATAATGATTTTGGGATTTACCCCTATAGATCAGATAGAAGACATTTTTAAATATGATATAGAGCAAACTGTGTATACCCTTGAACATGCTATGGAAATATCAAAAAAGGCAGTTAAATTAAATAAAAAAGCAAAGGTTCATATTAAACTCGATACTGGTATGGGGAGAATTGGATTTTTACCTAATGAAAAAGGTGTTAACGAAGTTCTGGTGATTAGTAAATTACCTAATTTGATTATAGAGGGTTTATTTTCACACTTTTCAAGTGCGGATGAAAGGGATAAGGAGTATACTTACTATCAATTGGATAAGTTTAATTGGTTTTATGACAGGTTAAAAGAACTGAATGTAGCTATAAAAATGAGACATATATCTAATAGTCCGAGTATAACTGATTTGCCTGAAGCCCATTTTGAGGCTATTAGGCCTGGAATTATACTATATGGTTATTATCCTTCTAAAGAGGTATTTAAAAATGTAATTGAAATAAAACCTGTTATGTCAATAAAGACCAAGATTGTTCACATAAAAACCCTACCAATGGGAGAGTATATAAGTTATGGAAGAGAATTTAAGACAGAGAGGAAAAGTGTCATAGCAACTTTGCCAATTGGCTATGCAGACGGATATACAAGATTATTAAAAAATAAAGGGAAGGTTATTATAAATGGGCAGTTTGCTCCAGTAATAGGAAGGATTTGCATGGATCAATGCATGATAGATATTACTCATATTGAAGGAGTTAAAAATGGTGATGAGGTTATAGTTATGGGTGAAAGCCAAGGATGTAGCTTCACAGCAGATCATATTGCTGAATCTATAGGTACAATTAATTATGAAATACTATGTATGGTTAGTAAAAGGCTTCCAAGAGTATATATTGAGGAGGGAAAAATTGTAAAAATAAGAAATTATGTATGATAATTCCCATATTTACAAGAGAATATGTGGATAATTTCTTTGACATGCTGATAACTTTAGCTATATAATTAAATATACATATTTGCAATGGTTAGAGGAGGTATCGATGTACTATGTCAGGATCAAAGAGATTGGTAGTAAACCTCTCAGAAGCACTTTGCAATGAATTCGATAGGGCACTTAATGAAGATTGCAAAAAAAGAAGTGAATTTATTAGAGATGCTATAA
>JACMJL010000139.1 GCA_014380625.1 Clostridiaceae bacterium
AGAGTCCTTAATTGAATCTGCTAGAATTGACGGTGCTGGAGAGTTCAGAACTTTTTTCAAAATTGTTATACCCCTTGCTTTACCTGGACTTGCTACTGTCGCATTGTTTAACTCCGTAACCATTTGGAATGATTATTGGGTACCGTTAGTGTTTATTACTAAAGCTTCTTTATACAATCTTCAATATTCAATGTATATAGCCTTATTAAATGTTCAGTATATAGCAGAGAATTCTGGTAGAATGTCAAACAGTGCCGTTACTTCTCAATTGCCTGTTGAAACTATTCGTATGGCAATGTGTATTATTGGCATAGGTCCAATAGTGTTAGCTTATCCATTCTTTCAAAAGTATTTTATTAAAGGGCTTACAATAGGTGCAGTAAAGGGTTAAAACTGAATCCTTCAGTTTTACATAATTATATTAAGGGGAGGACTAAAAAATGAATAAAAAAAGATTGATCTGTACTGTTCTAGCGGGTTCAATGATTTTGTCAACATTATTATCCGGATGTAAGACCAGTAAACCATTAGTAGAGTCACCAAAAGAGGAGTTAAAACCAGTTGAGTTAAGCTGGTATTTTATCGGTGGAGGTGCTGCTAAGGATGGGGATTTAGTAAATACTGAAATCAGTAACTACCTTAAGGACAAAATTAATGCAAAATTAACTATTACACAATTTGATTGGGGTACATATGATACGAAGGTGGGAACCATGATAGCTGCTGGAGAACCAGCAGACCTAGTATTCACTTGTGGATGGGCGTTACCCTTTAAACCAAATGCACAAAAAGGAGCTTTTCTTGAGTTAGATGATTTATTAAGTAAATATGGCACAAATGTTAAGAAAATTCTTGGACCATCATATTTAGCAGGCGGTCAACTTGATGGAAAGCAATATGCAATACCAGTTAACAAAGATAGTGCTCATTCCAAAGGGTTTATGTTTAACAAGATTATGGTAGATAAGTATAAATTTGATCTTACTACTGTAAAGAAACTTGAGGACCTGGAGCCAATGCTTAAAATAATAAAAGATAGTGAAAAAGGTAACATTGTTACTAATATGGGCGTAGGTGTAAATACAGGAAGTGGACCAGCGGTTCTTCTTGATTTTGATGAATTAAGTGGGGACTCAAATGTGCCATATGGTCTTATGAGTAATAATGATGCTAGTAATACAAAAATTGTTAACCTTTTTGACACAAAAGAAATGAAAGAGCAATTAAAAGTAGTAAGAAAGTTTAATCAAGCAGGGTATGTCAGGGCAGATGCTCCTACAATGAAAACTGACCCTGCAGAGTCACAAGGTAAGAGATTTGTTGGATTTGCACAATTGAAACCAAATGGAGACAAAGAGGGTAGTTCTGCTGTAAATCAAAGGGTTCAAGTAGAATACACTAAGCCAGTCTCTTCAAATTCTGACATTAACAATTCAATGTATGCAATAACAAAAAATTCTAAAAATCCAGAGAGAGCAATGATGCTTCTTGATTTAATGTATACAGATAAGAAACTTGTAAATATGGCTGTTATT
This sequence comes from Clostridiaceae bacterium, assembly GCA_014380625.1. Lineage (GTDB taxonomy): Bacteria > Bacillota > Clostridia > Clostridiales > Clostridiaceae > JACMJL01. Next base: position 1,536 of record JACMJL010000139.1, read on the forward strand.
GGTATAGAGGGTAAACATTACACTAAAATTGATGAAAACACATATGCTCCAACTGCCACTCCTTTGTATACCTCTAGTGTTACTTGGCAGTTTGGAAATCAATTCCTTGATTTATTAAATAAAGAAGAAGATCCAAAGAAGTGGGAAACTTTAATAGCCTTTAACAAAGCTGCTGTTCCTTTAAATTCATTAGGTTTTTCTTTTGATTCAACTAGTGTAGCAACTGAATTGGCTGCTATAGGAACAGTTTCAAAAGAATATCAACCAGTTATTTTAACTGGATCTGTTGATCCAGATCAGTACTTAATAAAATATAGTGCTAAACTTAAAGAAGCTGGTGAGGCTAAGGTTATGGCTGAAATGCAAAAGCAATATGATGCATTTTTAAAAACTAAAAAGAAATAATTATTTAAACAACTGTGGGTGGGTAAATCCTCACAGTTGTTTTTCTTTAATCAGATTCTATAAAGTTTTTTGTAGTAACAAATAAGTCTATAGCTAGCATTGCTATAGACTTACAGGAAAGTGGGTTAAGTGAGCTTCCTAAGGCTTGTATTCACAAAATCTAATGAATAATATGGGCCAGTTTCTTAGTAAATCAGCATATATTATTTTTTATAATTCTCTACCATCTTTAATATATCCCGGGCATCATCTTCATTTGAGCAGATTACATTATACATTACTCCTTCAGGCTTTAATTCCTTAAGAAGTACATCTAAATCTTCCGGCACTACGTCTATATGAATTAATTTACCTGCATTCTGTATTTTCTTTAACTCTGGTATCCAGTGGGCTGCTGTGGGTTGTCCTGCACCATATACCCATTGTATTCCATTTAAATTTTCAAG
>JACMJL010000140.1 GCA_014380625.1 Clostridiaceae bacterium
ATCAACATTAAGCACATAAATATCTCCACCTTCAGTTATGGTACCTGTTGCCTTACCTACTATTACCATAAACATTTTATCCTTTTGAGACCACTCTAAAAATAAAGGGGTATTAAGTGGATCCAAATTATTATTAATAGTGAAACTCCACAACTTTTCTGTAGTATTCTCTTTTACATAAATTTTCCTAATTCCAAGAACTGTATTTTTAGTTCCCCCATCTACACAAGCAGAGTATTTACCATTACTAGAGGTCTTCCAGGTATCCCTTGGAATTACTTTATACCCTCTATCCATTTCAAGCTTTTTAAAGGTGATATTATTAGTCTCTTGAACATTATTACTTTTAGCAACTGCTGAGTTTCCTAAACCACTATCATATGACATAGCCAGATCTTGACTTGGCATCGAAGTAGTAGCACTTGCGGAACTACTAGAACTTTTAAAACTAGAGAATTTGAAAAGGTCAGAGTTTAGTTGCTCAAATCCAAATAGTTTAGAAATATTAGGAGCCACCAAGAATAGCATTATAAACGCAGCAGCACAAGTCATATACCTGTTTTTATGCCTATTTAAATGAGTGTATATTTGAATTAAATAATTGTTTTTATATTGATTTTTATTAATTGCATTAATTATTTCAGTTCTTGAACTTTTAAATTCTATATCCTTTATGCTAAAAAACTCTTTAAAATCCTTCTGAATTTCTAATTCTTCTTCATAAATAGCTTTGCAACTAGCACAATTATCTCTATGTTCTTCCATACTGTTTTTAAAGTCCATTAGGCAATCCTCATCCAGCAAATCCTCAATTTTACGGTGAAATGTATCACAATTCATATTTTACACCTCGTTTCATTAGGAGAAATGAAATCTCTATACCTTTCTCTTATCTTATAATATCTTCTCTTAATGGTAGCTTTATTTATATTTAATATAGATGCTATTTCTATAAAGGTAACTTCTCCGGAATACCTCAAAACTAAAATTTCCCTATCTAATTCCTCTAAGGTGTTAATAAAGGTTTGAATCTCCTTTTTTGTCTCTCTTAACTCTGCCATAGCTTCTGGTGAAATCCCCTTGGAACAGCTAGTCTTTTCATCTTCAATATTGGCCTCATAAACTCTTTTATACTTTCGCATAAAATCTATACATTTATTTCTAGCAACTTGAAATAACCAACTTGAAAACTTGTATTCTCTATTATAAGTATAAATTTTTTTATATACAATTATAAAAACTTCTTGAGTTATATCCTCTGCTGCTTCCTTGTCTCTAATCATGTTATATGTAAATTTAAAAATTGAAAGTTCATACTTATTTACTAATATGTTAAAGCTATCTATGTTGCCTTTTAATACCTGGTCAACTAGTTTTAAATCTTCCTCCAACAAATTTCACTCCTTCAAACTCAAATCCTATACATATAATACGAATAATAACAATAAAAGTTATTGTATTTTCCTTATATTTTATTTATTATTATTATTAAGTATTAAATAAATTTAATCTCATAACCTTAGGAGGTTCCCATGAAAAAAAATTTTTCCCTGCTCTTCCTTTTAATTATTTCTATCTCGCTTCTTGGTTGTTCGAAAACTACCACTGACCCAATAAACAAAACTATCAAAGTGACACCCCCCCCTGTAGTTGAACCAATTAAACCTGTTGAACTAGCTGAGCCTGTGGGTACTGCTTCAATACCCGCTTTTGACAAGACTGCTGTTATGAAGGCTTCTGGTAAAAGTGTTCCTGTTCTAATGTACCATTCAATAGCCTACGAAAAAGATAATGATATTCGTCTTCCTGTTGAAAGATTTGAGGAACACATGAAATATCTAAAAGATAATGGTTATTATCCTATTACACTTACAGATCTATATGAATATCTTATGAAGGATACTCCAATACCTGAAAAGTCTATTGTCCTTACTTTTGATGACGGCTATGAAGATAATTACACAGCTATGTTCCCTGTTTTGAAAAAATACGGTTTTAAAGCAACTATTTTTGTAATTACTTCTAATATAGATAAAGATCCGAAAAGTATGACCTCTCAGCAGCTTTTAGAAATGGAAAAATTCGGAGTCGATATAGAAAGCCACACTGTAAATCATGAACATTTAAAGGAGCTTTCTAAAGATAAACAATTAGAAACCTTAGGTCAATCTAAAAAAGATTTGGAAAAAATATTAAATAAGCAAATTAACTTTTTAGCCTACCCTTATGGTGAATACAATAAAAGTGCCCTTGAAGCTGCAAAAGAGGTGGGTTATACTATGGCCTTCAGCACTGATGGTAGATGGTCCTCTAAAAAGAATGGAATGCTTTCCTTAGATAGGGTATACATAGGTTCCTCACATAACATGAAGGTCTTTATAGAGCGAATCACTAATCCTAATTATAAGTTTGTAAATTAGAAACTCTTATCGCTTATGACTTAAAAAATCCGTAATTGGGTCCCAAGGATGGGACCCATACATCTTACACACTACAATCTCACTACTTTGTTGCTTCTATAAATTCCTTACTCTTCCTCACATTATCAAAGTCATGTTCCTCTTTAACTAGCGATTTTATAGTGTTTGCCTCCTGTGCTATTGCAAAATTTAAATAGTAAACACAATTTTTTGAATCTCCGTATCTTCCATAGATACTGGCAATTCCATAATAACTCCAAATATACTTTTCTACTTCCAAAGCACTTTTATATACTTCAATGGCTTCCGTATACTTTCCATATAGTTCTAGAGCTAAAGCCTTATTATATCTTCCATAACCATAATCAGGTTTTAGTTCAAGGGCTTTATTTAGATTCTTCATACCTTCCGCATAATGTGCTGAGGAAGTATAACATTGAGCTATGCCTTTTAAAGTATATGCTTTATAATATTTATCATCTTTAGCTATAATATCGTTCATAATTTTAATGCACTCAGCCTTGTTGCTTTTTTCCTGGTTATAAACGTCATATCCAGTTTGCCATTCAGCATTCAACGCATCTTCCCAGTCCTTTTGTTTTTGCTTTTCTGCTGCGTCCTTTTCTTCTTGCTCTTTAACCTTAGCCGCAGCAATCTGTTTTTCATTAGCATTGCTAACTAAAGTGCTTTTACCTACTACTGGTTCCTTTTTTGAGTTTGAAGTTATGTAAGATTTTAAGTGTGCCTTATTGTCGTAGGCGATACTTACAATACTTACTATTGCAACTACTATAAAGATTACAATTTTTGTTTTCATTGAAATTTTACCCTGCATAAGCCCTCCATATTTAACCTTTAAATTCTTATTCTTAGAATAAGTATAACTTAAATTTTAGTTGTTTTAAAGATATATATAGCCAATATTTGTGAAATTCACTTTATGCAATCGGTTGCGTTAATTTATAAATTATTATATAATTGTTATTATTAATATAATATTTTCAATTTAAGGAGGAAATTATGGACATAAAATCACTTCCAAAGGTTGCTTATTTCTGTATGGAATACGGGTTAAATTCAGATTTTAAAACTTATGCTGGTGGGCTTGGGATACTTGCTGGTGACTATCTAAAAGGTGCTAAAGACATGCAGGTCCCATTAGTTGGTATTGGTCTTAAATGGAAACAAGGTTATGGAGAACAAGTAATAGGACCAGACGGAAAGCCTTATGATGCTTATCATAATTATCAATATGACTTTTTAGAAGATACTGGCATTAAAGTTTCAGTTAAAATCAGAAAAATAGATATCCTATGTAAGGTTTGGAAATGTGATAACTTTGGAAACAATCCAATTTATCTTCTAGATACTGACATTCCTGAAAATTCTGATACATTAATTACTGGACAGCTTTACGGTTGGTTTGGTGAAGAAAGAATTGCACAAGAAATAGTACTTGGTATTGGTGGAGTTAAAGCTCTAAGAGCTCTGGATATTCCAGTTGATGTTTACCACTTCAATGAAGGTCACGCTGATCTAGCAGCTATAGAGTTAATCAGAGAAAAAATGTGCTCTGGTTTCACCTTTGAAGAAGCTTGGAAATTAACAAGAGATGAAGTAGTATTTACAACTCATACTCCCATAGTTCAAGGAAATGAGTCTCACCCTATTGATAAATTAGAATACATGGGAGCCTTTAATGGGTTGAATAGAGCTGAAATGATTAGGCTGGGTGGAGACCCCTTTAATATGACCGTAGCTGGTCTAAGACTTTCCAGAAAAGCAAATGCTGTTGCAAAGTTGCATGCTGAAACCGCTAATAAAATGTGGAAAACTGTTTCAGGAAGAAGCGAAATAATTGGAATAACAAACGCCATTCATAAAGGCACTTGGATTGATGAAAGAATTACAAAAACCTTTGAAGAAAAAGGTGATCTTTTAGCTACCCATAAAGAAGTAAAAAAAGATTTAATTGCTTTTGTAAAGGAAAGAGTTGGTGTAACTTTAGATGCCGACAAACTACTTATTGGTTTCTCAAGAAGAGCTGCACCTTATAAGAGAAGCGATCTTATCTTTAGAAAACCAGAATTGATAGACCCATTATTAAAAAGCGGAAAAATTCAAATAGTATTTTCCGGAAAAGCTCACCCACTAGATGATAATGGTAAAGAAATCGTCGCTACTCTAGTTAGCATGATGAAAAAGTATCCAAATGCAGTAGTGTTCCTAGAAAACTATGATATGAATATTGGAAAAATGCTCACAAGAGGCTCAGATATTTGGCTTAATAACCCAAGAAGACCTTTAGAAGCAAGTGGTACTTCAGGAATGAAAGCTGCTATAAATGGTGTGCTTAATTGTTCTATACTTGATGGTTGGTGGCCAGAAGCATGTAACGATGGAGTAAATGGTTGGCAATTCGGTGATGGTTTTGAATGCAATGATGGTATTGATACAGCCGAAGACCTTGCTAAGTTAGATAAACATGATTGTGATGCATTATATGATACCTTAATCAACAAAGTACTTCCTACCTATTATAGCAATAAAACTAAATGGGCTGAAATGATGAGGGAAAGTATATCTAGTTGTACAGACCACTTCGGAGTTGAGAGAATGTTAACTGAGTACTATGAGAAGCTTTATATAAAATAATGGGGTAATTCCAACTAAGAACAACTCGGCGACCTTAGTATAGCTTAGAGTTACTAAGTTTCGGTCAAAGTATCTTTCGCTAAACTATACTAAGGTCTCTGAGAAAATCTTAGAGTCGAATTATCTCATTTTTAAATTAATAACTGATATTATATTTGATGTAAATTTATCAAAAATACCTTGGATTCTTATCCGTTATAAAAATATAGGTCAATCCTAAAGACTCCTTAACTAATTTATATAATAAGATATTTAATAAAATTACTATTTCCTGCGGTATGGTATTTGATGTGCAGTGGTTATCCGAGATAGCCTTAGAAAGACTTAGTTTCTGTTTATTAAATTGCGTTAAGAACCCTTTACTGTTTGAGCATAGTTAATTCAACAAAAATTTTTAATACTAGAAATATTTATCGTCTATGTATCTTCTATTTAATATTGAAAGCGAGTTTAAAGGGTTTAGCAATTTACTAAACAGAGACCTTAGTCTTTCTTGGCACAGCGAGTAATCAACAAACATCGAATTCCATACTGCAGGATTTGTATATTTAGAAATTATTTTACTTCAATTTACATACATAAGGTGTCAGAAAGTTCGATACTAATAGTTTGATTGTTACCGTTGAATTTCTTATTGGCTTTGTTATTATCCTCTTGAGTTAAAACAGCAGGTAGAATAAAAGTAAATCTACTACCTTCCCCTATTTCACTTTCAACAAATATTCTTCCTCCATGTAAATCTACAATAGATTTAACAAGATTTAAGCCTATTCCGCTCCCTTGGGCATTTCTAACTAGGGAATTATCTGCTTGTTTGAATCTATCAAATATTATACCTAGATGATGTTTATCAATACCTGTCCCTGTATCACTTACAGATATTTCAATAAAATCACCTTTATCTATAATATCTACAAATATATCATCATTTTCATTGGAAAACTTGATTGCATTTGATAATAAATTCAAAATTACTCTCTCAATCTTTTCAGCATCAAAGGCAATAATTTTTTCTTCTACGTTTGTATCAAAAACTATATTTAAAGCTCTACTTTTAGAGTAATCCACCACGGACATTACTATTTCCTCTACAACGCTCACAATATTGTAGTTAGATTTATTGAGTTCATAAAAACCCGCGTCTATTTTTGATGCATCAACTATATTGCTAATTAGTTTAGACAATCTATAACAATTTTGAGTAATTGAGCTTAAGTATTTAACCATAGAGGGCCTGTTTTCCTCTAAAGATCCTTTTTTGCAATACATATTAAATAATTGGGCAGAAGAGAATATTACATTTAATGGTGTCTTAAGTTCATGTGAGATATTTGCTAAAAACTCATCTTGAAGCTTAAGTAAACTCTTCATTTCTAAATTTGCTTTTATTTCAGAGGTTATATCAATCATTATGATTATTATTTCCTTCACTTCACCATTCAATGCCAATATAGGTTCAAAGATTAAATTAAAATTTTTCTCTTTATTATTCATAATGTACTTAACATTGTTTAAATAACTAGGTTTCTTTTCTTCAGCACATTTAATTATATATTGGTAGTTTTCATTGTCCATAAAATTTGGACATACCTCATTAATGTTTTTAGACTTTATATCTATTATTGAATTAACCTTAGACTCCAATTCTTTTAAAACTATAAATTCCTTTTGATTTATGTCTATAATTTTAAAATCCGGATAGGATAATCTTAATAAAGGTAAGTCTAAATTATATATTATTTGATAAAGTAAAGTAGCTTGTCGCTCCACACTCTGTTGATATAAAATATCATTAGTAATATCTTCAATGGTAAGTATGCCTATATTAACATTGTTATTTATATCTAAAATAGGCTTTATATTAATACATAAATACTTTTTAAAGGGATCGTAGGTTGCTACAATCAAGTCTTGAATCTCTTTCCCATCTTTAATTTTCGAAAAAGAATAAGTAGATTTATCCACTTCATTTCCTGATAAATCATAAAAGTCACGTTCATTTAATATTGCAAAAATATTTTTTGTATTCCATGAATCTACTCTTTTTTGAGCATGTTTGTTTAGCATAATATATTCTCCCTGACTATTCCAAATGTACAGTTCTTCCGAAATATTATCTAAAACTTTTTCTAATTGCTCCTTTTGTACATTAATTACCTCTTCACTTCTTACTTTTCTGGTAATGTCTCGGCAGCATATAATAGCCATAGTTATTTTGCCTTTTTCATCATAAATTGGGCTTCCACTAAAACTGAAATTATATTTTCCCTCTGGTCTGTGGGCAGTAATCCTATAATCAGAAACCTTTGCCCCTCTTAATGCTCTGTACTCAGGCATATCCTCTAGTGAAATTAATTTATTTTCCATATCATAGTATCTTGTATGCTTAAAGGAATCACTTA
>JACMJL010000141.1 GCA_014380625.1 Clostridiaceae bacterium
ATTTCTCATTTAATAATAGTTATATTATATCATCCCAAGTATTTAAGGTCAATCTAATAAATTTTCTTATTTTCTAATGAAATCTTAATGTTTCTCTAAGCTTCCTCTAACTTCCTTCTTTTATAATAAGAACATAAGATAAATCGAAAATAAATGGAGGTAATAAAAATGACAATTAATTTAGAACAAATTGATGAATTAAGAAAGAGGACAAATGCTAGCTATGAAGACGCAAAGAAATCATTAGAGGAATGTAATGGTGATATGGTTGAAGCTCTAATATATCTAGAAAAACATAAGAAAATTAAGCCCGAAGAAAAAACTGCCACCGATAATTTTGGAGACTTTATTCTAGGGGTAAAACGAATAATTAAAAAAGGCAATCAAACGAAATTTATAATTAAAAAAGGCGATTCTATTATTCTAAGCTTGCCTGTAACAATAGTAGTTATAGTAACAGTTATTGCTCCCTACATAACTGTTTTAGCATTAATCTTAGCAATACTAACTGGACATAGGATTAAATTTCAAGGTAAAAATGGAGAAGATATGAAAGTAAATGAAACTCTAGATAAAGTATCAGATAGTGTTGTTAACCTTAAAAAGAAGCTTGTTGAAGATGATGTTAAGGCAACTCCCCCTACAAATTAATATTATTTTATAAAAATAACCTACATAAATTGTAGGCTATTTTTATATATGCTGTATAATTGTATTATATGCTTTAATTCCAAGGGGGTATTTTTATATGGCCACACAAAAAATATTAATAATTGAAGATGAACTTAAAATAGCCAGATTTCTAGAACTTGAGTTAACTTATGAAGGTTATACAGTTGATCAAGCTCATGATGGAAGAGCTGGCTTACAAAAAATCTTAGATGGCTCCTTTGATTTAATTTTACTTGATATTATGCTTCCTTCTATGAACGGAATGGAGGTTCTAAGAAAGTTAAGACAAACCTCTGATATTCCTGTTATTATGCTTACAGCAAAGGATGAGATTATGGACAAAGTTACAGGCTTAGATATGGGAGCAGATGATTATGTAACAAAACCCTTCGCCATAGAAGAGTTATTAGCAAGAATACGGGTAGTTTTTAAAAAGAAAGCCTCAAAATCTATAAACATTAAAATCCTCCAAATAAATAAATTGAAACTAGATTTGGAAAAGTATACTGTTTCTTTTGCTGATGAACCTATTATATTAACCAAAAGAGAATTTGGTCTACTGAGATACCTATTAGAAAACAAAAATATAGTACTTTCAAGAGATACATTACTTGAAACTGTCTGGGGATATGATTATCTTGGCGATACTAACGTGGTGGATGTTTACATTAGCTATTTAAGAACAAAAATTGATGACAAATTTAACAAAAAATTTTTGTATACAGTGCGAGGGGTGGGATATCTTATAAAAGATGAATAATAAAGATGATTATTCTAACGAAATACGTAAAATCATAAAATTAATATTTGTATTATTTATTAAGGGAATTAAATTATTGCCTAGCTTAATCAGTAGCTTATATAAAAACATATTAAAAAGAATAAGATTCTCTATTTCTTTTAAAATTACTCTTGTATACTTTTCTCTTTTCGCAAAAATTTTATTTTTTCTAAGTATAACCTTATGGGGTTTATTTGCAGTATATTCAATCAATCTTGCCGAAGAAAACATGACAAAGGATTTTAAATTAACGTCTTATTATCTAGAGAAAGCAACAGTTCTGCCAACTAAAGAAATAACTCAGTTATCTTTATTAGATGATATAAAAATAACCCTTTTTGATGCTAATAATAAAGTCCTATTTTCAACGGACACTAGCTCTTCTGCTGGAGTCTTTTACTCCAAAAAAGGCACAAATAACGTGGCTAATCTAAATAATAATTTTATGTTTGCAATAAATAATGATCAATTAAAAAAAGATACCTTTTCTTTGATTCTAAATAAAAATATAACTTGGAATTCAAATTCTATTTTTATTCAAATTAATAATAACCTTTCAAAGGAAGTTACCAATTTACTAATACTAATTATCATTCTTTCAATCATAAATCTGCTATTTATAATTTTAAGTATTCCTCCTGGAGCTAAAGCTAGCAAAAAAATGCTACGACCTGTGGAAAAAATGACAAAAACAGTTAAGAATATAACTATTAATGCATTAGATACCAGATTAGATATCAGTGGGTCTCAAGATGAGCTTAAAGAATTAGCCGAAACTTTTAACAATATGTTGGATCGAATCCAACAATCTTATGAACTTCAAAATCAGTTTGTTTCTGACGCATCTCACGAATTAAGAACCCCAATTTCAGTAATAGCAGGATATGTCAATCTTCTTGACAGGTGGGGTAAAAACGATAAAGCAATATTAGAGGAATCTATCCAAGCTATAAAAACCGAATCTGAAAGCATGAAAGATTTAATTGAAAATCTTCTCTTCTTAGCTAGAGGAGATAAAAACACTCAAAAAATAGAAGTTGAACCCTTTTATATAAATGAGCTCATTGAGGAAGTGATTAAAGAAACTAAATTAATCGATACTGATCATGAGATATCAAGTACAGCATCCCATATAATCCAAGTAAATGCAGACAGAAAACTAATTAAACAAACCTTACGTATCTTTATTGATAACAGTATAAAATACACGCAACCTGGCGGTAAAATTATTATTAATTGCCTAAATGAAAAAAACCTAGCTCTAATTACAATTGAAGACAATGGAATTGGTATTTCAAAAGAAGATCTTCCAAATATCTTCAATAGATTTTATAGAGCTGATAAATCAAGAACAAAAGAAACTGGAGGAACAGGGTTAGGCTTATCCATAGCAAAATGGATAATTCTAAAACATAAAGGGTTTATTGAAGTAGAAAGCAGACTAAATTTAGGTACTAAAATAAGCATAAAGCTAGGTAAAATTGGGGACGGTTAATAACAATGCGCAAATATCAAATAATTAATATCAAACATTGTTAACCGTCCCCACAATATTGTATAATGTAACTGTTCAAATAAAAAAATAGGGGGGAATTTTAATGGATGAAAAAAAGATGGGTTTTTTCACAAAAGTAAAAAACAGCTTAACTTCACCGAAGTCTTATGCTGAATTTTTAAAAGATTCTATGGGGAAAGCAGTGCTTTATCTATTGCTACTATGCATAATCTTCGGAGGTATAGCTGCGATTAAAGACTTAATTACTAAAGAAACATATATAAATACGCTCTCATCTGATATAAAAAATAATGTTCCTGCTTTTACTTTTAAGAATGGAGAACTCAATGTAGATGGCATAATGCCAATTGTCTTAGATGAAGACAAAGATTATCCAGTAATAATTGATACTTCTGAAAACGCAGACGTGTCTTTATTAGATGATTATTCTACTGGAATATTAATTACAAAAACAAAATTTATTCAAAAATTAGCAACTGACAGTACTCAAGAAACGCCTCTTTCAAGTTTTAAAAGTATAACCCTTTCAAACTCCAACTTAACAAGTATGCTAAATGTTGCAAAGTATCTTATTCTTCTCGTTTTAATAATAGAACCTTTACTTTTTTTTGCAGCAAAATTTATTGCTGTATTTATAATTTCTATAATTGGATTATTGCTAAATAGTATCTTCCATTCTGAACTTTCCTTTGGGGAAATATATAAATTAAGCATTTATGCTATAACTCTCTCATTAATTTTAAAAGTTCTATGCAATTTTTTACCAATCTCAACAGGATTTTTCTCAATATTTACAATAGTATACTTTGGATTAGGGATCACTTATCTCACTTCAGCATTGAAGTCTATTGGTAAAAACAAACAATTAATTTAGGTAGTAAAAAGAGGGAAATAATAGTTTAAACTATTATTTCCACTCCAGTTTCTGTAACTAATATTGTATGTTCCCATTGGGCTGATAAAGAACCATCCCTAGTAACTACTGTCCACTCATCATCTAATACCTCACAATGATAGTCTCCTTCATTAATCATTGGCTCTATAGTAAACACCATACCAGGTAAAAGTAATACCCCCTTACCTTTCTTTGCAAAGTGATCTACATGTGGTTCTTCATGAAACTTAATTCCAACTCCATGTCCCCCTAAATCCTTTACTATGGAATATCCTAATTTATCACAATACTCTTGTATAGCTACCCCTACCGCATGAAGTCCGCCATAGGGTTTTACCGCCTCAATTCCTAATCTTAAAGCTTCCTTTGCTGCTTCGACCAACTTTATTGCAGCTTCACTAGCCTCACCAATTATAAACATCCTGCTTGCATCAGAATAATATCCATCTAAAATACTAGTTACATCTACATTTATAATGTCTCCAGCCTTTATAACAGTGTCGTCAGGTATTCCATGACATATTACATTGTTTATAGATGTACACACGCTCTTAGGAAATCCATTGTAATTTAATGTAGCAGCAATTCCGCCATTCTCTGTAATATATTCACTTACCCAGGTGTTAATTTCATCAGTGGTTATGCCTGCTTTAATCTTATCCCCTACCATATCTAAAACTCGCCTTGTTAACTCCCCACTTTTTCTTATACCTTGAATCTGTTTTTCAGATTTAATAACATTTAAAGATGGAATTACATATCCCTGCTCTTCATATTTATAGATTGCATTATCTAATTCTATGTGGCATTTCTTATATTTCTTTCCACTACCGCACCAGCATAAGTCATTTCTATTAGGTCTTTTCATTTGAATCATCTCCATTAAATTATTGAAGCTATTATACTTAAATGGTATAATTAAAAAAGTTACTCTTTTCTATTAAATAAACACGAGAAAGTAGGGATTTATATGAGTTTTTTACGTTGGTTAGGTGGAATTATAGTTTTCATTTGGTTAATAGGTCTATTCTTTAGGTTTTTAGGCGGCTTTATTCATATGTTAATTGTTATCGCGGTAATAGTATTTTTGTATGACTTCTTTCTAGGCAAAAGGAGATAGGTTAATTAGCCACATTTGTGGTTTTTTTATTTTGTAATTACACCGTCAAAGTATATTGTATACTTTGACGGCATACAATACAATGTGACTTTTATAATAAAATATTTACACTTATACTTATTACAATTTAAAGTCTATTACTAGATAAATACATATTAAAAGGAGTTGATAAAATGCACCCTTCATTGTTGTTATTAATATCATTAATAACCGTATTTATTTATTTAATAAACTTTTTTTCCATAATAGTAACCCTATATTTCGAAAGAAAAAAACCTATCACCGCCGTAGTTTGGATATTGGTGCTTACGCTGATTCCGATTTTTGGATTTATTCTATATTTCATCTTTGGAAGAAATTTAAGACCAACTCAAAAAAAGATATTCAAACACAAAAAAGAGTATGATGATAACTATACCAGTAAATTAATTAATGAAAAGCGCTTAATGGATAGTAGAGCTAGCTTTTTCTCTGACAAAAATATAGAACAATATCAAGATATTATTGAAATGAATATAAACGCCAACAGAAGTATTTATTCACAAGATAATGCTATAACTATCTTTACGCTGGGAAAAGATAAATATGATGCACTTTTAAAAGATATAGAAAGTGCTACGGATTCCATTCACATACTTTATTATATGATAAATAATGATAATATAGGTAAAAAAATTGTGGATTCACTCACAAAAAAAGCAGTAGAAGGTGTAACAGTACGTTTGCTTTACGACCATATTGGTAGCCTTCATACACCTTCAAGAATGTTTAATGGACTCAAAAAAGCTGGTGGAAAGGTCTATAGATTTTTTCCTTTAAGCTTCGGAACTTATTTTAGAATCAATTATAGGAACCATCGTAAAATTGTTATAATTGATGGCAAAATAGGTTATGTGGGTGGAATGAACATAGGTGATGAGTACATGGGCTTACATAAGCGAATCAATCCTTGGAGAGATACCCACCTTAGGATTACCGGCACATCAGTACATTCACTACAAGAAAGGTTCCTTATGGACTGGACCTATGCATCAATGAAATACGATTTAAATGATAGTAATATAGAAGCTAAGCTTTTTCCTACTCCAGAGATAACCGGCACTATCGGAATGCAGGTAGTCTCTAGCGGTCCAGACTCAAAGGCTGAACAAATAAAACGCAGTTTTATTAAAATTATTAATTCAGCTAAAGAAACACTTTTTATTGAATCCCCCTACTTCATTCCTGATGAGCCCTACTTGGAAGCACTACAAATTTCAGCAATGTCAGGTGTAGATGTAAGAGTAATGCTCCCCAGCATTCCCGACAAGAAATTTGTTTATCACGCTACAACTTCGTACATTAAAGACTTATTAGATTATGGAGTTAAGGTATACTTGTACCCAGGCTTTTTGCATTCAAAAATGTTAATAATGGATGGTAAGGTATGCTCCTTAGGAACCTCCAACACTGATATACGAAGCTTTATTCTAGATTTCGAAATAAATGCCTTTATTTACGATACGAACTTTTCTCAAAAATGTTTTGAGATCTTTATAAAGGATATGGAAGGCTGTACCTTAGTGACACCGGAAGCATATGCATCGAGAGGCGTACAATTGAAATTAAAAGAAGGCTTGTGCAGACTTTTTTCACCCTTATTGTAAAATAAAAAAATACACCAAATGGTGTATTTTTTTACACTATATTTTACTTAATCTACTCTTCAAATCTATCTCTTTTTCAATCAGCCAGCCCTCTTCTTCACAGGTATTTCCCCACTGAATAATATCATTAATTTCATCTCTAGTTAACTCAACAGATATTTTATCTACGAGGACTAGATCCTCCTCATAAAAGCCATGGAACATTTTTAATGTATTTGTTTCTCCTTTTATACCTAAGGAATAAACAGATGTTCCCTCATTGTCTTTCCTATGTAATGAAACATATAACCTTATGCCGTGATGCTTTTTATCTCGTTCTACAGCTTTGATTTTTACTTCAACCAAACTTCCTACCTGTATATTATATTTATTCATAAAAATTCACATCCTCTTCTACTACAATTTCTACAAAGATTCTTAAAATCCTCTTATTTTCAGAAATTTCTTACTTTTAATTATAGTATACTAAAATATGTAGTTTTTATTCCTATGATTTTCTAAATACTGTAAATAATCCATTGTAACGCCAGATGTGAGTAGAAATTTTTATACAGACATAAAATCATAAAAAAATATGGAAGATAAGCAATTGCTTATCTTCCATATTTTTAACTTAGTCTACCTTTTTTCTACTATTCCTAGAATATCCATTGGACCTTGGTCTTCTAGTCGATGGACTCTTTGGATTTAGCTTAATCTCCTTAGGTGGTGCTACTGCACTCAATGGATATGGGTTATATTCCGCTACTGGAACATCTTTACCTATAAGCCTTTGAATCCCCCTTAACCATTCCTTTTCTTCATGATCACAGAAGGAAAAGGCCACTCCACCCAAACCAGCTCTTCCAGTACGTCCGATTCTATGAACATAAGTCTCTGGTACCTCTGGAAGATCAAAATTGATTACATGAGATAACTCATCTATATCAATACCTCTAGCGGCTATATCCGTTGCAACTAAAACTCTAGTTATTCCCTCTTTAAAGTTGCTTAATGCTAATTGCCTAGCACTTTGTGATTTATTACCATGAATAGCTTGTGCCGTTATTCCCGCTTTTTCAAGATCTTGTGTTATTTTATTAGCTCCATGTTTTGTTCTTGAAAATACAAGTGCAGAAATGATGGTTCTATCCTTAAGCAGGTGAATCAACAATTCTTTCTTGTGTTTCTTATCCACAAAATACATAGATTGCTCAATAATTTCAATAGTAGATGAAACAGGTGTCACAGCTATTTTTACAGGGTTTCTAAGCATAGAATCTGCTAATTTCCCTATTTCAGGGGGCATAGTTGCAGAGAATAAGAGTGTTTGTCTCACCTTAGGTAAATGTGCTATTATCCTTCTTACATCCTGAACCATACCCATGTCTAACATACGGTCTGCTTCATCAAGCACGAAAAACTTTATATGGGAAAGATTAATAATTTTTTGATTAATTAAGTCTATAAGTCTACCCGGAGTTGCCACTAAAATATCCACACCTGATCGTATCGCATGGGTTTGAGGACCTTGTGCTACTCCACCGAAGATAACAGTAGTTCTTATTCCTGTATGCTTTCCATAAGCAATAAAACTTTCTCCAATTTGTATAGCTAGTTCTCTTGTAGGTGCTAGCAATAAAGCTTTTATACTTTTGTCACCAGTTTCATTTTTCTTCTCATTAAAAAGAAGCTGAAGTATAGGAATTGCAAATGCAGCAGTTTTTCCAGTCCCTGTCTGAGCGCAACCTAACACATCTTTTCTTTGGAGGATAGGTGGTATTGTCTGTTCTTGAATTGGAGTAGCTTCCACATATCCTTCAGTTTTTAAAGCCCTCTGAATAGGCTCAATAAGGTTTAAGTCTTTGAATAACATTTTTTTCTCCTTTTAAAGTGGTTGTCCTAAACTTTAGATGTCAATAAATACTCCTATATTAGTAGTGGTTGTATTACATCTAAGAATCCACAATTTGTTTTTTGCTAAGCATATTTGGAGCGATACAATTATGCGGATTATTTTGTTTTAAATTCAATAGCAAACGCAAAGGTTATATTTTGTTCTACTTCCAACAATTTCACTCTTATACCTGTATTTTAAAAACATTTGTTGCGCTTACCTTTGCAATTATACCACAATATATACATTGTTGCTTTCTATTCTAACATTTCACCTCTAGACTAAGAATTTAAGGTACCTTTGTGGTAAAATAATAATGATAGAAAAGGATGTGTTTGAATGTTTCAATTTCCACAAATAAATAACCAGTATTTATATACAGCTAATTACTCAAAAGATGAAGAATCCTTATGTAAGCTAGAAATTAAGTGCATATTTAGCTTAATTTTAGAGGGTAAACATTTTATTTCCCCCACTTATATAGATCCTTCAAGGAGCCCCTTTATAAAAAAATGCATCTCTATTATGTATAGAGGTAACACCCTTAAGGATATAATTAATCAAATTCTTTCAGATGAATTGCTTTGTGACAAATATAAAGTTACCTATATTAATCTACAGGAGGAAGAGTTAGGTTTTCATCAGCGCAGAAATATTGAAAGGGAAATAGGTTTAAATATACTTGGTGAATACGAACTTGACGATCCTAAAATTAATTTTGGAATAACAAAGTTAAAGGAGACATGGATATTTGGTGAATTGGAAAGCAATAACTCTCAGTGGTTATCACATAATAAGAAACCCTTCTCTTATTCTAATGCGCTGAAGGTTAATGTCTCTAGAGCAGTGGTTAATATAGCTGTAGGTACTAATACAAATTATAAAGTTATAGACCCCTGTTGTGGAATTGGTACAGTACTAATTGAGGCCTTATCCATGGGTATCCATATAATTGGCTACGAAATAAATCCAAGTATTGGTTATAATGCTATTCGAAATCTTAATTATTTTGGATATGAAAATATTATAACAATTGGTGATATGACTACTATAGAAGATACTTTTGACATTGCTATTATTGATCTTCCCTATGGGATCTTTACTCAAATTACTGCGCAGGAGCAGCTAGCAATTATATTAAGTGGTCGCAGAATAGCAAAAAAACTAATACTCATTACCTTTGAAGATATGGAAACCGAGATAAAAGCCTCTGGTTTTAAAATTCAAGATAGATGCACTATTTCTAAAGGTAATTTTATAAGACATATCTCAATTTGTATTTAAAGAAAGGAAGGTGATTTTATGACAACTCCACACTTTATAAAAATATTTGGTTATATGTATCAATTAAACAAAAGAAACTTTAAGGCATATAAAAGACCAGTTATTGCTCATAAATCCCAGGCTATTGTTGAAAATTCAATACATTGGGTGGGTCATGCAACTACAGTGATTAACTTAGAGGGCAAAGTAATTCTTACTGACCCTGTTCTAGGTAACCTAGGTTATATAAAGAGATTAGTTACTACTGATATAGATTTAAGAAACTTGCATATAGATTATTTACTTTTAACTCATGGTCATATGGATCATTTGAATTATAACGCTCTTAGCCTTATTAATAAGGATATAATAGTTATTGTAGCAAGAGGAATGAAGACTGGTCTTAAATTGAGAGGTTTTAAAAATGTTATAATACTTAAATCAGAAGAAGTTTATAAGGACATCCACTTAGAAATTAAATGTATTCAAGCTAACCATCATGGAAATAGATATCCTTGGGTTGGCTACAGGGATAGTAATTCTTATTTAATTTCCAGCAAAAATAAAAGTGTATTTTTCGCTGGAGATACTGCTCATACTAATATCTACGATGGATTAAAATCAGATGTTGCAATTATGCCTGTAGGGTGTTACAAACCTGATGATTTCTTAAAGATGCATTGCTCCCCAGAGCAGAGTTTTAATATGTTTAAAAGGATGGAATGTAAAATGATGCTTCCCATTCATTATAAAACCTATATATTATCACAGGATGATGATACTGAAACTGCTGTTACTTTAGAAAAGCTAAACGATGGCTCAATGAAAATAATTAATATTGGTGAAACAGTGGTAATAGAATAAAAGCCTATCTTGTTACTTTAAGCCTTTTATTCATATATGAAATTATTACCGTCATTGCATAATCATAGATTATGAACACCACCTGAAGTATTGCTATAATATAATACAATGGAATACTTACCCTAGGGAGACCAAGAGTAAATAATGTATATATTAAATAGATTAAGTATAAAGAAGAGTTAAAAAATAGAAGTTTCAATACAATTTCTAGAATTGCTCTTCTTAGTCTCTCAACATAATACTTAACAAATCCATATAGTCCAAAAAAAACTATATACATAAAGGCAGTTCCCCTTAAGCTTAAAAGTAAACTTAACAAGCTTGAAGCCGCATAAACTGCAAAACTATTTCTAACATTAGTAGATATAATTGATATAGGTATCATAGCGGCTGCTAGCGCCATAAAAGATAATCTACTAGTTGGAACTATAGCGCTTATATAAAGAAATATTATAGTGAGGGCTGTGAAAAGTCCTCCTTTTGCTATATTTAAAGCTTTACTCATTTATTTAACTCCTTAAATAGATTATTTTTTCAGATGTCTAACAACAACTTATACAATCTCCACCAAAACATTCACATAAAGAATCTAGGCACCAAAGTTTTAAACACATATCACACATACCATCATTTCCAGCACCCCTATTATAATATGTTTGTCTATATGAATTATTTGTATTATTTAATTTATTAAAGGTTTCTTTATATTCCTTATTAAAAGGATCCTGAGTACAAGCATTATTTAAATAAGTGTAGGCATTATCGTACCATCCCTTTTGCATAGAAAGTACACCCATTAAAAAATTCCATTCAGCATCTGTTTGAGACATAGTTTTTAAGCTATCCTCAGCAGCCTTAAAATTTCCATTTTGTATATTACTTCTTATTGTGGCATAGGAACTATTCGAAGAAGTAAATTCTCCTGAACCTCTACCTGTAGAGTTTTTAGTAAGGTAATCGTAAGCTTCGTTAAGTTCTCGCATTTTTTCCTCTGCCAAGTCCTGAAGCGGGTTGTTTCCATATTGGTCTGGATGATATTTCTTAGCTAGTTCTCTATAAGCTTTCTTTATTTCTTCCGCGGAACTTCCTTCTTTTATTTCAAGCACTTCATAGGGATTTCTCATCTTTATATTCACTCCTCTTAAAAACTTTATCTATTTATTATAACATACTAAGAACAGTCACAACCGCTACAACAATCACAACAGTCACAACCCTCGCCACCGCATTCGCATAATTCACAACTATTAGCACAGCATTCACAGGAATAATCTTGACCACATGATCTTAAACAGGAATCCCTCGTGCCATCATTTCCATCACCTCTATTATAATATGTCTCTCTATATGATTTATTTGTACTCTTTAACTTATTAAAGGCTTCATCATATTCTTTATTTAATGGTTCTTGAGTGCAAGCATTATTTAAATAAGTATAAGCATTATCATACCAGCCCTTTTGCGAACAAATAACCCCCATTGAAAACTCCCACTCAGCATCTCTTTGAGACATTTTATTTAAATTATCTTCAGCTGTCTTAAGATCTCCGCTTAGTATATCCTTTCTTATTAAAACATAGGGACTATTTGAAGAAGTAAACTCTTCCCAACCACTACCAGTAGAGTTTTTTATATTCTGATCATTGCCACTTATCATTTTTACATTCACTCCTTTTAAAAAACTAAGTGATTATTTTCATCAATATATAGTTGTAAATACTTCTAATAAGTCTAAATTTCTAATTTTCTTGTTAAGGATTCCCTTTTATTAAGGTTACCCTTGTATCTACTAGTACCAAAAATATATTTACTATAAGGAATAAAACTAAGCAGATGGCAAACTATAGGTGCTATAATTATTGTCAATATACAAAAAAGTACACTAGGGAATATATAATTATCTGTTAGGGTATAATAAGAGTATAAGACACCAGCAATATAATTAACAATCAACACATGATAAAGGTATCCGCTAAAAGAATAATGTGAGATGAATTGTAATATATCCACCAACTTATTTTTTGTTTTAATTATAGACATAGAAATATAATACCAAAAGAATATTGATATAATGTTAAAACAAATTCTGATTGCTGTTTTCGAATAGTCATTAAAATAAAAATTGATTCTATCTTCCATGATTATTAAGTAACTTGGGATTAAAAGAAGGCTGAAAAGCACTATAATCAGATTTTTGTACTTTATAATATATTCTAAAGTTTTATCATAGAATAATATAAAATAGAAGCCTGCTATAAAATAAAAATATAAATATATTGGCGAAATCGACATAAATTCCTTTAAGGAAAAAATAGATTTACCTGTAACCATTGATGATATAGAGGTATTTATCAAGTCTTTATTTTCGATCAATATATAACTTACTATAGTAAAAGTACTTATAAATATTAGATTAATCTTTCTCGTGGCCTTTGATAATTTATTCAATAAAAATAAAATAATTGGAAAGGCTAAGTAAATTCGAACACTTGCTCCAACATACCATAAATGAAACATAATATTTCCATTTAATAAGGATATAAATAAGTTATCCACCTTTCTATTAAATACTAATAAATATATAAAGGAACAAATAATATAAGGTAACACGATGTTAAATAGCCGTTTTTTATAAAATTCTTTTATATTTATACAATCTTTATAAGTGTAATATAAGGATACTGCTGATATAAATATAAACATTGGAACGGCAGGTTTAGAGATTGTATATATAAATCTTAATATAACTGCATTGCTAAAAGGTTCTTTAAGGTCTAGTGAATATCCTCCAATAGAATGTTGTACTATTATAAACATAAAAGCAAAGGCTCTTATTAATTCTAACTCTACTAATCTTTTTTTATTCATTTTTACACTGACTCCTCCTGAAAACTTTGTCCATTTTTTCCATTAATCCATATTTTAATATATTATTTAATATATCTAGATTTTTCTTTATTGGTAATCCTTTTAAACTCTCATCACATTTTGCCGCACAGGCTACCAGCACGAAATCTATTCTATTTTCTATTTTTTTATAAAATTCCTCATAAGGCAAGTCATCTTCATTAAAAGATTTATCTATAGCATTAAACTTCTTCTCCTTCATATCCTTTTCAAGATCATCTAAGGCATCTATTAAATAAATCCATTTCCCTAGATTATATCCAACTTTATATAAGTCCTCATAAAACTCCTTGTCCTTATAAAAAGAGGAAATAATAAAAGCCGTTAATTCTGCAAAAGGGTCGCAAAATTCATCTAAGGTTTTACCTTTTGGCTCTGACTCTAGAAAGCTTAACTGATTCAGACTTTTCTCAATAAATTGCATTGTAGGAATTAATTCTACTTTGCTCCCCTTTAAATAATTTTTAAGGAAAAATGAATAAACCTTACTCTTTGCAGAATTATCATCTTTCACATTATCTAGTAGTTTATAGTACACTAATGCCACGTTGCAAAAGGCAGCATAGTCTAAGGAAGAGTTTTCTATTATGACTACCCTCTTTTTAACAGGGTGGGCTATACAGCGTTGTCTTACATATTTACAACTTGACTCCTCAAAGGAATCTAAGAGTATGGCGAGAAAGGTCATATCATAATTTAGTGCTAGCCTAGGTAGATTTCCAAAATTAACTTTTATAGCCTTACACACACCACAATAATAAGCTTTATATTTCTCAAAGTCTTTAATCTTTAATTCCATTTTACAGGCTGTTACATATCCAAACATTATATATTTGTTGTAATATTCATTTTTCTTTCAACTATTATCAAACTAACAACTCCTTAATATTAAAATTATATCATAAGGAAGAATGTGTAAGCAAAATTTTATTATTGTAAATTTTTATTGACAATATAATCGTTCTAGTGTACTATTTAAATAGTACACTAGAACATAAACACAATCTAAGAAAGGAGCTCATGAAATGGATATATTCTTTAATGATAAATCACCTATATACCTACAGATTATTGATTATATAAAAATGGACATTGTCACAGGCAAACTACAAGGAGATGCTAAGCTACCCTCAGTGCGAGAAATGTCCGCTACACTAAAGGTAAACCCAAATACACTTCAAAGGGCCTATCAAGAACTTGAACGAATGGGTATAGTTTATACACAAAGAGGAATGGGTACATTTGTAAGTGAGGATAATAATATGGTAGAAAACTTAAAAAATGAAATGGCTAAGGAAATTATTGATTCTTTTATGCTACGGATGAAAAGCTTAGGTTTTACTGAGCCACAGATTATAAAGATTATTTCTAAAGAAGTTATGGAGGTAAAAAATAATGAGTAATATATTAAAGGCAGAAAAACTATGTAAATCCTACATTAATAAAAAAGCACTAAATAGTGTAGACCTAGAAGTTATGCAAGGAAAAGTTCTAGGACTTCTTGGTCCTAATGGTAGTGGTAAAACTACGTTCTTAAAAATGGTAGCAGGTATATTGCATCCTTCTTCTGGCGAACTACTTATCGATGGACATAAACCTGGAGTTTATACCAAATCAATAGTTTCATATTTACCTGATAATGAGTATCTTCTAAATTGGATGAAGATAAAAGATGCCATAGCCTATTTCAAGGATTTTTATTCTGATTTTGATGAGAAGAGAGCAACGGAATTACTAGAATTTATGAAGCTTGAGGAAAACAGTAAAGTGAAAAGTTTATCAAAAGGAATGAAAGAAAAATTAAAACTAACCTTAGTACTTTCTCGAAAGGCAAAACTTTATATACTTGATGAACCCCTGGGTGGAGTAGATCCAGTGGCTAGAGAGAAAATACTAGATGCAATACTTGGTAGTTTTGATGAAAATAGTACTATGATAATTACTACCCATCTTGTAAATGATATTGAAAGAATTTTTGACGATGTAGCCTTTATATCTGCTGGAGAGATTGTTCTTCAAGGAAATGCAGAAGAATTAAGAATTAATAAAAATAAATCCATAGACGAATTGTACAGGGAGGTGTTTCAAGATGCTTAAATTAATTAAATATGAACTAAGAGGAAATCTTTTAACTATACTTGGAATTTGCATAACTGTTATGGTTGCAAACTTGTTATTGATCACAAGAAAAGCTGCCTGGGAAACAGATGTTATCATTGGAGCATCCATTTGTTTATCAATTGTTGCTATAACAATAATATTTATATCCGCCCTTAATCTTATGAGTAAATACTTATATAATGACACTGGCTACCTACTATTTACCCTGCCTCAATCTGGAATGAAAATAATGCTTTCAAAATTATTAACGGCCTTAATTCAAATTACACTAGTTATTGTAGTGACTAGTTTAGGTGTTTGTTTTACCTTAGGATCACCTTTAGATTTTAGTTTTTTTAACTATATTACAGTAAAGGGAATCTTGGTTTTTACATTTATATATATATGGATGACTATTTCATTATTATCTTTTATATACTTTTCCATGGTTATGGGTAAAGTAGCTTTACGAAATAAAAAATTAGGTAAAATTGGCTCCTTTATAATCTTTATATTATTATCCGTAGCATTATTTTGGATAGAATCAAAACTCACAGGTATATTTCCTCAAACAATAAATTTTGATATTTCTTCACTTTTTAAAAATAGTGATTTGATTAATAACAATTTGGACTCAATATCTAAAATTACCATTTCTAATTTAATATTCGAGATTCTTACCTTTGCTGCGATCTTCATAGGTACAACATATATGATAGATAATAAATTAGATTTGTAATACAATATTGTTGCTTGGTTTTAGCACATAAATTATCAATAAAAACGCAAGGTATTTGACTTGCGTTTTTATTGACTTATGGGTTATTTGAGCCTTGGTCCCATACCTATCAGACACTTCTAAAGATAATTATTAGTAGTAACACTCCTGATGTCACTTTTGTATGGCTTACAAGGTACAGTGGTAGCAGTTTTGCTATTAAATTAAATAAATAAAGGGCCCTCTATTGAAACCTAACTAATAAATAGCTATACTATAGACTACATCCAGTTTAAATGGAGGGATGAATTATGTCAAAAATAAAAAGTGTTTATGATACATTATTAGAACGTGGCTACATAAAACAGCTTACTCATGAAATAGAAATACAAAAGCTGTTACGAAAAGAAAAGGTAACCTTTTATATTGGTTTTGATCCCACAGCTGATAGCTTACATGTGGGACATTTCATTCAAATAATGGTTATGGCACACATGCAAATGGCAGGACACAGACCTATAGCCTTGATTGGCGGGGGTACTGCTACTATCGGAGACCCAAGTGGCAAGAGTGATATGAGAAAAATGTTAACCAGAGAGGAAATAACCCATAACTCCAATTGTTTCAAAAGTCAGATGGAAAAGCTTATAGACTTTAGTGAAGATAAAGCTCTAATAGTTAATAATGCAGATTGGCTTTTAGAACTTAATTATATGGACTTTCTAACTGAGGTTGGTGCTAACCTTTCAGTACCAAGAATGCTCACTGCAGAATGTTTTAAACAAAGACTTGAAAAGGGCCTTTCCTTTTTAGAATTTAATTATATGCCCATGCAGGCCTATGACTTTTTAGAACTTAACAGAAAATATGAATGTAAATTACAATTAGGTGGAGACGATCAATGGTCTAATATTTTAGCCGGCACAGATTTAATAAGAAAAAAGGAGGCTAAAACCACCTTTGGTATGACCTTCACCCTACTTACTAATAGTGAAGGCAAAAAAATGGGTAAAACAGAGAATGGTGCACTTTGGTTAGATAAAGAAAAAACTTCCACCATTGATTTTTATAATTACTTTCGAAATATTCAAGACGAGGATTTAGAAAAATGTCTAAGCCTTCTTACTTTTCTACCCATAGGGCAAGTAAAACGATTAGGTGCTTTGCAAGGTAGGGAAATAAATGAAGGAAAGAAAATCTTGGCCTTTGAAGTTACTAAAATAATTCATGGAAAAGATGAAGCCCATAAGGTAAGAGCCGAAGTAGAAACCGCCTTAGCAAAAGAAGGAAATGAAAAAGATATTCCTACCTTTTACATTTCAAAGGATAAACTTAATTCTTCCCTAATAGATATACTAATAAACATTAAGATACTTGTTTCTAGAGGTGAAGGCCAGAGATATATAGACCAAGGAAGTTTATATATCAATGAGGTCAAAATAACTAATATAGAAATTCTTATAACAGATGCTGACTTCCTACAAGGAAGCCTAATAATTAAAAGAGGAAAGAAAAATTATACTAAGCTTATTTTAAACTAAACAAGGGGACGGGGTTATTGACACTTTAATGTCAATAACCCCGTCCCCTTGTTTTTATTCTACAGATTGTAACTTAGAGAAAATAACATCCTTTAAGGCACTTAACTTTTCTTCAGATTCTTTAGCAGTTACTCCCTTTGAATACATATAAAGTTTTATTTTAGGTTCAGTCCCTGAAGGTCTAACCGCATACCAAGAACCATCCTCGAGTAAAAATTTTAAAACATTTGATGAAGGAATTTCGCTTTTAGAAATTACATTTGTTCTTAAATCAACTTCTCTTCCATCTTTAAAATCAGTAAAGGATACTAGCTTTGCTCCTGCAATTTCAGTTGGATATTCCTTTCTATAAGTCTCCATCATTCTCACTATTCGCTTACTGCCCTCTACACCCTCTAACACCAAGGAAATTAAACTTTCTTTGTAATAGCCGAACTCTTCATAGGTATCCTCAAGCACTTCTATTAAGGTCTTACCCTGCTTTTTATAATATGCCGCCGCTTCGCAAAGCATCATAGAAGCAATAACTGCATCCTTATCTCTTACAAAAGTGCCTGTAACATAACCAATACTTTCTTCGTATCCAAAGATAAACTCATAATCCCCAGTTTTTTCGAAGTCGTCTTCCTTGCCACATATATTTTTAAAGCCTGTTAAAGTTTCAAAGGTTTTTACCCCATACTTATCTCCAATGGCTTTTCCAAGATCTCCAGTAACCAATGATTTTACTATGGCTGCATTAGCTGGTAATAAGCCTAGTTCTTTTCTGGACTCTACAATGTATTTTACCAGTATTGCCCCAGTTTGATTACCATTAAAAGCTATATATTTATCATCCTTATTCTTAACCATAATAGCAAGCCTATCACAGTCTGGATCTGTTGCTATTAAAAGTTCAGCATCTATTTTCTTTCCTAATTCTTCTGCAAGCTGGAAAGCTCTAGAATCCTCTGGATTTGGAAAAGGCACTGTGGTAAAATCAGGATCTGGTTTTTCCTGCTCTGGAACCACAGTAATATTTGTAAAACCACGTTCCTTTAATACTCTTCTAACTAGTACATTTCCAGCACCATTTAGAGGTGTATATACAACCTTAATATCCTTATCGATATTATCCCTTAAGGCTAATTCCTTAACTTTTGAAACATATAGTTCATCAATGTCGCTACCGATAATTGAAAGCAGACCCTTTTCTAATGCTTCTCTTTCATCCATAACTTTTATATCTTGAAAATTTTCTATTTTTAGAATGTTTTCTGTAATTGCATCTGCAGTTTCTTGAAGAATTTGAGCGCCATCCTCCCAGTAAACCTTATATCCATTATACTCCTTAGGATTATGACTTGCTGTAACTACAATTCCTGAGGCAGTACTTAAGGTTCTCACTGCAAAAGATAATACAGGAGTTGGTCTGAGGCTTTCAAATAAATATACTTTTATATTGTTTGCGGCTAAAATTAAAGCTGCTTGCTTTGCAAATTCCTTTGAAAAATGTCTACAATCATAAGCAATTGCTACACCCTTATCCACATAATGTTGACCTTGAGCCTTAATAAAGTCAGCTAAACCTTGAGTGGCTCTAGAAACTATATACATGTTCATTCTGTTTCTTCCTGCGCCTAGCTTGCCCCTAAGTCCAGCGGTACCAAACTCTAAATCTCTGTAAAACCTATCTTCTACTTCTTTTTCGTCCATACCTAATCCATTTAATTCATTTCTAGTTTCTTCGTCAAAAAATTCATTGGTTCTCCAATGATCATAAAGTTCTCTATACTCCATTTTTTAATCTTCCTTCCACATTTAATACTATTGTCTTATAAATTGTAACATTGTTTAGGTTTAGCTTTCAAGGGTGAATAAAAAGATTAATTAAAGTATTGAAGGAACCACAGTTATAGTATATGAAATAGCTGATCTGGGAAATATCCTTTATAGTTTAAAACTTAAAAGTATAGTATAATTGTTCCATAGTTGTAATTAATAACAACAGAATTCAAGGCACAAGATATCTAGGCTTTAAAAGAATTGTTTAAGATAAATTGAGGAAGGAGTTTATATGTTAAATATTATTAAACGTCAATTTAAATTCCATAAAACTGCTACACTTTTAATAATTATTAGCTATATCATGTCAATAACCTTCATATCAGTTGGTATAAGTTATCTTAATGAAAGTAGAGATACTTACTTAGATAATCACAGTGGAGACGTAAAAAACTCAATGTTATTATCTATAGAATTTGATAAATCTTTTTCAACAGACAAATTTATAGCCTATATAAGTAATAGTAAATATGATATTAAGATTAATTCTACTACTAAGCTGGGAAATAATGATGTTACCATATTTGGACATGAATTTGAAAATAAAGCATTTTGGAAGCCTAATTTATTAAGCGGACACTATTTTAATAATGAAGATTATAGGAATAAAAAGGTAGCTGTAGTAGGGAGTAATCTAAAACAATATTGTTTTACGAAAAGCGGAAAAACTTATATAAACCTTGATAATGAAACTTTTTTAGTTCTTGGAATTATAGGTAGGGATAAAAGAGAGGTTTTATGGAGTAGAGCAATTTTTATGCCTATGCAATGCTTAACTAAAAATATGCTATTGCCTTTAGTTGAAAACTCAAAGCTTCAGGTATTTATTTCTTCAAGCAAACAATTATCCAGTACTGAATCTGATGATATTATAAAGGATTTTGAAAATCAATTTAAAGGTATAAAGGCAACAAAAATTTCAATAGATGAAGGATATAACGGAATGAGTAGTACTATTAATGTCTTAATGGTATCCAGTTTAGTTTTTGTAGTATCCATTGTAAATATATTTGCCATGACTTTATTCTGGATAATAGATAGAAGAAAAGAAATTGCTGTTCGCAAGGTATTAGGGTTTACAAATGGCGATGTTATTAAGCAGATTTTAAAGGAAATGTTAGTAATTTCAACCCTAGCTATGTTGCTTTCCTTTTTACTTCAATGCTTATTAAATATAATAATTAATAATGTACTTAAAATGGATATGACCATAAAAACGAATAACTTAATAATTTCCTTCACGGTAATAATAACCTCAGTTTTAGTAACTTCGATAATACCAGTTAAAGTTATTCTTAAGATTAAACTAACAGAAATGTTAAATCTATAATCTTATAAGGAGGATATAATGTTTTTTAGAGAAGCTGTAAAAGCAATTACTAAAACTAAAGTGTTTTCTTTAATCATAATCATACAGTTAAGCATATCTTTTTTAACTCTAATTGGTGGTGTTTACTTAGTACAAGGAACCTTAAGTCAGTTATATAAATTCAACAATATCTTTGATGAAAAATGTACTATTAATATAACTAATCAGAATATACTTCCTTTTGAGCATAAAAATAATGATAATTCCCATGGAGAATTACTACAATATTATGAAGAACTTTTAAAAGATAAAAACATAGTGAAAATGGGTACATGTTGGTCCGGAGGAGCTGGCACATTAAAATTATCAGATTTAAATATTGTAACAAACGGTAAACTAATGGGTACTAGCAATTCTATCTTTATAGATAAGAATTTTTTTAAATATATTCGAAATATTAATATTAGCTCAGGAAGAAATTTTACAGAAGAAGACTTTAATAAAAATGAAGGTGACCTTATTCCCATAATTATAAGCAAGGATTTAAAAAATGTTATGCCACTAAATAGTGTAATTATGGGTAAGCTTAAGATTATTGGCATTCTTAAAAATAATAACAATCTGTTTTTTGACGACACAGGAAATTTATATACAGGAGTTACCCAAAAACAAAAAACGATTATAGTCCCTATAAATTATAATAACCTTTCAAATCAAGCTGCCATGGCTCAAGGTATTGTTCAGAATACCTTGATAACTTTAAAGGATTTTAGTTTAGCAGAGGAATATATAACTAAAATCAAAAATGATATGGTAAATATTACTCCAACTCCTTTTGAAGTACATAAAGTAAGTGATATAAAAGCAGAATATATAGACTTAATAAAAACTCCAATTGCAATCAGTTTATCCTTCGCTACTATTTTGATAATTTTTAGTTTTTTAGGAATAATGTCTATAATCTTAACCTCACTAATCAGAAGAAAAAAGGAATTTGGCATAAAGTTATCCATAGGATGGACATTTAAGAATATATGTTATCAGGTAATTATAGAAATATTTCTACTTGGCATTAGTTCATATATTATTGCCTTAATGTTAAGCTTAATATTAATTCAAGATGATATATATGAACTAAATCTAGCTACATATCTCCCTACCTTAGTAGTTGTAATAGTGTTAATGATGTTTTATTCAATAATGCCAATCATTAAAATAAGAAAAATGAATATTGTAGACTTAATTAAGGATGTGAGATAAAAATGCCAATATTATTAAAGAATATTGTTAAAAGGTATGGAAAAGCTGAAGCTCAATTTAGTGCTTTAAACGGTATTTCTCTGAAAATAGAAGATGGAGAAATGGTAGCTATCATGGGACAATCTGGATCTGGAAAGTCTACATTGTTAAATATATTAGGTTTTATTGATCAGATCAGTGAGGGAGAATATTATTTTAATGGTGAAAATGTAAGTGATTTGAATCCTTATGAATTGGCTGAATATAGAAACACCAAAATCGGATTTGTTTTTCAATATTTTGCACTTCTTAATGATTATACTGTATTTGAAAATATTGAACTACCTTTGTTAAAGAGAAAGCTTTCTAAGAAAGAAAGAAAAATAATAATAGAAGAGTTTTTAAATAAGTTTGCAATTATGGATCAAAGGAATAAACGTCCTCAAGCAATTTCCGGTGGTCAACAGCAGAGAACAGCTATTATTAGAGCCTTAGTTACCAATCCAAGTTATATACTTGCTGATGAACCTACCGGTGCACTAGATAAAAAAACAGGAGAGTCTATCATGAATCTATTAAAGGATATTAATAAAACTGGAAAAACAATTATAGTCGTAACTCATGATAGAAATATTGCAAGTTTTTGTGATAGGGTTATTAATATTGAGGATGGATTAATATCTTTATAAGAAAAAGGGTTATCTTCTATACATTATTTCTAAAATCTCACTTATTTTATTACTTACCTCTCCCCTATTCTCATATACCCACTCTTCATCAAAATTCAAATTAAAAACCTTTGAAAAAGAATAATATAGATTTATCTTCTGATAGTAAATTTCTAATTCATAGAGAGCATTAAATAAGCATTCAGGCTTAGAAAGGCTCTCTCTTTTTGCTATAAATAATTCATCAGCATATTTTAAAAATGCCTTCATCATAAAATCATTAGACACATCAAAAGGAATTTTTAGTAACCTCCATTGAGTTCCTTGATCAAGCTTATAGCTAACTATATTATCTAGTATTATCAAATATTCATTTACATCCATTTTTCTATAAAAAGGTATCTTTTCTTCTTTTGTACTCCATAATGCCAGCTTTTCTCGCAGGGAAAGATTACTAATTTTTAGAATTTCTTCACTTGGGCCTAAAACAGCTTTTTCAATAACAATATCTTCCGCCTCTAAGTTTTCACCTATAAAATCTTGGGTTTCCCTATAGGAAGCTACATATCCCACATCATATATTCCTTTTCTACCTGCTCTTCCAGCTATTTGCTTCACTTCCTGTGAATTTAGATATCTTATCTCATTACCGTCAAATTTTTTAATTTCCATAAATATAATTCTTTTTATGGGAAGGTTTACTCCCATACCAATAGCATCTGTTGTAATTAAAATTATATTTTCCTTACTAATAAATTGCCTGTATTGCTCCCTCCTTACCTCCGGCGGTAAATCACCATAAATTAAACTCGCCTTTATACCTAATTGAGAGTAATGTGAAGCAATTTCTAATACCTTTTTCTTCGAGAAGGTAACTAGAGCATCACCCTCTTGAATGTCCTTATAAGCAAAGACTTTATCTTCTACCACCAGAGGAATATCTCTTGTATATTCTTTAAACTCATATTCATCGCCACAATCTTCTATAATCTTTAGCAACAATTCCTTTGTATTCAAAGCTCCACAAACATGTATCTCTTTACTTCTTAATCCTAAAAGAGCTCGCGTCCAGGCTATTCCTCTCTGATCATCCTTTATCATTTGGATTTCATCAATAATTCCAACCTCATACTCCTCATTCATATTTAACTTTTCTATTGTACAAGATACATGCCTTGCACCTTCAATCTTTATCTCTTCTTCTCCGGTTGCTAGGTTACATTTCACCCCTTCCTTATTCAATTTTTCAAAATTCTCCAGTGCTAATATTCTTAAAG
Source organism: Clostridiaceae bacterium (assembly GCA_014380625.1). Taxonomy (GTDB): domain Bacteria; phylum Bacillota; class Clostridia; order Clostridiales; family Clostridiaceae; genus JACMJL01. Next base: position 24,217 of record JACMJL010000141.1, read on the forward strand.
GTGAAAGGTAAACTCCCTTTGCACTTTCCTTAAGTCTCTCCATTGCATTATAGGTTTTTCCAGTATTAGTTTCGCCTAAATGAAGGTAAATCTTTCGTTTAATTTTCCTTGCCCCTAGGTATTCATCCTTAGGATTTGCCGGAAAAACTCTATCAAACTCACTAGAAATAAAAGTTGGTATATGATCAGTAATTAGTACACTAATAATTCCTGATCTTAAATAACTTGGTCGTTTACCCTTTATTATATTTTCAAACTTAAAGTTAGTATTATTTTTCTTATTATAATCTTGAATAATCCTTATGGATATGTGTTCCAATAAATTTAAGTATTTATCATAAACATTCTTAAAGTCTGGAAAGTTTTCTCTTTGAAGTTCTTTTAAAGCATTTAGCTTCTTTCTTACTGCCGCTTCATGCTCCCATAAAGCATTGCCCTTGGTATGTTTTGCAATCTCTTGAATTTGATTAAATTGACTCTTTATTTTTTTAAAATCTCTTTCTAAGGCGGTTTTTTTCATATTAAATCCTCCCATAAAAATTACTAATATTATATCTTTTCGCATTATTAAAATTATCATACTAAATAAGTTTAATGGCATAAGAAAAGAGAGCCTACTATCTTTAGTATGCTCTCCAAAATCACATCTTAAAACGCTGCTTTAAATATATTTAAAACATCCTCTGTGGCAAGTGTCATAAATCCACGAAGAATACCTCTCCTAGTTGTCTGTTTTGCCATTTCCTCTAATTTATCTTCTTCAATACCCAGGTCTCTTAGTTTATCAGGAATTCCTAAGGAAATAAAATACTTACTAGTTTTCTCAATAGCCTTATTAGCTATCACATATCGTTCTTCCTTTTCATCAATCCCCCATACATTAACTCCATATTCTACGAAACTATGTAAGGTAGTATCGTTTAACACATACTTCATCCAGTGCGGTGTCAAAATAGCAAGTCCTACTCCATGAGTAATATCATAAAAAGCACTTAATTCATGTTCCATAGGATGAACGCTCCATTTAGGATTTTTTCCATTACTTATAAGCCCATTAATGGCAAGACTTGAGGCCCACATTAAATTAGCTCTAGCCTCATAATTTTCCGGTTCTTTAATTGCGATTTCTCCATATTTTATGCAGGTTTTCAAAATAGCCTCAGCCAGTCTATTCTGCAAAAACACGCCTTCAGTATTGTTAAAATATGTTTCAAAAACATGGCTCATAATGTCTGCGGTGCCTGCCGCTGTCTGATTTGCAGGTACTGTAAATGTGTATGTGGGGTCTAAAATAGAAAATTTAGGAGCCATATCTGGATGTCCCGTTCCTAATTTTTCATTTGTATCCATGTTTGAAATTACTGAAAAAAAGTTCATTTCAGAACCTGTTGCTGATAAGGTTAATATACTTGCTATAGGAAGTACCTTCTTAATTTTAGTTGCATTAGTCACTATATCCCAGGCATCTCCTTCATAATAGACTGCAGCTGCTATAGCTTTTGCACAGTCTATTGAGCTTCCTCCGCCGATTGGAAGAACCAAATCTATTGAGTTTTCCCTGCAAATTTGAACTCCAATTCTTACAGTTGTTATTCTTGGGTTAGGTTCTACTCCTGGAAGTTCCCAAAATCTAATCTCCTCTTTATTCAATATTTCAGTAACCTTATCGTATAAACCACTTTTCTTTATACTTCCCCCACCATATACAAGAAGAACCTTTGATCCATATACTTTTATCTGATTACCTAAAACATTAATTTGATCCTTTCCAAAGAATACTTTGGTAGGGATGTTGTGAATGAAATTTTCCAATAAACTACATCTCCAATTTTTATGTTAGATTTTTATACAGGTTCATTTCAGCAGGTTTCTCCATAAAACTACTTAATATAGGAACAATTTCAATGAAATGTTCAGAATCCATATGTTTATCCAAGGCAGTTTTGTCTTCCCATTCTTCAATTATGGTTAGTATCTTTGAATCTTTTAAATCTTGGAACAGCTTGTATTCTATGCAGCCCTCTTCTTTTACAGTGGCCTCCACCAAGTTTTTAGCTAATTCTATAAATTCATTGATCTTATCTTCCTTAACAAAATGTTTAGCTACAACCTTCACCATTATATTTACACTCCTTCTTAATTTATAAAAATTTCATTTAAACCCTTCATAGTGAACTTTAGACTCAGAATATCTATCTACAAATTGATTCTCCTGATTTTCAGGATAACCAACTGAAATTAAAGCAAAAGGCTTGATATTTTCTGGAAGCTTAAAAGTTTCTTTAACGTAGGTCACACAAGTATCAGCTGTTGCAACTCCAAACCAAACAGCCCCTAGTCCTAAATATGTAGCTTCTAAAAGAAGATTCTCTGCTGCTGCTGCCATATCCTGTTGCCAAGCGGTTTCAACTATAAAGTTCTCTGTATTTGCTAAAAGAACAAAGGTAACAGCTGAACCTTCCGCCGCTTTTGAATAAGGACTCATTGTTGACAACTTCTTCAAGGTGTCTTTATTTTCAACAACTATAAATTCCCAAGGTTGTTGATTAGCCGCTGAAGGAGCTTGCATAGCCGCTCTCAATAGTTTTTCTATTTTTTCCTTTTCTACAGGTCTATTCTCATAACTTCTAATGCTTCTACGATTGAAAATTTCTTTCATCATATTCCTCCTAATATCTTTTCCAAATAAAAAAATATAATTCTCTTTATTTATCTACTCACAGAATATGATATATATTTTGTTATGTCAACATTGATATTATTATATTATCCAATATATATTGCAGCTATTTCAGTATTATACTATTATAGTATAATAGTATTACAAGCCTAAATATTTACCTATCATAGGGAAAGGAGACTTCATTATGAACCCTAGAGTAGATTTAAATACTTTACTAGATATCTCATCTGTTAATGTTAAGTTTCAACCTATTGTATCAGTTGTAAAGAAATCAGTTATCGGTTTCAGTAGCCTTTGTACAGGTGGTAACCTAGCTAGCAACTTTTTATCCATGCCTGAATTACTTCATTATGCAGAAAAATTCAATTTAGAAATCCATTTAGATAGGCTAATAAGAGAAAAAATTATTGAAGAATCAAATAATCTTAGTGATGATGTAGATAAACTTTTATTCATTAGTATAAATATGAATGTAATAGCTAAATCCGTAGGGTCTGGAGTTATATTGGATTTAGTAAACAAGTTTAATATTAACCCTAAGAGAGTAGTTCTAGAAATATATGAAAATAACCTGGAGGATGAAGACGCATTAAAGCAGTTTATTAATTGCTATAGAAGTAGAGGTTTTCTTATTTCATTGACTATTGGATCAGGAATTTCAGCCTTAGACAAAATTTTCTATGTAAAACCTGATATCATTAAAATAGCTGAGCCTGTTACTATAGGCATAGAAATGGATTTTTACAAACAAGAGATATTTAAATCCTTAGTTAATTTATCAAAAAAAATAAGTGCACTAGTCATCGCTGATGGTATAAATATAGAAGATCAGGCCATAATCTCAATGGAATTAGGGGCAGACATGCTTCAAGGAAATTACTTTGGACGATATCAAGATGTTAATCCACGTATTTTAAACACTGCCAATAAGAGAGTGGACAACATAGCTTCTCTATATAAAAATTATAAAACAGAACAAATAGAATTTGAACAACTAAGGCATAGAAGATATGAGGAGTTACTAACTACTGTTATTAGTGAACTTTCCATTATTGAGGAATTTGCATTTGATCAGAAGTTAACCCAACTTATTAATAAATATGATATTCTTGAATGTGCTTACGTATTAAATAAATCAGGAGTTCAAGTGAGTGATACAATCCCCCATCTTAATAAAGTACCTTCTAAAAAGTCAATAATATTTAAACCTGCTATAAAAGGAACAGACCATTCCTTAAAAAAATATTATTACTTATTAAAAAATATGGGTCTTAGTAAATATTCAACTGAAGAATACTTATCTTTGGCTAGTGGAAACTTATGTATCACTATCTCAGAAAAGTTTGGTGGTCTAAGTAGTACTGATTATATATTATGTATAGACTTTAATCCGACTAATGTGGATAGATAGTATTCTTTATGACAATAACCCCGTCCCCATGGTAAAAAAAAAAAATCGTAGGAATTGCTTCCTACGATTTTACTCCAAAAATTAAATTATCTCTGGAATCCTCTGTTGTTCTGTTGTTTCTTAGCTCTTCTACAATCAGCACATCTCTGTGGCTCATTCTCGAATCCCTTTTCCTTATAGAATGCCTGTTCTCCTTCTGTGAAAACAAACTCTTTTCCGCAATCTTTACATGTTAATGTCTTATCTGCCATTTTAAACATTTCTCCTTTTTATTTATATTAAGATTTAAAAACTGATCTACTCTATACGCCTAAAAAGGTAATGTTTTAATCGTATTAAATCTTTTGCTGTGTAGTTAATAACTCACAACGTAGTTAATCATA
>JACMJL010000142.1 GCA_014380625.1 Clostridiaceae bacterium
CAGTAAAATAGTTGCCTTAGAAAATCAAAAACTTACAAATTTCCTGGGAAATTACGAGTATTACCGACAAAAAAGAAATGAAATTATTCAGATTGAAGAGGTAAAACCGAGAGAGAAAAAGGAGAAACCTGAAAAAACACAGGGTGATAATAAAAAAAGAGAGATTAAGAGAATAAGAATTGAAGAAGAAATCTCGGTTTTAGAAGAAAACTTAAAAATATTAGAAGAAAACCTGAGCTTATTAGGGCAGGATTATGAGGGACTCCAAAGGTGCCTAGAAGAAGAAACAATAATTAAAAGGACTTTAGAGGATTTAATGGAGGAATGGTGTAAATATTCTTAAATTAATATTTATGTTATAATTATAGAAAAATAATAAGTAAAGGATTTGATATTATGAAATTCGAGAAATCCTGTGGAGCTGTAATTTATAAGGAAAATAAAGGTGAGGTTCAGTATTTAATAATTAGTCATCAAGGTGATGGACATTGGTGTTTTCCAAAGGGTCACCAGGAGAAAAAAGAGACAGAAGAAGAAACTGCTATTAGAGAAATAAAAGAAGAAACTGGTCTTAAGGTTAAATTGGTTTCTGATTTTCGTACTCAAATAGAGTATTTCCCTAAAAAAAATATAAGTAAAGAAGTAATTTTCTTTTTAGCTAAGGTTAAGGAAGAAGTTGTAACTATTCAGTTAGAGGAGATTTCGGATTTTAAGTGGTTAGGTTATGATGAAGCCCTTAATAGAATAACCTATGAACGTAGCAGAGAAGTCTTAGAGAAGGTTAATAGTTATTTAAAAGCTATAAAAGAATAAGATACGCTAATTTCAAGTGCATAAGGGGGAAAAATATGAAGAACAATGATTATAAGGAGTTTTTTGATTTGATACTTAGGACCAGAAGGGATGAAACAATTATGAATGCGATTATAGTAGACGGACCTGTAGGTGTTGGGAAAACAAGTCTTATGAATATATTAACACAGGAATTTGGGTGCAAGGCCTTTCTTGAGCCAGTAACTGATAACCCTCTATTAGATAAGTTTTATTACAATAGAAAAAGATATGCATTTCCTTTACAAATATTTTTTCTTAATAGAAGATTTGCCATGTTGAAGGAAGCAATCCAGGTTGAAAATGCAATTATGGATAGGAGTATCTATGGAGACGTAATCTTTGCTAGACTTCTGAGTGAAGGCGGAGATATGGAGCAAGAAGAATATGATTTATATGAAGAATTACTTGCAAATATGCTTGAACATGTACAAGCTCCCAAATTAATGATTTACTTACAAACTAGCGTAGAAGATATGGTTAAAAAGATAAAAAAAAGAGGAAGAGATTATGAACAAGTAGTGGAACTGGCATATTGGCAGAAGCTTAACACAGAATATGAAGATTATTTTAAAAGTTTTAATGTTTCACCCCTACTAGTGATAAAGGTAGAAGGTCTAGATTTTGTTGAAAATGAAGAACATAGACAAAAGGTAATTAAGTTAATTAAGGATAAACTAGAAACACTGGAATAAAAAAATTATCCATCTAACTCTTGATAGATAGCTAACGGTATTCAATCAAGAGTTATTTTATTAATTATTAAAATATGCTATAATTTAACTAGTATTTTTTTGGGGAGGACAAGATGGTAGACTTTACATTGAGATTTGCAGAAGAAAAAGATTTAAGTATTATATTAAATTTTATAAAAGCTCTAGCGGAATATGAAAATATGGCTGAAGATGTAGTTGCAACTGAAGACTTGCTTAAAGTATCTTTATTTGAGAAAAAATCAGCAGAGGTAGTTATTGGGGAATATCAAGGAAAGCCAGTGAGCTTTGCTTTGTTTTTTCATAACTTCTCAACTTTTTTAGGCAAACCAGGAATTTATTTAGAGGATCTTTTCGTTTTGCCTGAGGCAAGAGGGAGAGGTATAGGAAAAATAATGCTTTCATTTTTAGCCAACCTAACAATCCAGCGAGGCTGTGGTAGACTGGAATGGAGCTGTCTTAACTGGAATGAGCCTTCTATTAATTTTTATAAGAAACAGGGTGCAATTTCCATGGATGAATGGACGGTATACAGGGCTTGTGATGATGCTCTAATAGAATTATCAAAAGAAAATAAATTAATGGAGGAAATATAAATGATTTGGATTTTAATAATAGGTATAATTGTTATACTTGATCAAGTTGTAAAATATATGGTAGTACAAAATTTAGCAATAGGAGCATCCATAACTGTAATAGATAAGTTTTTTTCCATATATCATACCGTTAATACAGGTGCAGCCTGGAGTATATTTATGGGGCAAAGAGTACTATTTATAATAATAACTTTAATTGCTTGTGTGGTAATTGCGTATCTTCTTATTAAGTCAAAAGATAAATTGTTGAAACTTGCTTTGTCCCTTATTTTTGCAGGGGCAGTAGGCAACCTAATCGACAGGATAGCAAAAGGAAGTGTTACAGATTTCCTTCGGTTTGACTTTGGGTCTTATATGTTTCCCATATTTAATGTAGCTGATATGTCTGTGGTAATTGGAAGTGCTCTACTTATGTATTATATGTTTTTTATATATAAAGATTAAGGTGAAAAAACAAATAGCTCTCAAATATACAATCTAAATAGACCATAGATCTTATATTATTATAAAATCTATGGTCTATATAGCTTTGACGAAGGTCACCAAGATGTTTTAGTTCGTATTTTCAGGCTCAGGATGAATCATCACATAGGACTCACCAGGAAAAATACTTTTTATTTCCTCTTCGATTTTATCGCAGAGTCTATGAGCATCAACAAGTGAAGTGTTTTCATTCACATGGACTTGAACATCAATTTCTCGTGTAGGACCACTTCGTCTAGTTCTTAAACTATGATACCTAGTGATCTGAGAGTGAGAGTCAAGTATGCTCAATATCTTTGCAATATCATCATCCGGGAGTTTAGAATCTACTAAATCAATTAAAGACTTTTTAATTAAGTCTATAGAAGCTTTAACTATTAATATTGCAACGAGTATTGCAGTAATGGGGTCGATAATAGGAATTTTTGTTAGCTTCAATAATACTAGCCCTATAAACACTCCAAGAGAGGTATACACATCTGTTAGAAGATGCATAGCATCTGCCTCTAGTGCAATGGAATCTGTCTTCTTAGCTATTCTTAATAGTATCCTTGAGATAATGAAGTTAACTAAGGCTGCTAATAACATTACAAACATACCTGCACCTATGTTTTCCACAGGCCCTCCTTCAAACATCCTTTTTACGGCTTCATAGATTATTAGGGCAGCAGCTAGTAAAATTAATAGAGCTTCTACGAAACCGGATACATTTTCATACTTACCATGCCCAAAGGGGTGCTCATCATCCTCCGCCTCGGAGGCTTTTTTTATGGAAAAAAAGGCAATAAAACTTGCTAAAAGATCTATAGAGGAATGGATTGCCTCAGAAATAACACTGACGGAACCCATTAATATTCCAGCTATAATTTTAAAAATTATTAAACACGTATTAGAAAATATTGATAATAGTGCGGCTTTTTCTTTATTCATATTTATTCATACCTTTCAAAATTAATTCAATTGATAAAAGCTCAATATGATTAGTATAGCGTAAATCCTCTTTGAAATCAATAAAATTAATGTAAAAATTTAGGGATATTTATTCTCAATTGAGAATAAAATCTACTTAAAATTACTTCTCAAATATAAAAGGGACTATCTCAAAATTATAATCATTATGAGATAACCCCTTTTATATTTACCTAACTATTTATCTTTTTATTTTTCAGCATCAGAAGGTGCTGTTGTAACTTTATTTTGTCTTTTTTTAATTAGCTTATATATATATCTACCTACAAGATATGCAATTAAAATAATAACAGCGAAAGGAAGTACATAAGCTATTAATATTAATAGGTTTTTAAAAATATCAATCAAAAGTTTTACAGATCCTTTAAAACCTTCAGATATTTTATCCATAAGTGATATTGGTTTTACGGTGACCTTTTTAATCTCTTGAACTTCATTTATTGATATAGAGAAGGTAGTATAGTCAACCATGTTGTCCATCTTTTTCAAGGAAGTGGTTAGGCTTTCTATTGTATATCTAACAGTTTGAAGTTCTTTTTCAATTTCTAGAATGCTTTTTAAATCCCCAGATTTTTTTAATAAGTCTAAGAGTCTTTCTTCCTGAATCTTTAGTGAGGTTAAATGCGCATCTGTATCAAAATATTGTTGGGTGATATTTTCTCCAGTTTCTTGTTGGTTGAGTATATTACCAAGTCCTTTAAAGATAGCTTTAAAACTTACGTATTGTTCTTTTGGAATTCTAAGTTTTAAACTAGCCGTTCTATTTGCTACGGTATTATCAGAACTAACATTTGTACCCGAAATATTTGAAACTTCAACGTAACCTCCAATATCATTGCACTTGCTAGAAATTGCAGTTACAGCCTCGTCGAATTTCAAGGTTTGTAGTTGGAGAGAGTAGTTTTTAACTATTTTACTAGCATCTTTTGCAACTTTTGTTTGGACACTGGCAGTAGCCTCATTTTTAGTGTCACTTTTAGAAGCTGCAACATCTGTAGTGGTTCCCATATTAAAGTCAGCATTGCCTTTAGTGGTGGCACTATCCATTGCAAGACTTTGAGATGGCTTTGTTAATGCTGAGTTTGACCTAGAATCTGATTTACTACTACAGGAAGACAAACTCAAAATTATTAAGCAAACAGAAATTGAAACTAAGACTTTTTTTCCCCTTATCATATTTAAATCCCCCTTTATATATAAAAGTAATACGTAGTAAAATATAAAAAGTTACCTTTTATTTAAGGCACCTAAAATAAAATTGACCCACTGACTTCATTATTATTTTAGATGCCTTGTTTTATTAACTATCTAGTACTGTAAAGATATTTTTTGAAACAGAAAGTATAGTATCTCTACCATCAACTATAGATAAAGAATGGTTAGTTTTATAATAATCAATTAAAGGATGGGTCTGGTTTGTATAAACATTAAGTCTTTCCTTAACCGTCTCTTCATTATCATCATTCCTTTGAATCAATCTTCCACCACAAAAGTCACAAGTACCTAATTCTTTAGGTGGATGAAATTTAACATGATAACTTACTCCACAGGAAGAACATATCCTTCTTCCTATATTCCTTTCAATTATAAATTCTTTAGGAACATCGATTAGAAGTACAACATCTAATTCTGTATTAATACTTTCTAAAAATTTACTAAGTTCCTCTGCCTGAAAAACTGTCCTTGGAAATCCGTCTAATAGAAATCCATTTTTGCAATCTGCTTCTATTAGTCTATCCTTTACTACTTGGATGGTTAGAGCATCTGGTACCAACTGACCCTTATCAATATATTTTTTTGCCTCTACACCAAGTGGAGTCTTAGTAGAAATGTTCATTCTAAAGATATCACCAGTGGATAGATGGGGTATTTTGTATTTCTCACATATTAACTTTGCTTGAGTGCCTTTTCCGGCTCCCGGTGCACCTAATAAAATCATTCTCAAAATAGCGCCTGCCACCTAAAATCATAAAAAATAATTTTAGCCCTATATTCGACAAATACGGGGGTAGTATCTAAGGGTGCTTTAAACCCCTAACTACTGTGCAGGATTTTCACCTACCTCTCTTGTTATATTTTTCCTTAAATTAAAATATTGATAATACATATTCAACATTTTACTGTTATATGTTATTATTGTAAGTAGCTGATATTAAATCCTTATGTTAATTATATAATATGTTTAAGAAATTACAAAATATATTTTAATATTCTGTTAATTCTCATATTTTTTGTTGAATAACTTTGATTAATAACTACATAAAATATATAATTAGACTAAGTAAACAAAAGAGGTGGGAAACGCATGATCTTATCAGGAAGAGAAATTAAAAATAAATTAGGAAAAGAAATAAAAATTGATCCTTTTGATGATAAAAGATTGAATCCTAATAGTTATAATTTGCGGCTACATAATGAGTTATTAGTATATGATGAAGAAATTTTAGATATGAAGAAAGAAAATAAGACAAAAAAGATAACTATTCCACAAGAGGGTTTAGTTTTAGAGACAGGAAAACTCTATTTAGGAAGAACTATAGAATACACTTCAACTGACCGATATGTGCCTATGCTAGAAGGGAGATCCTCTGTAGGACGGTTAGGGCTATTTATTCATGTCACTGCTGGCTTTGGAGATGTAGGTTTTCGTGGTTATTGGACCTTAGAAATCTTTTGTGTTCAGCCCATTAGAATTTACCCAGAAGTCGAGTTATGTCAAATTTACTACCACTGCGTTGAAGGTGAGTATGATAAATACACCAGTGGAAAGTATCAAGACAATAAAGAGGTGCAACCTAGTCTATTATTTAGAGATTTTGTTTAAAAATGGAGTTTAAACACTTCAATAATTACAATATATAGTTTATAATAGAGAATAAGGCCATTGGAACTATTTTCAAATTAATTCAAATATCTACTTTTTTAATTTTATGGGGGGAAGTATTTTGAGTAATTTAACTAATGCTAATAGTAATAATGCATATTTTATTACTAAGAATAACATTATTGAAACAACTAACAACTTATTATATAAAATGGTTGGTTATCACAGTTTAATTAACATGAATATTGAAGATTTTTGGAAGCTAATTAAACTTGAAAAACACAATAAATATTATAAAATTACTTCAAGGTCCTCTAAAGTTACAGAAGTATACATTAATGAATATGATTTATTAAATGTAGATGAATGCCTATATATATTTAATGTTAAGAAAAATTATGAATTTGAAGGCTGTTCAAAGGTTCTAAATCAGTTGTTTTCAGATAAAATAAACGGAATTGGAATTTTTAGTTTACCAGATTTGAATTTAATTGAGTGTAATAAAATGTATTTGGATTTTCTAGATGAACCATATAATTCTATAAAAAGTCCTATCGGGGAATCAATTTTCGAAATAATAAGTGATTTTGAAGGTAGTAGCTTATATGAAGTATGGGAGAATACTATTGAAACTAAAAAGTCTACTAGTCTCAAGTCTATACAATTCTTTGACAGCGAAAAAGACTGTATTGTATATTGGGATATGTTAATTGCGCCTGTAGACATCTTCGATGAAAGTTATCTATGTGTAATAATTGTTGATGTAACTGAAAATATGTCCAATAAATTTCAACTCGAACAACAATCCCTAACCATAAACAAACAAAATAGAAAGCTTGAAGCTATTATTGAAGCAATGAGTGGCTGTATAAATATTATTGACAATAAGGGCAACTTTACTAAAAAAAGTAGTTTATTAGAAGATTTCTTTGAGTTCGATGAAAATAACAAAATAAAATATGAACTTTCCGAATTTTATGATATAAATGAAAATCCAATTTCCTATGAAAATAATATAATTTATCAATTACTAAGTGGAAATGAAATTATAGATTACAAGCAGATTCTGAAAAATAAAGACATAACTAAATATGCAATGGTTAATGGTAAACCCATATTCGATGAATCAGGAGATTTTGAGATGGGAGTTTTCATAACAAATGATATTACTGAAATAATTACCCAAGGGAAAATAATTGAAGAACAAAGTAAGAAGGCCCAAGTTATAATAGATAATATATCTGATGGTTTATATATTGTGGATAATAATTTTAACATTACTTTATTAAATAATAGTGCAAAAGATATTTTTTATGAAGCTGACGCTATTAAAAAATTAAGTGATTCCTTTAAGCATACAAGATACTATGATATGGAAAATAAATTAATTTCACTAGAGGATATGCCTGAGTACAGAGCATTAAGAGGAGCAAAGGTCTCTGATTATAGGATTACTGCCCACAGACCTGAAGGGAAATATAATTTCAGTTTTAGTGGAAGCCCAATTTATGATGAAAAAGGCAAAATAACTATGGCTATTATATGCTGCCGAG
>JACMJL010000143.1 GCA_014380625.1 Clostridiaceae bacterium
CTTTATGACATAATTTTTCTTAGCTTTATCGTAAATTCCTCTTTTAATTATTCCTTCTCTTTCTGGAACAATTGTAAAACCTTTAGCTGATTCATCTAAAAGAATACTCTCATCTGTATTTAGATTGCACATTTTTTGTGGTGCCTTTTTTTCATTAATTAAAAAAACCGCTCCATCATTTTTTTGAAAGAGTATTCCCTTTTGTTTTAGGGAATTTATATAACCATAAATACTTTCACCTGATATTATTTTTTTAACCTCCGTAGCAATCTTAACTGGTTTTTTATTTAATTCCTTGTAGTATAAATTACCAATTTGTTTTGCTTTAATATCATCTTCAATATAATAAGCACTAAAATTCCCAGGCATAAGTTGAAAGTAATTGGAAGTTGCTATATGTTCTGGCTTTTCATTTGCTTTTTTTATGTAATAATAACTTTTTTCTAAATTACTATCCTTTTTTTCATAAGCCAGGATATTGCCATTATCTGAATAAGATAGTGGGAAGATGGCTGTTCCCTCATCAACTAATTCCTTGTCCTTAAATTGATTTTTAATATAAAGCTTGAAAGTATTAGTTTCGCCATCAACTTCTGTATAAGCTACTCCATTAGTTTCCCAGCTGAAATTGTATTGGTATTGTGGAAAACAATTTTCTAGAATTTTAATGCTCTTTTTTCCAGTTTCATAGATATACAAATCTGAAGTAGTTAAATTATCAATGCTTTTTCCGTTAAGCTTTGAATAAGCTACTTTATTGCAATCTGGAGATAGCTGAATTGGCTCTCTAATCTGTTCGTCAATTTTTTTAACACCTTTATTTTTATCATATCTATTTAATATTTTACAATAAATTAAAAAAAAATATTTTAAATACATACTTGACATAAGTAATGAACTATTAGTATAATACTAATATAAAGTAAGTGATAATAATTAGTAATTAATAATAAAACAAAATTAAGGAGTGAATTTAAATGAGTTTAAAAGAAGTTTTTGAAGACAGAAGATCTATAAATTTTTTCGATATAAATAAGGGAGTAGAGGATGGACTACTTAAGGATATAATTAATCTTGCAGTATTAGCTCCATCGGCCTTTAATCTTCAGCCTTGGGAAGTTATAGCAGTAAAATCTAAAGAAGGCAAAGAAAGATTGCATAAATTTGCAGGTCAGCCTAAAATATTAGAGGCTCCAGTTACTTTAATAATAGTAGGTAATAAAACAGGATATGATGAATCAAACCCTACATGGCAGGATATGCTAAAGTTACTTGGCGGAGATAAAGATAAATTAGCAGGAACACAAGGCATGGCATTTGGTTTATATGGTACATCAGAGGAAAATAAATTAAAATTTGCTGAAAGTAATGCAGGGCTTCTTGCAATGTCTATAATGTATGCAGCTAAGAGCTTTGGAGTAGACTCTCATGCTATGAGTGGCATGGATTTTGAAGGGGTAAGGAAAGAATTTGAGCTTGAAGAAAATAAAACAGTAGTTATGCTAATTGCACTTGGTCATTTAGATGAAACAAAAACACTTTACCCAAGATCATATAGAAGAGGCTATGATGAAATAGTTAAAGAAGTTTAATATAAAGGGACTGTCTCAAAATAATTAATTTTATTTTGAAACAGTCTCTTATGATTTTCTAACAAGAAAGCTAAAAGGGTCTTTATCCTTACCGTCAATTTTATAATTAACACTAATATTACGAACATGGTATATTTTATTATTATAATCTTTAGCTTGATTGTCACAGATATATGCAAAGTCATATTTACCCTTTTTCACCCAACTCATAAAAACATAGGTATGGGAAGGGGTACCATTTGCATTTAAATTTGAATCAGTTGTAAAGCAGATATCACCTGGCTTTAATTGAGTGTAGTCTTTTATAATAGTTAATTTTTCTTGTTTTATTAAAGAAATCAATTCAGTAGTATTACATACAGATTTAGGAACATTAAAACCAGTTTGCCTTAAAACTTCACTAATAAAATACACACAAGTATTTGCAGAATCTCCGTTATTTAAAGCTATGGCATTGTTATATATTTGAAGCCTGCTTGGACTACTATTTAGATAATTATATATAGCACTATTTAGGGGAAAGGTACCAGCAGTAGGTATGGACTGTAGTTGTGAACTGTTAGAATTATCTGAAGCCATTGAACTGGGGTTATTATCTTTGTTAAATGTTGTCATGAAGTTAATGGAAACTACTATTAAAAATATAATTATAATAATATATGATAGCTTTCTCATAAGAACACCCTCTTTTAATAAAATTATGGTTAAATACTAATTCCATTATAAATGGAGTGTATTGCATTTTTACAAACAAAATATAAATAAAGTATAAACTCGAAGTACAGGTAAAATAATAGTACAACTTGACATTTGTATCATAATGCATTAAAATTTATAAAAATACACTTTTAAATTGGTCCTGTGAGGCCAGAAAGGGGAAATGTAGCATGACTATATTTTTTTGTGTTAAACATAATTTTATGGAAAAGTTGAATATTAACCCCGGGATATATAACGGATAGCGAAGAGAGTAGAATTTTTATTATTCTCTTTGCTATCCGTTTATTTTATGTTTTAGGAGGTTTATATTAATGAATGCAAAATTAATTTTAGAGAATGGAATGGTCTTTCAGGGAAGGGCTTTTGGATATTTAGAAGAAACTGTGGGAGAAGTTGTTTTTAATACTGGAATGACAGGGTATCAAGAGGTGTTAACAGATCCCTCTTATTTTGGTCAAATAGTAACTATGACTTATCCTCTTATAGGTAACTATGGTTTAAATCTTCAAGATATTGAATCTAAGGGGCCTAAGGTTAAAGGTTTTATAGTTAGAGAATGCTGTGATTATCCAAGTAATTTCAGATGTGAAATTAAGTTAGAAGATTATTTAAAGAATAATAAAATAATGGCTTTAGAAAAAGTTGATACAAGAGCACTGACGAAGGTGCTTAGAAATAGTGGTACCATGAAGGGTATTATAACTCTTGAGGAATTAACCGATAAAGCTATAAAGGAGAAGTTTGATGGGTTTAGTAATGTGGATGCTGTAAAGCAGGTTACAACTGAAGCCCCATATACAATAGAAGGACCGGGAAAACATGTGGCAGTTATGGACTTTGGAATAAAAGCTAATATATTACACTCTTTTAAGCAAAGGGGCTGTAAGATTACAGTATTTCCAGCTAGCACATCTTATGAAGAGATTTTAGCAGTGAATCCAGACCTAATATTTTTATCTAATGGACCAGGAGATCCAGAAGATCTGAAGGATATAATTCAAAATATAAAGGCACTTGCCTTAAAGAAGCCAATAGTTGGTATTTGCCTTGGACATCAGCTTCTGGCTCTGGCGCTTGGTGGAAAGACAGCAAAACTAAAGTTTGGCCATAGAGGCTGTAATCATCCAGTTAAGGATTTAGAAGAAAATAGAGTTTATATAACCTCCCAAAATCATGGTTACTTTGTAGAGCAGTTGCCTGCTTCAACAGTGGCCACTCATGTTAGTATGAATGATGGAACGGTGGAAGGCATGAGACATAATACCTTGCCAATATATAGTGTTCAGTTCCATCCTGAAGCCAGTCCTGGACCAAGAGATGTAAATTATATTTTTGATAAATTTTTGGAGGTGCTGTAATGCCATTAAATAAAGAAATAAAAAAGGTTTTAGTAATTGGTTCTGGCCCAATAGTAATCGGCCAAGCAGCTGAATTTGATTATTCCGGAACCCAGGCCTGTGAAGCACTTAAAGAAGAAGGCGTGGAGGTTATCTTAATAAATAGTAATCCTGCTACAATTATGACAGATAAAGAAGTAGCTCATAAAATATACATTGAGCCCCTAACTTTAGAATTTGTGGAAACGGTAATTGCTAAAGAAAGACCAGACAGCCTTTTGGCTGGAGTTGGTGGCCAAACTGGACTTAATTTAGCAGTAGAGTTATTCGATAAGGGTATTTTAGATAAATACAAAGTTAAAGTAATTGGAACCTCTATTGAGTCAATTAAAAAGGGTGAAGATAGAGAACTTTTCAGAGATGAGATGCAAAAGATAGGTCAACCTTGTATCGAAAGTGAAGTTATAACTGATATGGAAGGTGGAAAAGCCTGGAGTAGTAAGGTAGGCTATCCTGTAATTGTAAGACCGGCTTATACGTTGGGTGGTTCAGGCGGAGGTATTGCTGATAATGAGGAAGAACTTGAAATAATACTAGGCCAAGGACTTCAACTTAGTACCATTGGTCAAGTACTTGTGGAAAAGAGTGTCAAGGGCTGGAAGGAAGTTGAATATGAAGTAATGAGGGATTGCTTTGGAAATTGTATAACTGTTTGTAATATGGAAAACGTAGATCCAGTGGGAATTCATACTGGAGACAGTATAGTAGTTGCACCAAGTCAAACCTTATCAGATAAGGAATATCAGATGTTAAGAAGTGCATCTATAGATATAATAAACCATATTGGAATTGAGGGCGGTTGTAATGTTCAATTTGCTTTAAATCCTAATAATTTTGATTATGGAGTTATAGAGATAAACCCTAGAGTTAGTAGGTCCTCAGCGCTAGCCTCTAAAGCAACTGGTTACCCCATTGCCAGGGTGTCAGCTAAGTTAGCCTTAGGGTATGGGCTAGATGAAATTAGAAATGCAGTGACAAAGGAAACCTATGCTTGCTTTGAACCTTCTCTTGATTATGTAGTGATTAAGATACCGAAGTGGCCCTTTGATAAGTTCTATGGAGCGGATAGAGAGCTTGGAACTAAAATGATGGCCACGGGGGAGATAATGGCTATCGGTAGCAACTTTGAAGCAGCATTTTTGAAAGGTATCCGTTCTTTAGAACTGGGAAAGTATACTTTAGAACATAAGAAAATGAAAAAATTTAGTCTGGAAAAACTAAAAGCCTTAGTTATGGCACCTGATGATGAGAGAATGTTTGCACTTGCTGAAATGATAAGAAGAAACTATAGAATGGAAATGATAGCACAGATAACAGGAATAGATTTGTTTTTTGTCAACAAAATAAAGAACATTGTGGATAAAGAAGAGGAATTAAAAAAATTAACTGTGGATAAAATATCAAAAGAATATTTATATGATTTAAAAAGGATGGGTTTTGCTGATAAGGGCATCGGCGATCTTTTAAAGGTTAGTCCTAATGAGATATATAAACTTAGAAAATCCTTTAACATTTATCCTGTATACAATATGGTAGATACTTGTGCGGGAGAATTTGAGGCAATTACCCCCTATTATTATTCAACTTATAATCAATTTGATGAGGTAGAAATTAGTGATAGAAAAAAAATAATAGTAATAGGGTCTGGTCCTATAAGGATAGGTCAAGGAATTGAGTTTGATTACGCCTCTGTTCAAGCAGTAAAGGCACTTAGGAAGATGGAAATAGAGACAATAATTATAAATAATAACCCTGAAACCGTAAGTACGGATTTTGATATATCAGATAGGCTTTATTTTGAGCCTATTACGGAAGAGGACGTTTTAAATATAATAGATAAGGAAAAACCCTTTGGAGTAATACTTCAATTTGGTGGGCAAACAGCAATAAAATTAGCTAAATTTCTTAAAGAAAAAAATATTGAAATACTGGGAACGAGCTCTGACCAAATAGATCTGGCGGAGGATAGAGAGAAGTTTGATGCCTTACTTGAGGAGCATAATATAAAAAGGCCTAAGGGAAAAGCAGTGCGTAATCTTCAAGAAGGTTTGAAGGAGGCAGAAAAACTTGGATATCCAGTGCTAGTAAGACCCTCCTTCGTAATCGGCGGACAGGGTATGGAAATAACTTTTAATGAAGTGGAACTTAAGTTCTATTTGAAAAATGCATTTGAGAAGGATAAGAAAAATCCTGTACTTATCGATAAATACCTAATGGGCATGGAGCTTGAGGTTGACGCCATTTGTGACGGAGAGGATGTACTTATCCCAGGAATAATGGAGCATTTAGAAAGAGCAGGAATTCATTCAGGAGATAGTATTACATTGTATCCAACCCAGAATGTAACTGACTTAATAAAGACTAAGATTCTAGAATATACAAAACTTCTTGCAAAGAGTATAGGAATAAAGGGAATGATAAATATACAGTTTATTGAGTATAAGGAGGAGCTTTATGTAATAGAAGTTAATCCAAGGGCTAGCAGAACAGTACCGTATATTTCTAAGGTAAGCGGAGTTCCAATAGTTGAACTTGCAACAAGGGTTATGCTTGGTGCCAAGTTAAAAGACTTAGGTTTTGGCATTAATATCTACCAAGAACCTAAACTTGTAGCGGTAAAGGTACCTGTATTTTCCACTCAAAAACTTCCAGGCGTTGAGATTTCCTTAGGACCTGAAATGAGATCTACTGGGGAGGTTTTAGGAATAGGTAGAACTGCAGATGAAGCTTTGTATAAAGGTTTTATAGCAGCTGGAATGCAACTTGAAAAGAAAAAGGGTGTTGTACTAGCAACAATAAATGACCACGATAAAGAAGAATTTATTGAGATAGCAAAACAACTTGGTTCATTAGGCTATAGCTTTATTTCAACTAAGGGAACCGCAGAATACCTTATTAAAAATGGGTTAAAAGCAAAGGCAGTAAGAAAACTCAATGAAAAGGAACCAAATATTCTCAATGTAATTAAGGATAGAGAAGTAGATCTTGTTATAAATACACCTACAAAGGGAAATGATTCTCATAGAGATGGATTTATCATAAGGAGAGCAGCCATAGAGAAAAACATTGATGTGATAACCACACTTGATACTGTAAGTGCTTTGGTAGGAGTGACTATGAGACTGGGTTTTGAAACTGCTACTCTAGGAATGGACGTTTATAATATGGGCAAATAATATAAGGAAATAATATGGGCAAATAAAAATAAGTTGGGTAGTACTAGGTACTGCCCATTTTTATATCAATAATAACTCATAACTCATGAGCCTGTCACCAGTAAAGGTCACCACTAAAGCTTGACAGATAGGGGTAGTACAGATTAATCTGTATATATACAAATTTTAGTAGTATTAAAAATTAATTGTAAAATTGGAGAGAAGGAGTTTTGGTATGGGGGTAATGAATCTTGGGGAAATGATGGATAGATCTATTGATATTTTAAAAAAGTATGTAACTACCATAATTATGTTTTCAATTGGTTACGGGGTTGTAATGTTTTTAGGATTGTTCATTTTAATGTTAGTAGGAGGTATTTTTGCAGCATTTGCTGTAGGCATCTTTGAAAATATTACATTTATAATTGTTATGGTTATTATATTGTGTGTTATTGTAGTTGCTGTAAGTCTTACTATTAATATTGGGGTCATTAAGATTGCAAGTCAGGAATTCTTTGAAGAAAGGATTTATGCAAGTGCAGCCGTAGGCGCATCATTTAAAAGCATTATTAAAGTTCTTGGGATTACAATCATTGCTTTGATATTCATGCTTCCAGCTATTGCAGTTTTTTCGGCTATTATTTATTTTCTTTATAAGGGGTTTCAATCATACGCGGTGCTTATGGACGGTAATTTAGCTGGGATAATTTTATTTGTAATCATCTATATAGTATTAGTATTATCAGTTCTTGCAGTGATTATAGGCTATGTAACTTTGTTTTGTTTTTCGCTACATGCATTAACTATAGAAAAAAAAGGTGTTATAAGCTCAGTAAAACGTAGTTTTACTTTGGTTAAACATAACTTTTGGCGGGTATATGTATGTCTTATTTTGTTTGGAGCATCAATCTATGCAATACAATATTCTATAATGAGTTTTCTGGGATTAGTAATTAGCATATTGTTTATGATTTTGAAGGCTTTAAATGTGGAGCAAAGTTATGGCACGTTTTTAGCAATGGCTTACACTTATTCTAATTTGCCTTTTACTCTTATATCCTGGTGTATAATTTCTCCTGTAGCAACTATTATGATATCCCTTTTATACTATAATCAGAGATTTAAAAAAGAAGGGTATGATATGGTACTGAGGTTAAAGGAAATACAAAAAAATCAAGAAAGGGAGCAGTTAAATGATAGTATTGAGTTTAATAAATCCCTCTAGACCAGAGTTTGAAGATGCTGTACACAAGATTCTTAAGCACCCTGAATATAAGGGTTTAAAACTAGGAGTACAGGATTATATTCAAATGATTAAGGAGTACATAGCCACAGGTCTGATGAACATATTAAAGAAGATTTTTTCTAATATAGCTACCGCAGGCTCTATATCAGAAACCTTATCAACAATATTTATTATAATTGGGCTTTTAGCAATAATTACAATAGTGATCTTAATAGTTGTAAAGTTTAGTAAAACCTTTGAAAGTAAATCAAGAATTAAAGAAATTCTTGGAGAAAAAATTGATGATAGGACTACGCCTAATAGCTTAAGACTAAAAGCAGAAGGCTTTGCCAAGGTAGAAGATTATAGACAGGCTATACGGTTTGATTTCATTGCATTATTGCTTTTAATGCATGAGAAAAATCTTCTTTACTTAGATGAAACTAAAACAAATGAAGAAATTTATAATTATTTAAAGAAAAATAACTTTTCTCAATTAGTGCTTTTTAAATGCCTGATAAATGATTTTAACGCTAGTTGGTACGGACATAAGGTATGGAATTCTGAATTATATTTAATTTGGAAAAATAACATAGGCCTTATTTGGAATGAGGTGATTCATCATTAAAACAAAAATTAGAAGTGATTTAGTTATACTTGTTATTTTAGTTATTATTTTTCTCACCTTTGCTTTTTATATATCAACTACAATGCAAGGTAATAATCCAACTGTAGAAAATAATTCAGGTGGAGGCTTAAGCGTCTTCTATAAAACCTTACGAGAATTGAAACTCCCAGTAGAAAAAACCTTAAAGCCTATTGAGGAAGCTAGTACTAAAGATATACAGATTGTGGTACAGAGTAAGAACTTTGATATTAACAGTGTTGAAGTAGAGGATTGGGTAAATAAAGGTGGTATTTTAGTTTATCTTTCAAGTGATAATCTGTCGCTTTTTAAGGTTAGTCTCACCCCGGAGATCAAAGGAAATATGAAGATATATCATATGAATAAAGGCATAATAATCGTGGAGCAACCCTCCTATATTACAAATAAGACCCTTATGAGTAACACTAGTAATGCCTATGAACTACTAAATGAAATTTGTAGTAAACCATATCGGAATATTTGTTTTGCAGAAGGTTATTTATTCTCTGAAATTGAAGAGAAAAGTTTATGGGACTTTATTCCTATAGAAGGTAAGTTTATTATTTATCAAGTTGTATTGATTGGAATAGCTTTTTTCTACTACAAGGGGAAAAGGTTTGGAAAAGCCCTACCCTTATACGATGAGGTTGAAAGGGACGAAAATGAATATCTATACTCAACTGCATCCTTATATAGAGTAGTAAAGTGCTGGGATTTAATTGCCCAAAACTATTATAAAAGCTTATTAAGGGAGATAAGATTTTCTAGTGAGAATTTAGTAGAATATTGGGAAAAAGAGAATTTGCCAGCCTTGAGTAAGGCAAAAAAGGTCTACGAATTTATGGAGAATAAAAACACAAGGGTTAAAAGAAAAAAGTATGTTGAAATGATAAGTTCCATTGAACAATTAAAGGATATTTTGAAAAAGAGGAGAGATATAAATTGGAAAAACTTGAAGAAAACTCAGTAAAAGGTCTTATGGAAAAAATAAATATTGAATTGAAAAAGGTTATTGTAGAACAGGATGAATTAATAGAACAGTCTTTGATAAGTTTAATTAGTGGGGGCCATGTCTTGCTAGAGGGTGTACCTGGGCTTGCAAAAACTTTAATGGTAAAAGCACTAGCTAGAACACTATCAATAGATTTTAAAAGGATTCAGTTCACACCAGACTTAATGCCAGCAGATGTAACTGGTACTAAGATATTTAATATGCAAACTAGAGAGTTCGAATTAAAAAAAGGACCTATTTTCACTAATTTTCTTTTGGCAGATGAAATAAACC
The DNA here is from genome assembly GCA_014380625.1 of Clostridiaceae bacterium. Taxonomy (GTDB): domain Bacteria; phylum Bacillota; class Clostridia; order Clostridiales; family Clostridiaceae; genus JACMJL01. The sequence continues at coordinate 10,021 of JACMJL010000143.1, forward strand.
GTACTCCTCCTAAAACCCAAGCAGGACTTTTAGAAGCTATGGGTGAGAATACTGTATCTATAGATGGAGAGATGATTCCTCTTGCTGTACCTTATATGGTATTTGCAACGCAAAATCCTTTAGAGTATGAAGGTACTTACCCCTTGCCAGAGGCTCTTGTGGATAGATTTTTGATGAAGATTATTATTGATTATCCCTCTTTAGTAGCAGAAAAAGAAGTGCTAAAAAGACATAATGAAGGCTTCTCTAGTATAGATTTGGATAAGTGTAATATACAGGCTGTGTGTACTGCTGAAGATATTGTCAGAGTTCGCCAAGAAGCGCAAGCTGTTAAGGTTGATGAAGCTTTAGTTGAATATATTGTTAATATTGTCTCGGAGACCAGGAATAATCCTATTATAGATATAGGTAGTTCTCTAAGAGGTTCAATTGCACTACTTCAATGTTCCAAGGCCTATGCAGCTTACTTAGGAAGAGACTATGTAATACCTGAGGATGTTAAAAAAATGGCCATACCAACATTGAGACATAGAATAACTCTTAGGCCAGAGCTAGAGCTTGAGGGTGTTAAGACGGAACAGGTACTGGCAGATATACTTTCAAAAGTGAAGGTACCTAGGTAGAGAGGAGCGATATGCTTGAGTATTACTAGACGTTTTATATATCTTTTATCACTTGGTCTGTTATTTCTGGTTTTAGCAGCGCTAGTGCATATTTCTCTTACAATATTTATTATCTATAATCTAATATGTGCTACCCTATTAATAATAGACTATTTCATTTCTATAGAACAAAGTGACTTAATAATTGAACGTTGTGGAGAAGATAAATTATCCATATATGAAAAGGAAGCAATAAGTTTTGAGGTGTATAACAAAAGCAATTACAAACTGCTTTTAGAACTTAAGGATGAGATTCCAGACTTTCACTTTTCAACTGAAAATAAGCTTATGAAGGGTGAAATTTTACCCAGCGAAAAAAAGATTTTTCAGTATTTTGTGGTGCCTACTAAAAGAGGAGCCTTTACCTTTAAAAACTTGCATTTTAAATATGAAGGAAAACTGAAGTTATGCAAAAAAGAATACAAGGTGAAGCTAGATCGAGAATACAAGGTGTACCCTAATTTGAAGAATCTTAAGAAATACAGATTAAGTATTTGTAATAATAGGATGCTTAACCAGGGACAGAAAAGTTTGAAAATGCTAGGAAAAGGTACTGCTTTTGAAAGTCTTAGAGAGTATGTATCTGGAGATGAATATAGACGGATTAATTGGAAGGCTACAGCTAGGGGCAATAAACCAATTGTAAATCAGTATGAACCAGAAAAAAATCAGCATGTGTATATGTTTATTGATACAGGCAGACCTATGAGCTATACGGTAAGGGGTTACAGAAAGCTGGACATGGTGGTTAATACTGCTTTAGTTCTATCTGATATAGTAAATCAAAATGGAGATCAATCAGCACTACTTCTCTTTAATACCGAGGTTAGCAATATGGTGATGCCTGGAAAAGGTGCTGGTCATAGAACTAAAATCTTAGAGTCACTGTATCATATTGATTTCAATAATGAAACCTCTAACTATGATGATTGTTTTTTTCACTTTAAGAAGATGGAGAGACACAGAAGTATTATATTTCTTTTTACTGACTTTGATACTGTGGAAGAGGCTGAAAATATGTTGAAGGTATTACCAGTTATCTCAAAAAATAACATGGTGATAATAATGCTAATTAAAAATGAAAGTATAGAAGAGATAAGTTTGCTTAAGATAAAAAAGGTAGATGATTTATTTAACAAGGGCGTTGCTCTAGAGTTATTAGATGAACGACACAAAATTATAAATCTGTTAAATCGAAAGGGTGTACTTTGCCTTGAATGTGCAGCTGAAAAGCTTGAACTTAATGTAATAAATAAATATATTCAAGTTAAGAACCAGAACTACATGTAAGGGAGCTTGACGAAAATAAAGAAGTTAAACCATTAGGTGTAACTTCTTTAAAGTATTATCTTTTCACTATATATGGAATTGAGAAGTATACAATTAAAATTATTCCGGTTATTGCAGCAAAGAAAAGTTTTACCTCTGGAAAGATATTTAGAGGAGTAAAGAAACCTTCTATAATTGCGGCTATTATTAGCATAAACACAACACCCATTATTAAAGATACAGCTTTTTTAGCTCCTGCAATTAATGCAGATTTACGGGTGTATTCTCCAGGTAAAAGAATGTATCTCGCTATAATTAAGCCTGAAGCACCAGAGATAAAAATTGCTGTAAGCTCTATTAGTCCATGAGGAAGTATAAGAGACCAGAAGTTAAGGGGTTTACCATAAAGATAAATCAGTGCAGTTAGTGAACCTAGCATAGTGCCGTTAAAAAACAATACATAAATAGTGCCAATTCCTAGAGTAATACCTAGGGCAAAAGCCTTCAGGGACACCGTAATATTGTTAACCATTATAGTGCTTGACATAAGAGGGTAGTTCCATTGTCCACCACCCGATTGTCCGCTTTTTACCCCAGCAATCAAGTTTTGGGGCAAGAACATACTGGCAGTATTTGTATCTAATAAAACTAGTAAAAGACTTACTACAAAGCCTATGACAAAGAATCCAAAGGATGCGAGGACATACCATTTATATTCCTTTAGGAGTTTTGGGAATTCATAGGCAAGGTATCTAACAAAATCCCCTTGTGAAATCTTTTTAACAGCGTAAACATGACTATGACACTTTCCAATTAGCGAATTCAAATATATAACCACACTGCTATTGGCATAGTGGGTTCTAGCATAGGCTAAATGATGGCTACACTGTCTGAAGATATGTAAAAATTGTTTTACTTGCATAGAGGAAAGAGCTTTAAGGCCTTTTTTATTAATAAATGAATACAGGTTCTCAAGTTCTTTCCAAAGATTTGAATTTATTTCAATAAATCGTTCTTCTTTCAATATTTTCACCTCTTTTATATTTTATCAGATTTGGGTATAAATGTGTATATATAGTAAAATTTATTATGGAGCAGGAGTGATATCATGAAAAAAATGAAAATTACAACCCCTGAGAATATAGAGGTAGAATATGTACTAGCTGAGATTGCTTCAAGAGTGGCAGCAGCAGTTATTGATACTGTAATACAAGGAGTACTTATTCTCCCACTAGCTATTGGTATATTACTTATATTTTCTTTTGCAGATGACTTTTGGGTGAATTATAATGGTTGGATTATTGGAGGTTCACTAATTATTTTAATTCTTATTGTCTATGGTTATTACATTGTAATGGAACTAAGCATGAATGGTCAAACAATAGGAAAAAAGGCTTTAAAGTTAAGAACTATTAGAAAAAATGGACAGTCTTTAACGCTTAAGCACTCAGCAATTAGAAATCTATTTAGACTATTTATTGATATGTATGGTATCGGAGTAGTACTTATTTTTTTCTCCAAAGAACGTAAAAGGGTGGGAGATTATTTAGCCTCCACCATTGTCGTAGTTGAGATAAACAAAACAAGACCTATTACTTTGGAAAACCTACAGAAGGTAAATGAGAATTTTAGCTACTATATGTCCAAAGAAGAAAGTGGACTTTTAAGAGATTATTATGAACGAAAAAACAATATGGAAGATTATTCATACCTCAGACAAGAACTGAAAATTCATTTTACCAATAAGTTTGAAGCCTTGGGAATATTAAAAGAATGGCAAAGTTTCATTAATGAATTATAAATAAGTAAAGGAGAGGCCCAAAATGATTAATAAACCATTTTGAGCCCCTCCTTTCTTTAGCGGGTAAGTTACTAATTATAGAGTCTTTTGGTTTTCTTTTAAGTTTTGATAGAAGTTTGCCATAGAAGTTTGCATGTACGGTGTAATCCATAACATACCTATGAAGCAAGTGATTACACTTAAAATTGAAAGACCTGCAAAAAGTAACATCATCATGAATAGTTTTGATTTGTAGCCCATCATCATTTCTTTGCTGGCACTTAGTGCTTCCATAGCACTCATCTCAGAATTATCATTTAGTATGTAAAAGGACATACTATAGGATAGTGCAGCAATTACCCCAGGTACTATTAAAAGTAATGACCAAAGAAATATGAAGATTGACATTATTATTTGTAATAATAGTGCAGGAACAAATTTTTTAAAACCGTCAAAAAGGTTTTCAAACATAAAAGGTTCATGTCTTACTAGATGCATGAAACAGGAAACAAGTCCTAGCATAAAGGGTCCTGCTATAAGCATTGTTAGAGGATAGCCGAGATAAGGAATTTGACCTAATATTCCGCTAACAATAGTGTAGATAACGCATAATAATACCGCAGTGAGCCAATTTCCTCTTAGCTGTTCCCTTGCGTCCCTTCTAAGCTCAGAATTTTCTTTGATAGATAAATTGTTGTTTTCCATGAATAGCCTCCTAAATAAATATTATAACAATACTATATTCTATAAATATATTGTAATTCCTTTCATATATTTATAAAATTCAGTAAATATATGAAATTTATTTTATAATTATAAAAAATGTAGATAATTATTTTTATAAAGTGTAGAATAAATTATAAACACATTTGTTAGACAAAGGAGGAATTGCTTTGGAGATTAATCAGATATCACAGCTAGTTCAACTTATTGGCAAGGCGGGAAATCAAGGAACAACAGTGGTTTCAGGTAATGAGTCAAGTGGGGATACTAGTTCAAGTTTTGAAGCTTTACTTAAGCAAATGGTCAGCGATTCGCAGAATCAGACTTTAAATAATACTGGGACAAGTGTTCCAGGCACTGATAGTAAGGATAATATAGTTAATGGATTAGATAATTTATCCCTGCAATCTCAAAAGGCTCAGCAACTTCAACAAATGGTACTTCAACAAATGATGCAGTCTATGACAGCTCAAGATAGCAGCAGTAGTTCAAGTATCGGTACCACAGGAAGTGATGATAAATCAGATAGTCTTTTCCCAAGTAGAAATATTAATAAAGACTTAACCCAATTAATCCAGACTATAGTGCAAGGACAAACTAATGCCAGTTCTGTTACTAACAGCCTAACAAAATAAAATAAAAAAATGCGGTACTTTAGGTACACGCATTTTTTATTTGTTTAGCTAAATAAATTTTGAATTTCATCTTCTCCCATAGTTCTTAAGAATACATCGTCATGATCCTCTCCATCTAATATGCTATGAACAATCAACCTTTTCTTTTCTTGAAGCTCAAATATTTTTTCTTCAATAGTACCTTTTGCAATAAGCCTTATCACTTCTACAGTTTTAGTTTGGCCTATTCTGTGGGCTCTATCAATTGCTTGCTCTTCTACCGCTGGATTCCACCAAGGGTCAAAATGAATTACCATATCAGCCCCTGTTAGATTTAAGCCTGTTCCACCAGCTTTTAGAGAAATTAGAAATACCTCCGCATTGCCCTCATTGAAATCATTAACCATATCCATCCTTTTTCTAGAGGGAACACTTCCGTCTAAATACATATATTTTATGGACATTTCATCTAATAAAACTTTTATATTACTTAGTACTGAAGTGAATTGAGAAAATAATAGTATTCTGTGATTACTAGAAATAGCGTTCTCTAAGATTTCTTCTAAAGCTAGTAGTTTTCCACTACCTCCCTGGTAATTATCAATAAAACTTAAGGGATCACAACAAATCTGTCTAAGTCTAGTTAAAAGAGATAAAATCTTAAACTTACTTTTATTTAAGCCCTTTTGTTTGATTTCTTCTTTGATTTCTTCTTTAAAGGAGTTTACGTAGGAAGCATATAATTTTCGCTGTTCCACAGTCATTTCTACCACAACTTTATGCTCTATTTTAGGCGGTAACTCTTTTACTACATCTTTTTTAAACCGTCTTAAGATAAAAGGTTTTATAAGCTTCGTTAATTCCTTAAGTACCTTTACATCCTTGTCTTTTATAATGGGAATTTCATATTTTTTCATAAACTTAGAATGGTTCTTTAAATACCCAGGCATAATAAAATCAAAAATGGACCATAGTTCTGTTAGAGAATTTTCAATGGGTGTTCCTGTAAGGGCAAACCTTACGTTGGAATTTATATCTTTTACGGCTTGAGCGTTTTGTGAAGCAGGGTTTTTAATGTGTTGGGCTTCATCTATAAAACAAGACCTAAAGGTAATATCTTTGTAAGCCTCAATATCCCTTCTTAGCAATGGATATGAGGTAATTATTACATCATAATCTAATATTTCATCTATTTGAGATACTCTGTCATTCTTATTTCCGGACACTGCTAAAGTCTTTAAATAGGGAGCGAACTTTTCAATTTCATTAATCCAGTTAAAAACTAAAGAGGTGGGGCAAACCACAAGGATTGGATCTTTAATATTAGTGTTTTCTTGGATTTGTGAGGCCATAAAGGATATAGCTTCAAGGGTTTTTCCAAGCCCCATCTCATCTCCTAAAATCCCCCCAAAGCCACAAGCAGTAAGGGTCTTAAACCACTTAAATCCTATTTTTTGATATCCCCTTAGTACATTATTTAATAAAGCTGGGGCTTCATAATCTGAATCTTTTATGTCTTTTATAGTATTTATTAGGTCTCTAAATTTTTTATCCCTAGAAATAAAACTTAAATTATTTCCTTGTAGATTCTCATCAATATAAAGAGAAGCATATTTAGGAATAATAATGTTACCCTTTGATAATTTAGAAATTTCTATATCCAAGTTATTCATAAGTTCATAGACTTCTGAAAGTTCTTTAGTTGCTAGTGGTAAAATGCTACCATTTTTTAATCTATAATATTTCTTTCTTTCCTTTACGGCTTTGAATACATTTTTAAGCTCTTCCCTTTCTACACCGTCAATATTAAAATCAAACTCTAATAGGTCAGATTTATTAAGTGCTATAGAGGATTTAAAACTAGAGGCAGGTACTATTTTAATATCTTTAAAGGCTTGCGAATAATACAAGTCTCCAAAATCATTTAAAAGTGGAATTCCTTCAGTAATAAAATCAGCTATTAGGTCCTCGTCAGAAATTACATAGTTATTGTTAGACTTTTTAAAACCTAATATCTGTAGCGTGTTTATTGCTTCTGATTCTTTAGCAATATCTCTAATAACCACAATGTTTTCATCCGAGGAGTTATTGTTTATACTATCAAAGGTGATATCGCCATAAGTAAATTTCACATTACAGGTTAAATCATCTAGAAATTTGTCTAAGTAAAAACTCATATTAAGGGGCTCTTCATTAATAATACTTTTTAAGTTGTCATCAATTAAGAGGGTATTACTTATAGCTCTTAATTTAGGGAAAAGATAGGTTGCCACGTCATTACTTTGACTTTTGTTAAAGGAAATGGAATTGTTATTTTTATCTGTCAACACCTTTAACAGCGGAGCTAGGGCATTTATTTCATCACTTGAGGGCATATATATAGCATTTTCATATAAAAACACACTTTTTCTTTCGTTGATAGCTTCCGGTAAGGTCCCAAGCTGAGTTAGTTTTATTATATTATTCTCTAAATCCAAAGAGAAGTTCAAAGGCAGTGATTTGGCGTAAATAGGGAGATTGGGATAGTCTGTATCAAGAAACTTCAGGTTGATAAATTTATCTTGCATTATACTTATTAATTTCATGAGCTGAAGTTCTGTTAAATTAGCCTTTTTCCCGGATAACAATGCGGTTACTGAACCGTAGTAAGTATAACTTGAAGATAGTAACTCAGTAGTTTCATGAATTTCCTGTAAGAATTCTAAAATCCTCTCATCTTCAGTAGAAAAGTATTGTTCATTCAAGTCTAATATAAAGCCCTTACCAAATTCCATGGTTTTATGTTTGTTTTTTAATAACTCTAAAAATTCTCTCACGTTTTTTATTACATATAATTTTGTAGCACCAATCTTTAGTTCTAAGGAGTAGCTCCAAGAACGAATATTTTCTATCACAAGTTTAACCTCAAGATTAAGTTTGGTCTTTATGCCGTTAGCGTTATCCCCTGTATCTTTATAGAACTGCAATAACTCTTCTCCAACATCCTTAACAATCCTTAAACCAGTAAGCCTATTACGAATACTAGAACCATCGCTGCTTGAAGATTCTCGAATATATTTAATAGAAGCAGCAACTAAGTGCTTACACTTTTTAAAGTCTTTAAAAGCTTGGCAAGAGCAGCTTCCGATGCCCGTGTTAGTATTTTTAGTTTTATAAATTTTAATTAAATAATAGCCATTTCCATAAGAAGATTCTACTGTAGAAGAAATAAGCATCTCATTACTAGTCATGACATCAATAACAAGTGGTTTAACCTTATTTCTAAGGTATATATCCAGACCTCTATTAAAAACAGCAGTGCCTACAGCATCTTTTATTTTATTCTCATTTAAAAATATAAACATTATTTTCTCCTTTGCGATCTTCACTATTTACCATTATACCCATAAATAAAAAAATGAAGTACACTCTATTATAACTTAATATTTTAGAAAGTTTTATAAATTTTTATAAAATTTTTAAAATTGCTTTAAAAGAATTTTAAAATCTATCCTTATAGCTAACAGTTAAGTTGCCTTTGAGCAGTAAACTAGATAATGGTTTACTAGCCAAAGGCATTTTTTTACATGGAAATTAAGCTTATAATTGCATATTAAGGGCAAGTTGGTCAGTTCTAATCAATAAATGTAAAAATATATATAAATTTTACAATGCTTTCTTGAATATGTAAATAAATA
>JACMJL010000144.1 GCA_014380625.1 Clostridiaceae bacterium
TGAATATCATTTAAATGAAGTGACTAAAACTACAAAAGACTTCTCAACCTTAGGTTTAGCTGAAACATCAGAAAATGATATTAATAGTTTAGAGGTTTATAAATTAAAGGAAAGGTTAAGAAGCAGGGACCCTGAGTCAACATTAGTTAATTTGCAGGATAAAGCATTTCTAAATGATTTAGGCCTAACTGTTAATATAGATGGAATAATAAAGTTAACTATAGCAGGCCTATTATTTGTAGGTAAAGATGACTCTATTAAAGCGTATCTTCCCCAGTCAGAGGTTATATACCTTCATTATAATGAAAAGAATACTACAGAGTATGATAAGAGATTAGATTTAAGAACAACGATTCTATCTACATTAGATAGGCTTACACAGATAATAGAAGATTCTAACACTATAGTTAATATACAGGTTGGTCTATTTAGAATGGAAGTTAAGGATTACCCAAAACACATTTTTCAGGAAGCTTTATTGAATGCAATTTCGCACAGAGACTATACTAGCAATGGTGCTATTTATGTTAAGCATTATCATAATAGATTAGTTATAGAGAACCCTGGTGGATTTCCTCAAGGAATAACTACTGAAAATATAATAACCCACCCATCAGTACCACGTAATAAGCTTATAGCAGAAAACTTGCAGCAGTTTAAGTATGTTCAAAGGGCTGGTCAGGGTGTAGATATTATTTTTAGAGATATGCTGGCACTCGGAAAACATATGCCTGTATATACCGTCTATAGTGATGCAGTAAGGCTTACCTTAAGGAATACACTTGAAGATAAGCAATTTGTTAGATTTATATTAGAGGAACAAGAAACAAAGCAGAAGATATTTAATACTGTAGAAGTTATGATCTTGCATTATTTAAAAGAGAATAGGAGTCTAAACATATTGGAAGCTACCAAACTTGTACAATTAGAAGATATGGATACTAGAAACATATTAAATGAATTGGCTGAAAGTGGATATTTAGAAAGAAATAATAGAAAGTTTATATTCACTCAAAAGGTGTATGGTGCATTTGGTGAAAAAACAGGGTATATTAAAGACAAAACCGTAGATTATATAAGAGCTAAAAGAATGATTATTGAATATATAGAGAAAGAGGGTTTCATCACAAATAGGATAGTTCAAGAATTATGTATTTATGAAGACTCCCAATCTCAATATACATTAAAGAAGATGGTTGAGGAATATTTAATAAAGTTAATAGGTAAGGGCAGAGGAAGTAAATATATAAAAACGGAGAATTAACGGAGAAAAACGGAGAATTAATGGAGAATAGTCTAGGGCTGGGAATAGCACTCAGTAATGCCTTTAAAGAGAACACCACTACGAACCAATTGGCCGTAGGTTCGAATGCTATCTGTCGCATTGAAACAAATGCAGTCACATCAATGGTTTGATGTGCCCTTGCAATTAGGGAAGCCGTGCTTAATGCATTGGTTCATAGAGATTATAGTAGTTATACGGAAGGTTCATATATTCAGATAAGAATGTTTGAAGAAAGAAGAGGAGACTTCTGGGTTACATTTAAGAATCATAATCTTATGACTAAGTAAGATTTGCAATGGCTTAGAGGTTTTGAATTAGAATTAACGGAGAATGAAGCACTTGCGTTAACCTTTGTAAAAAGAAACAAAAAAATAACCAATGGTGAGTATCAGAGACTCAATAATATTAATAGAGATAAAGCATTTTTAGAAATAAAGAGGCTTATTAAGAAAGGTGCTATAAAATCAAATGGCATTGGAAGTGGGACCTATTATGTTCTAAATCATGAAGTTAATGTTGCACCACCCAAGATAAATACCCAAGATGAGGCTGAAGATAGATTGCAAGAAATATTGATATTTTGTAAGTCATCTAAAAGTAAAAAAGAGATCGCAGAGTATTTAGGATTGAAGAATCTAAATCATTTTGAAAAAATGTATCTTAAGCCATTACTGGATGAAAAGAAGTTAATAATGACTATACCTGAAAAACCTACTAGTAGAAATCAGAAGTATATAACAAGTACGATAATGTAATTATAGAATGGCGAATAGTTAAGGAATGGGAAAGGTATTTAGTAATGGCTTTAAAGAAAACTCCACCAAGAATTAAAAGGTTACAGCTTGCAAAGATATGGATATCAGCCTATACAGGTGAAAATATTGTAAAAGGCTATAAAAAGCATTTTGCTCTCACACCACTTGGAGCTATTAAGGACTTAGAACTACTTGGCTATGAATTTACAGAGGAGTATATTGAACAGGTAAAAATCAGTGAGATAAACAAACCTAAAAAGAAAAAACTAGAAGATAATATAGTAAAAGATAATAATGAATTTGAAGGTTTCTATGATAGCAATGTATCAAGAAAAATTAAATAGAATAAGTAAAATTTCTGATTCGTAATCAGCAGGTTGTCCTTTTAAATATTATTGGTGTTTATTCTCACTAAAAATCACTTGATTTTGCCATAGAGTACTAAAAGATAATAATATATAAACGTTGATATACAAGGGTTTAGTAAAGCTTACTAAAAGTTAAAATAACCTGAGTAGCACACTACGAACCAGTTGGTCGTAGGTTCGAATCCTATCTGTCGCACCACATCAAACCCAGTAACTGTAATGGTTACTGGGTTTTTATATTTTTTGATATTTATTTAAAATGCTTAAATGCTTACTGTTTGGGTATTACAAGTATAAAAACACACTAAAAATCACAGTAAAATACAAAAATAAAGCAGATATTCATGATAAACATGACTTCAAGAACATTTGTCGCTATTTCATACTTGATTTCAAACAACTTTATAACTTTATCTACTTCCATAATTACCTAGCAGAGTTTATATTTTGTTTATATTTAATTTATAGAAAGGCAAGGACTTTATTTTATACTATGAATATGTAGGTTTTTTCTTAAAATGTGAATTAAGGCAGCGATTTTATGATTACTGTAAAAACCTTCGAATTATCAAAGACTTGGAATTATATAATAGGTAAATAAGGAGTGAAGAAAGTGAACGTTTTAGAAGTAAAAGACGTGTACAAGCATCTTGGTAAAAGAGAAATTATAAAGGGGATCAGTTTTTCAGTAAAAGAAGGAGAGATATTTGGTTTTTTAGGGCCAAATGGAGCAGGTAAAACAACTACTATTAGAATGATGGTAGGACTGATAGCTGCAAATAAAGGAACGATAACAATTATGGGACATGAGATAGGTAAAGAAAGAGAAAAGGCACTAAGTAATATTGGAGCCGTAGTAGAAAACCCGGAGTTATATACATATTTAACTGGAAGGCAAAACTTAATGCAGATAGCAGCCATAAGAAAAATCTCTAAGAAGGATGTAGAGGAAGTAATTGAACTTGTTGATTTAAAAGATAGAATAGATGATAAGGTGAAAAAGTATTCCCTTGGTATGAAGCAGAGATTAGGGCTTGCAGCGGCCCTGATTTCAAAACCTAAATTACTTATTCTAGATGAACCTACAAATGGCCTTGATCCAACCGGTATAATGGATTTTAGGGATATAGTTAAACATGCTGCCAAAGAATTAAAAACCGCTGTATTTATATCTTCTCACATGTTAAGTGAGGTTCAACAGCTTTGTGATACAGTTGCTTTTATAAATGATGGGTTAATAAAATCAGTAGAAAGCATAAGTGGGGGGGATATAAAAAAGGACAAGGATACTGTAGTAATAGTTACTAATGATATTGAAAAATGTGAAGAAGTAGTAAAGAATCTAGCCTTTGTTCATGAAACACATAGAGATGACAATTCCTTAGTAGTAGAACTTGACGAAAATTCAACCCCAGAATTAATTTTTTCACTGGCGGAGAATAAGGTTCGAGTAAATGAGATATATAAGAAATATATGGGTCTTGAGGAAAGGTATATGGAACTTGTTGAAGGGGGTATGAGAGCATGATGATATTTATACTTATATCGAATGAAATAAAAAAGCTTATGAGAAGGAAAAAGACAGTTATAGTATTAGTAGCTTTTATATTGCTGACAATTGTTATAAGTTATGGTACCTATCGGGATGATCTAAACAGAAAAAAATGGTCGAGCCCTGAATTTAGACAGAAAAATATAGAAGAATCTATAAAAATGCAAAAGCAAGATTTGGACGCTACTGATATATCAGCTGAAGGTAAAAAAAATATAAGTTCAAATATTGAGAGTATGGAGAAAGAGTTAGCCAGTATTAAACTTGAAATAGGTGGTAAACCTGTAGACTGGAAAATCCAGCTAAAGGAGCAGATAGATAATACTGAAAAAAATTTAGCTGATAAAAATATGGATATGGGTCCCAATGGGAAAGAAAGAATGAAATTAGAATTACAAGGTGATAAATACTTATATGAAAACAATATAAAACCTGAGGATGGAAACGTACTTAATGCTTTAAACTTTATTAAAACACTATTTACTTTTCTTGGCGCTATTTTTATAGCGGTGGGTGTTATGGTATTTACTGGAGATATGGTTTCTGGGGAGTTTACACCACCTACTATGAAGATATTACTAACTCAGCCAGTTTCAAGAGCAAAGGTATTAGCTTCTAAGTTTATAGCAGTGGCTTTATCAGCTACTATCCTAATAATAGTTGTGGAACTTTTAGCTTTTTTAATAATGGGATTGATATTTGGATTTGGAAATCCAAACTACCCAATTATTACTGGGACTACTTATAAATGGGATTTAGCTAAAAGCGTTTATGGAGGGCATCCTCTGATATCAGTGGTGGGATCTTCTTATATAATTTCTACTGGAGAATTTGTGTTAAGGATGTTTTTAATGCAGACATTATTTATAATAACCTGTGTGTCAGTTGGATTTATGTTATCTTCCGTAGTAAAGAGTAGTATGGTTTCTGTAAGTTTAGGTACAGTTCTTGTAGTTGCACTTACTATATTAGTACAAATGCCTGCACTTAAAAGGATAGTACAATATTTGTTTACACCCTACGGATCAGTAGCATCAGTTTTTACTGGCGAATCAGTTTTGAGATATACTAATCCGAATATAACTACCTCTTTTGGAATAGGAACTTTAATAGTTACCACAATTGTTTGTTATGTTATAGCTCATATAGTGTTTACAAAAAAAGATATTTTAATATAGGAA
>JACMJL010000018.1 GCA_014380625.1 Clostridiaceae bacterium
CAAAAACAGGCTATTACAATCAAGCTCTTATTCCTAAAATTCAGATAACTGATATGTTTTTAGATGGAACCGGCCAGGACCTTTCAAAGTTTATTTTATCAACTATTAAAAAGGAATCTGGTAATGCAATACCTTATGCACTTAAAGTGACCCAAAGAGTTCCTTCAAAGGATAATCCAAATTTGTTTACCTTATTTCTAGAAGGTGTTACTCCAATTGAATTATCAAAAGACTCACTGGGTGAAAATTATACTTTGAATTTAAAGGTACATCATAGGGCCTCGGATTTATCACAACCTGCAGATATAGATTTATCAAGAACCTTTGTAATTGATGAAACATTACCTGTGATATCCTCTAACAACATAGCTAGCGGAAAATACTATAGAGCCGCCTTTGACCCAAGCTTTAAGGTATCAGAGAAGTTCCTTAATAAAACTGACTCCTATATATCTGTTATAAAAAATGGTACTTTATTGTCTAATACGAAATTTACATCAAACAATATTACAGAAGATGGTAATGGAGGTTTTGCCCTAAAAAACCTTATCCGGGAGGATGGAAAATATGAGGTTATAGTTCATGTAGAGGATATGGCTGGTAATGCTAGTAAGGATTTTACTGAAAGATTTTTTGTGGACAGTAAGATTGCTACTCCTAGCATCACAAATATAGAAAACAATAGAAATTATAACAGTAATATCATCCCTATAATAACTATAAATGATGAGTTTCTTACTAGCGAGGATTTCGCTAAAGGTGATGCCACTGATGCGGCTTCTAAAAAACTTGTATATGCTACTTTAAATGGTAACCCATATAAACTTACTTTAAATACTAACGCAAAGGGTGTACTTACTATACAAGGAGAGGAGATTTCAGCAAATACACCACGCGGAACATTAAATGTGTTAAAAATTTATACTAAGGATAGAGCAGCTAAGGATAATGGAGAACCCTTGCAAACTGACGAAAAAACCTTCGTAATAGATAAGATTTCACCAACCATAACATTTAAAGATGCTAATAATAGAAATATTGAAAACGGTGGATTTTACCAAGGGATAGTTAACCCTGTTATTCACTTTGAAGATAATTATGTAATAGATGAAAAAAGTGTAAGCTTAAATGGTAACTCCTACAAGGGTAAATTTGTAACTACAGAAGATGGCTATACTTTTACTGGTGATACCATCACTACTGATGGATTGTACACTATTACTGCAACAGGCATGGATAAAGCTACTAACAAAGCTCGGACCTTTCAAATCACCTTTAGCTTGGATAATACTAAACCTAACATCATAATTACAGGGGTACAAGATAATGAATTCAACAATAAAAATGTAACTACGCCTTTAGTAAAGGTGATAGATACAAACAACCTATTATCAACTACGTCCTTTAAACTTACTAAAAATGGTGTACAAGTTCCCGTTAAAGCTGAACTGGGCGACCAGGGTATTTTTAATTTTAATGTTATGGATGAGGGATTGTACAAACTGAATGTAGCCTCCACAGATAAAGCTGGAAACTCATATACAACTCCTACACTCACCTTTACCATTAATAGAACAAAGCCAATTATGAAGTTTAATATTAATAATGGAGATTATATAAATAAGGCCTTTACGCCAACAATAACTACTATATCTGCCTTAGATACTGCTACAGTTTTTGATTTAACGATTTCCGGTCAACCAATTAATCCAAATAAAATACCCCTACTCACAGCAAATAAGCCTTATGAGCTTAAGGCAAAGGCAAAGGACAAAGCAGGTAATATATCCGATGAAGTAACTTTAAACTTTGTACTAGATACAATAAGCCCCGAAATCAATATACTGGGTTTGATTTCTAATTTCTTTTATAATAAAACCATAACACCTTTAGTAACTTCAAAAGATACTAATCCTTCTACCTTTGTCATGGCTTTAAATAACAAAACATATAATAATGAAACAATAACTGCAGAGGGAACCTATGAATTAAAGCTAGTTGCCACAGATAAGGCAAAAAATATTACTCAGAAGGTTTTAAGTTTTGTAATTGATAAAACAAAACCTGTTATTAATATTCAAGGTGTTTTAGATGGTAAAAGCTATAATAGTATAATTAAACCTCTAATTGATGTGAATGATAATTCTGTAGTAAGTGTTTTATTAGATGGAGTGGATTATCACGGCGAAGCTATTGAAAAGGATGGAAAACATACTATTATAATTAAAGCTGTAGATAAATCAGGTAACCTAAGTGAAACCACAATAAACTTTTTAATTAAGATGACTCCGCCTACCATAAAAATATCTGGTGTTGAAGATAATAAAACTTATAAACTTGCTATTAGTCCAACAATTATACTTTCAGATGATGCCTTAAGTGATTCAACTATCATTGCTTTAGACGACAGGGCTTACGTTAGTGGTGATACTATTTCAACGGAGGGTAGTCATGTGTTAAAGGTGGAAACCAGAGATGCTGTTGGAAATGCAGCTGCAAAATCTCTGAAATTTAATATTAATATCACTAAATCTAGTTTAAGTATGAACCTACTTGGTGATAAAAAGGTGGTTGCTGCATCTGGTGGATCCTTAATTGGTGTCTCCTTAATCTTACTTATGATCTTCAAGTTAAGAAAGAAAAAACTTAGTAAAAAGCAGTATCATAGAGGCAATTAACTATTTATTTGGGAAGTATAAAAACCCAGTAACTATTACAGTTACTGGGCCTTTTCTTTGTATAATAAAAGGAAACCACTAAAAATTTTTACCACAGGCAACTATCCTTTTGCTACCTTTTATTAATTTACCTTTATCTACTCCAACTTTTATCTTTATTTTTCTCATAAATGTTCAACCCCACCCTATATATATTATATATAAGATTATTGACTAGTTTATATTATTTTATACCTTTAATGCCTCTAATAATAAATCTTTTTTTATTGGCTTAACCATACACTTATAGGCGCCAAGAAGTTCACATATCTTCAAATAAGGAGATTCTCCTACTCGTCCACCATCAGAGATTGCTATAATTTTAATACTAGGAGCTTCAAGATGTAACTTTTGAATAAATTCAATGCCATCCATTTCAGGCATAAATATATCAGTAATAACAATATCAGGATTTTCTTTAGTGAAAAGTTCATAACCTTCTTTTCCATTAATAGCTTCAATGACCGAATACCCACTTGTCTCTAAAATAAGCTTTAAATATTCTCTTATGGTCTTACTGTCATCTATTACTAAAACACTCTTCAATATTACTACCT
The DNA here is from genome assembly GCA_014380625.1 of Clostridiaceae bacterium. Lineage (GTDB taxonomy): Bacteria > Bacillota > Clostridia > Clostridiales > Clostridiaceae > JACMJL01. The sequence goes on from JACMJL010000018.1 coordinate 3,275, forward strand.
CTAATTCTGCATTATATTTTTAATTATAATAATCAATAATAAGCTTGTCTAATTCTTGACTTACATTTAATATTTCTTCATAATTAAATTCACTTGAATCTAACATAACATACAGTTCTTCTCTTAATTCTTCCATAGTTGTTTTCATATACATTACTTCCTTAATCATTTAATAAGGTTAAATTATTATTATCCTAGTATAATATTACTAATCTGCTAATTAATATTATATACTAATAATTATTGATTTTCAACATTAAAATACAATTTATTTAATTATTTACAAAATATATTTATTTAAGTAATGTAATAATAAATTTTGTTCCTACTTCTACCTTACTTTGTACTTCAACCATACCATTATGTGCTTCAATTATTGACTTTGAAAGTGCCAGTCCTATCCCGATGGATTCACTTTTCTTAGAGGTTTTAGCTTTATAGAATCGTTTAAATACATTTGGTAAATCCGCTTCCGTTATCCCTTCTCCTGTATCTTCTATTACAACTCTTGCATACAAAGGGTTTTCCATTAAATCCAAATTTATATTCCCCCCCTTTGGAGTATGTTCTATTGCATTTTTGATAATATTAATAAGTGCCTCTTCAAGCCACAATCTATCATGCTGGAAAACTATCTCTTCTTTTTCCTTAAAGATGATATTGACCTGTCCCTCAAGAGCCTTACCCTCTAAAGCATCTATTGAATCCTGCAGGGTTTCATTTAAACTTTGCTTTTCTTTTGTAATTTCTATTGCTTTAGCATCTAGTTTAGCAAGTTTAAGCATGTTTTTAATCAACCAGTTCATCTTTCCTAATTGATTTTGATTACTTAATAAAAAGGTTTCTCTTTGTACTGTAGGCAATTCCTTACTAACCATAATATCATTATATAAAATTACTGAGGAAAGTGGGGTTTTTAGCTGATGAGAAATATCTGATAATAAATCCACCAAAAACTGTTTTTCCCGACCTAGTTCACTTATATTATTTCTAATGACATGCCTCATAGAACTAAATGATATTGCTAGCTTTGAAAAATCTCCTTCTCTATTTTCATTAATAGCTATATCATATTCTCCTTCCACTATCTTTTTTGCCGCAGCTGTTAATCTTCTTATCCTTTTATAGAAAAAACTATGTTGAAGATAATTGAGAATATATAATATTGTAGTCATAAAAATGAAAATGAAAACAATGGAGTAATTATTCTTTAAAATAGCCCCACTGACATAAGGGAAAAGTTCATCCTCTAAATCTTCTGTTAATCCATATTGTTTTAAAAAAGCTTTTCCTTTTATAGCTTCTTCCTCAGAGACTTCCCTTGTAATAAGGGGTATAATTTCACTTTCCATTGCTGGATTTTTTTCTACTACCCTTGCAGCTATTGCTCCCACACCTTTAATGTAATCAGCCTTTAGGTTATCATTATGAACCTTTAAACTTAAAGCTGTAATTAGTAAAAATAAGGTCATTAAAGTCAGAAGCACCGTGGCACTTATCTTCAGTTCAGAATTAATAAAATATCTCTTCATACCAATCTACTCCTTAACAATATCCTTATTCCACTTATATCCTAGTCCCCGTTGATTAACTATATATTGTGGTTCCCTGGGGTTGTCTTCAATCTTTTCTCTTATTCTCTTAATGTAAACAGATAGTGTGTTTTCATCAAAAAAAGGATCCTGCCCTTCTAATAACTCACTCAATATCTCATCTCTTTTCATTAAAACATTAGGTTTATTCATAAATATTAATAAAAGCTTATATTCCTGAGCTGTAAGATTTATTACTTCACCATATTTTTTTACTATTCCCTTTATATTATCAACAGATACATTTTCACTTTTTAGGATGTTTTCCATGGATATGTTTTTAGAATTTCTTCTTATGGATGCCTTAATTCTTGATAAAAGTTCCCTTACTCTAAAAGGCTTAGTTATATAATCATCTCCACCTATTTCAAGGCCTTGAACAATATTAACTTCCTCATCGCAGGCAGTTAAAAATATTATTGGAACCTGACTTTTAGTCCTTATATATTTACATAATTCATATCCGTTTCCATCCGGTAAATTAACATCTAATAAAATTAAATCAAATTGCTCTAAATGGAATAAACTTTTTCCCACTTCTACTGTTGAGGCTCTTGAAACCTCATAGCCACCATCCTTAAGAGAAAACTCTATGCCTAAGGCTAAGGACTCATCATCTTCAACTAATAATAACCTATTCAAACTCTTCACCTCATTTTAATAATACCCTAATTATGGATTAAGTTAAAGAAGAGAAGATTATTAATTAATAATCTTCTCTAACTGCTTCAATTAAATTTTCTTTTTTAATTCTTGAAAGTGGTGATAGTACTGAGAGATACCCTATTATTATAGCTGAGGTTCCAGCAATGACTATTGCCTCCCAAGGTACCATCCAGCTAAACTCTCTAAAGCCCATCATGGCTTTAAACAGTAGGAAGGAAAAGATGCAGCCTATTATCGAACCATAAATGGCACCTACAATTCCATAGAGAAGTCCTTCTAACACAATCATTTTCTTTAAACCCTTTTGAGTTAATCCTATGGATTTTAGTGTAGCAAACTCTCTTTTTCTCAGTATAATATTTGTTGTTAAGGTATTTATTATATTAACACTGCCTATTAAGGAAACTACCAACACAAATCCATACAATAATATTTTAACCATCAAAATCGCAGACTTTGCCTTTCTGTTACTATCTATATTATTTATTACTGTTAAAGAAGCATCAGATTTTATTGCATTTTCTATTTCTATCTTTGCAGTATCTTCATCTTTTACATCCTTAAGCACTATACTTAAGGTTTGAGAATTAATATTATTACTTCCAATTAACTTTTTCACCGTTTCTTCAGTTGTGATTATCTTTAATCCATTTGAATCTCCGTAATAATTAAATGGGTCCCCTTCAAGGATAGCTATAACTTTTACCTTTTGAACCTTTCCCTTACCAAACTCAACCTTTTTGTTTTCATCTCCATTCTGAGCGAAATCATCAAATTGAACCGCTATTTCTTCCCCTACTTTTATATCTGCTATTGGTCCAAAATAGTCTTTTTTCGTATTCGGATCAAATATTCTATTTTTACCAATTAAGATTACTCCATTTTCTTTATTTAATTTCTCTATATCAATACTTCCTGACTTTAGATATTTTTTAGAAACTTCTAGAGAATCCTTGTCATAAATTGAAATTGAACTTTCTATAAGTGTTTTTTCCACTCCATCTAAATTAGTTTTTCCATATATATTCCCAAAGTCTTGAATTTCTTTAACTTGGCTATTTGGATTAATTGCCATGTGGAAAAAATATGGATCATATACTCTATATACCTTATCCACTAACTTCAGCGCTTTAATGTCAGCTTCGATTTTGTTATCAATATAGGTTATCTCTGCTCTATCTCTATAATCACTTACAACAGTGAAGTGAATGTTTTTTGTTTCATTAAGCTCCTTTGTTATATTTAGGGACATATCCATAAAGGATTTAAAAGTAATAAATAGCACCACACTTATTACTATTGAGAAAACAGTTATTCTATATCTTTTTCTATTTCTCTTAATGTTTTTAGAAGCCAGTGCTCCCTCAAACCCAAATATCCTTTGAGTAAGCCTATTTTTCCTTCTCTTTATTTTCTCCTTTGTAATAGAGGTTCTACCGCTGATAGCATTTAGTGGTGAAATTCTACCTGCAAAGAAGGCCGGTACTATAGCTGATAGATATATAGCTACTAATCCTACTATCCCACTAAAACATAAAATCATTGGTGATATAGAAATTTTTAAAGGCATAACTGAATCTGCACCAATTAATTTAAATGCTAACTTTATTCCATTTATAGCAATAATGCTACAGATTAATCCTAACGGTATAGCTATTAATGCTAGAATTGTTGCCTCTCTGAATACAATTTTTCTAATTTGCCTTGGGGTGGTTCCCACTGCTCTTAAAAGTCCAAACTGTTTAATTCTTTCCACAACACTTATCTGAAAGGAGTTATATATTACTGCTATAGTTGCTATTAAAACTATTCCAATTATTATTGATAAAGCTACAAGTAGACCTCCCATTCCTGAATCACTATCTCCTGCTCCTTGCATACTTAACAAATAATTGTTTTTCTTAACAGAATCTTTTTCACCTAGCTGTTCTAACTCCGCTACAGCAGTTTTCAAATTTGTCTTTAAACTTATTTCTACTAATAATGCTGCCTTTTGTTTATCAAGGTTATTATTTTTAGTTAAAATTAATCCATTACCCTCTAATTGATTTCGTGCATTATCCTCTAAAATACCTACAAGGGTGTATTCTTTATTATCAACTTTAATTTTACTCCCGACTTTAGCATCCTTATCAATATATTGTAGTCCCCACTTTTCCATGGCTACTTCGTCCTCTTTTTCTGGTAATCTGCCTAGCTTAGCCTTATAAGGAAAAAGTTCTAAAGCCTTATCTGTTGCCGTTATTATGTTAACAGCTAATTTATCTCCTAACTTTATTTCCTCACCTTTAGTATAAAATCCACTTCTTGAAACCTTAGGATTATTAATTACTTTAGAGATTAACTCCGCATTGGTTTTTTGAAATGCTATGTGGAATTCGCCGCCACTATTTTTAGCATCCTGGATCTGTGAGTCTTGCATGCCTTTAAAGAAAAGTCCTATTGTTGATATAAGTGCAACGGATAACATTATTCCGATAATGGTAAGTAAGGTTCTTTTTTTATTTTTCATTAAATACTTTACTGTGAGTTGTTTATAACTATTTATCATCTCTTCCCCTCCCCCCTAGTTGATTTTTATTTGCTTGTCAGTTATTATTTCACCATCTTCGATTGTAATAACTCTATCTGCCATGGATGCAATATTAATATCATGAGTTATAAGTATTAAAGTTTGATTATACTTTTTAGCTGTTAACTTTAATAATTCTATAACGTCCTTGGAGTTTTTAGTGTCCAGATTTCCTGTTGGCTCGTCTGCAAGTATTATGGAAGGCTTATTAAAAACTGCTCTACCTATTGATACTCTTTGTTGCTGACCTCCAGATAACTCTGAGGGAAGATGATTTTTTCTTTCACTGAGACCTAGTACCTTTATAAGTTCTTCTAAATAAACTTTATCTACCTTATCATTATCAAGTAAGGCTGGAAGGGCTATATTTTCTTCTACATCTAAAACAGGTAGTAGATTATAAAACTGAAACACAAAACCTATCTTCCTTCTTCTAAACACTGCTAGTTTTTCTTCCTTGTAATCATAAATGCTTTCTCCATCAATGACCACATTACCAGCTGTAGGCCTATCTAGCCCACCTAATAAATGAAGAAGTGTACTTTTCCCAGACCCTGATGCCCCCACAATTGCGACAAACTCTCCCTTATTAACGGACAAGTTTATATTCTTAAGTGCTTCTACCTTATTTTCGCCTTTTCCATAAGTTTTATTTAAATTTTCAACTTTTAAAATTTCCATTTATATCTCTCCTCTTTTATCTTCTCTTATTTTCTCTCTTTCTTTTAGCTATAGTCTTATTATACTTGACTCTTGCCACACACTCCATATCACTTGACTTACAAATGGAAAAAGTTATCTTACAGATTTGTAAGATAACCTTAATAAGTTATTCAGTTATTCCGTTATTCCGTAAAATATAGAATATCTGAAATACGTCTTTCTCCAAAAATATCAGAAGGATGATTCAACACTTTTCCAAGGTAATAAAGGGTTGTAGACCCTCCACCGTCTAAATTATATGCCCAATTACATCCTCTATTCTTAAATTCTAATGCTAATTCTGCATAGGATATGCCCTTAGAAGCCTTACTTCTTCCATCTACAGTAATGATAATATATTCAAGAGGTCCACATTGACCAATGGCAGTGTGAGGGTCTGTGTTATCTTGATACCAATTAATTTTACTTTCACGCTTTGCACCCCAGTCCACTATTTTACCATCTTTAATGAGATCAGGTCCAAAATCAAAGGTGTGTACGGCGCCTTCTTCAATAAGCTGCTCTACGGTTTTTTCTCCATATTCGTAAGAATGTAAATCACCATTTTTATAAATAATAAGAGGAGCAAAATCAAGGCTAGTACCTCTGTATATTTTCCCATCCCTAATTACCATACCAGTGGTATTAAAACCCACAGCAGCACCATTTATAGCAATAATAGCTTTATGCTTTTTTGCAATTGAGGAGGTTTTCTCTTTTTTACTATCAGAAAACTTATTACCAGCAAAAGCTGATTTTAACTGCTTTGGATCTTTAATTTTAATTGTGGAGACCCACATTTTAAGGGGAATGTCCTTTCTAATTATTGGTTCTATAGTTATAGTTAATGTTTCAGAACTATATTTCATAACACCCTTAGATGAGTTATTTCTTCCCTTTATCCCCCAATAACTAAACAAAAAAATTAGCATACATACAAATGATATGCGTATCAAACGTTTCATATTTATCACTCCAATTTATATTAAATAATATTAGCATTATAACCCAAATGTATATTTTTTACAATTTAACAGTGTATTTCACACGAGTCATTTATACACATTTATTAGAATGGTAAAATATGTATATACTATCTTTTAACTTGTGTTTCGTAAATACACAACTGTAGCAAGGAGATTAATAAAATGGAGATTTCTAAAAAAAAGTTATTTAAACTATTATTTTTTATCTGCTTCATAATTTTAATATTCCTGTTAATCAATGCTGGAAGGTTTTTAGTCGTTAAGGATGCTCCTGAAAAGTCTGACGTTATTATAATTTTCTCTGGCGACAAGGGTAACAGAACAATTAAAGGTGTGGATCTTTATAAAGAACATTATGCTGACAAAATAATTATGTCAGGTGGAAAGGTGTATGAAG
>JACMJL010000019.1 GCA_014380625.1 Clostridiaceae bacterium
ATAACTGAACCTTCAAGTCCAGCATTTATTGCTATTTGTCTTACTGGTTCTTCAAGGGCTTTTTTGATTATATCAATACCTACTTTAATATCAAGTACATCAGAAGTTAATTTCTCAATTTCTTTTATAACATCTACATATGCTGTTCCACCACCTGGAACTATACCTTCTTCAACTGCTGCTTTTGTAGCTGCTAACGCATCTTCGATTCTTAACTTTCTTTCCTTAAGCTCTGTTTCTGTTGCAGCACCAACTTTAATAACTGCAACTCCACCAGCTAATTTAGCAAGTCTTTCCTGAAGCTTTTCTCTATCAAAATCTGAAGTTGTTTCTTCAATTTGCTTTCTGATTTGAGTTACTCTATCATGGATTGCGGTTTTATCTCCTCTTCCATTAACAATTGTAGTACTTTCTTTAGAAATTCTAACACTTTCAGCTGTTCCAAGCATTTCTAAAGTAACTTCCTTCAAGTCTCTTCCTAATTCTTCTGCTATAACTTCTCCGCCAGTAAGAACTGCTAAATCCTGAAGCATTTCTTTTCTTCTATCTCCGAAACCTGGAGCTTTAACTCCTACACAAGTGAAGGTTCCTCTTAATTTATTAACTACTAAAGTAGCCATTGCTTCGCCTTCAACGTCTTCAGCAATAAGTAGTAATTTCTTTCCCTGCTGAACTATTTGTTCAAGCACTGGAAGTATATCTTGTATGTTAGAGATCTTTTTATCTGTTAGTAAAATGTATGGATTATCAAGTACAGCTTCCATCTTTTCAGTGTCAGTAACCATGTATGCACTTACATAGCCTCTATCAAACTGCATTCCTTCAACTACATCTAATTCTGTTCCCATAGATTTTGATTCTTCTACAGTTATAACACCTTCATTGCCTACTTTTTCCATAGCATCTGATATTAATTTACCAATCTCTTCATCAGAAGCTGAAATAGCTGCAACTCTAGCTATATCTTCTTTTCCATTAACAGGTTTAGACATCTTTGCAATTTCTTCAACTGCTTTATCAACAGCAATTTTTATACCTTGTCTAATTAACATTGGATTTGCGCCTGCTGTCACATTTTTCAAACCTTCTCTAATTATAGCTTGTGCTAGTAATGTTGCTGTTGTTGTTCCATCTCCAGCAACATCATTTGTTTTAGTTGCTACTTCTTTAACTAATTGAGCTCCCATGTTTTCAAAAGGGTCCTCAAGTTCAATTTCTCTTGCTATTGTAACACCATCATTAGTAATTAAAGGTGAACCAAATTTTTTATCTAAAACTACATTTCTTCCCTTAGGTCCTAAAGTAATTTTAACTGTATCAGCTAGCTTATCTACACCTTTTTGCATAGATCTTCTTGCTTCTTCTCCAAATATAATATTCTTTGCCATTTTTTATTGCCTCCTATTCAAATAACTAGTTTTCTACTACAGCTAATATATCATCCTGTTTTAGGATAGTATATTCTTGGCCATCAACTTTAATTTCATTACCACTATACTTAGAGAATAAAACTTTATCCCCTACTTTAACTTCCATTTTAACTTCTTTTCCGTCAACGAATCCACCGGGGCCTACAGCTATTATTTCAGCCTCTTGTGGTTTCTCTTTTGCAGTACCAGGTAATACGATACCGCTCTTTGTAGTTTCCTCTGCTTCTAATTTTTTAATAAGTACTCTGTCTCCAAGTGGTTTAATTCTCATTAAAACCCCTCCTTAAATATATTTATAAGTTAAGTTTATACTTTTTGTTAGCACTCGTCAACTATGAGTGCTAATACATTTATAATAAATAATACTTAAATTAATATCAAACATCACATTATAACTTTATATACCATTTGAGACTATATATTGGTATTTCACTAATCTATATCAATTTCTCATTAAATATCGCCAATTTACTCTGAATATCATTTTAAATTGAAAAATTATAAATATTGTATATAATTAATATTAATACTATATTTAAAAAGAATTGAGGTGACATTAATGAAAAAATATAATTCCGTCTTTGCTGATTTTATAATTTCTATTTTAATTACTTTTATAGTACTATCCATAAGTATAGATTTCACACTAGTGTTCAAGCCGTTGTATTATTTTGATATTTCTAATTTATCAATAGAAAGTAGTTCAAATATTTCAAGATCCGATATCCTTAAAAATTATAATTATACTATAAATTACCTTCTAGAAGCTAAAACCAGTGAATATAATTTACCAACCTTACCTTCATCCCCGGGAGCACAACTTCATTTTTACGAGGTAAAACAATTATTTATTAAAATGACAATAGTACTAGCAATATCAATGGCAATTGTTATTTTTTATGGATTTTTCATAAAAATAAAACCCCGAATATTAAAATGGAGCTCTATTTTCTTAGTATTAACTTCTATAGGGATAATTATACCATCTTTAATAAATTTTAATTCTTTTTTTGATTTCTTCCATTCTATCTTTTTTAACAATGGCTACTGGCAATTTGATCCAGTAGAGGACCCAATTATAACTATTTTACCTGAGGATTTCTTTTTACATTGTGCAATTTTAATAATTTCACTTTGGCTTTTAAGTAGTTTAATTTTAGCAATTATTTATAGAAAAAAGAAAAACCTTAAACTAAGCTAATAAATCTATTATACTTAAGGCACTTTATATACTTATTCTTCGTAATAATAGAATAGTACAAAAAACTTCAACTTTTGAAACTCTTTTATAATGTTATTTCAAATAAAAACAACCTGGAAAATCCAGGTTGTTTTTATTTATCCACACTTATATTATTTTCTCTTGCATAATAGAATAAATATTGTTGAGCAAAACCTGCTTGATTACCAAACTTGTCAATAGCAAATCCTCGTATTTTCTTTAAGGAAACATCTGGAGCCAAATAAAAATACTGCATTGCTCTTTTTACCCAAACATCTACCGGGAAAGCAGAGTATTTACTCATAGAAAACAACATTATACAGTCTGCTACCTTTGGTCCTACTCCTGTAAACTTCTGAAGTGCCTCATGACAATCTTGGTCAGGTTGAGACTTTATCCAATTAATATCATAACTGTTTTCATAAACTTCTTCACTTTTATTGTTATATATCTTATCTACAGTATCTTTAATATATTTAGCCCTAAAACCAGTACTGCAGGCACTAAGTTCCTCTAGTTCTGCAATATGAAGGTCTTGGACATTAGGAAAAGTATAATAGGTTTTACCTTTATATTCTACTTTTTTTCCCCATTTTTTGCTTATATTTAAAATGCATTTTTTAATCATTGGTATCCGATTATTAGAAGATATTATAAAAGATACTATAAGTTCAAAAGGCTCCTGTTGTAACAATCTTATTCCATGTCCGAACTCAACTGCCTCCTTTAAAAGAGGATCCTTGATAAATTCCTCCTTCAGTGACAAATAATCTCTTTTTAAATCAAAATAATTCAACCAAATTTCGTTAAATTCTGCTAAACTAGTATTGTAAATAGCTACATCTTCTCCAATTGCTTGAAGTTCTATAACTCGTTCAAAGGCAACACCTATATAATTTCCATCCTCCTCTAGATTCCACCTAAAACATTGACCACATTCGAAAATATGCTTTAAATTAAAGTTTCTTACAGTTCTTAAAATTATGCCATTTTCAATTTCTTCAACTTTTGTAAAATCCAAATTTTCACCTCTTCTCTATTCACTTAGGTGGCTGATTATTTTTTTGAAGCCCCTTTAGATAGAAATTCATTAATTGACTTAGCAGCTTTCTTACCCGCTCCCATAGCAAGTATTACAGTTGCTGCTCCCGTTACTGCATCACCACCAGCATATACCTTATCCTTTGAAGTCAGACCAGTTTGTTCCTCAACAATAATGCATTTTCTCTTATTAATTTCTAGTCCTAAGGTAGTTGATGATATTAATGGATTCGGTGAAGTACCAAGAGACATTATAACAGTATCTATTTCCAGTACAAATTCAGAATCCTCTATTTCCACTGGACTTCTTCTTCCAGACGCGTCAGGCTCACCCAACTCCATCTTTACACATTTAAGTCCAGTTACCCAACCCTTTTCATCCCCTAGAACTTCTATAGGATTTACTAAAAGGTCAAAAATTATACCTTCTTCCTTAGCATGGTGAACTTCTTCTAACCTAGCTGGTAATTCCGCTTCTGATCGTCTGTAAACAATATGAACCTGGGAACCCAGTCTTAGAGCAGTTCTAGCAGCATCCATAGCTACATTCCCACCACCAACAACTGCTACTCTTTCCCCTAATTTCACAGGAGTTGAGTATCCTTCTTTATATGCTTTCATAAGATTTGTCCTAGTTAAAATTTCATTTGCTGAAAATACACCGTTTAAGTTTTCCCCTGGTACTCCCATAAACTTAGGTAATCCAGCACCTGATCCAATAAAAATTGCCTCAAACCCTTCTTCCTCAATAAGTTCATCTATGGTTATGGTTCTTCCAATAATAATGTCAGTTTCAATCTTTACTCCAAGTTTTTTAATATTTTCAATTTCATACTTAACCACAGTATCCTTAGGTAATCTAAATTCTGGAATTCCATAAACTAAAACTCCACCAGGTTCATGTAATGCCTCAAAAATAACTACATCATAACCTAATTTTGCTAAATCTCCAGCACAGGCTAGTCCTGCAGGACCACTTCCAATTACTGCAACTTTTTTATCCTTTTTAGGCATGGTACCTGATAAATCTACGTTGTTCTCTCTAGACCAGTCACCCACAAATCTTTCAAGCTTTCCAATTGCTACAGCATCGCCCTTAATACCTAAAATACACTTACCCTCACACTGACTCTCTTGAGGACAAACTCTACCACAAATGGCAGGAAGGGAGGAGGCTTTAGAAATGATTTTTACAGCCTCCTCCATTTCGCCAGCTTTAACCTTCTGAATAAACTCAGGAATAGAAATAGCTACAGGACACCTTGGGACACACTGAGGATTTTTGCAATTCAAGCATCTTTTTGCTTCAATTATAGCCTCTTCCTCTGTATAACCCAAACAAACCTCCTCAAAATTGGTTGCTCTAATTTTAGGAGCTTGCTCTCTAATTGGAGTTCTTTTCATTATAGCCATTATTTATCCTCCCCACAGCAGCCACAGCCACCCTCATGCTCATCACTTTTTCTAAATTCTATCTTTGCCTCTTCAGTTTTATATATATTTGCTCTTCTCATGGCCTCATTAAAATCCACTAAATGCCCATCAAATTCAGGGCCATCTACACAGGCAAACTTAATCTTTCCACCAATACTTACACGGCAAGCTCCACACATGCCTGTCCCATCAACCATTATTGGATTTAAACTCACAATAGTCTTAATTCCTAATTGCTTTGTTAATAGTGTTACAAACTTCATCATTATCATGGGTCCTATGGCAACTACCACATCATATTTTTTACCTTCTTCTAGCACTAACCTCTTAAGAAGGTCTGTAACAAGGCCTTTATATCCATAGGAACCATCATCTGTTGCTGGATAAACATTCCCTGCAACAAGTTTCATTTCATCCTCTAATATTAGAAGTTCTTTATTTCTAGAGCCAATTATAACATCAGCCTTAATTCCTTTTTCATTAAGCCATTTAACTTGAGGGTATACAGGTGCTGTACCAACCCCTCCAGCAATAAACATAATTTTTTTATTTTTAAGTTCATCTTCAGCCTCAACCGTAAATTCTGAAGCAGTTCCAAGTGGTCCAACAAAATCAAGGAAGCTATCACCAACTTCGAACTGTGCCATGTGTTTTGTTGAAGTACCTATAGCTTGGAAAACTATACTAACAGTACCTTTTACTACATCATAGTCACATATTGTAAGGGGAATTCTTTCTCCCTTTTCATCCATCCTAATGATAATAAATTGACCTGGTTTTGCTGATTTAGCTACTCTCGGTGCTTCTATATCCATCCAGTATGTATCCGGTGCAATTATTTTTTTCCCTGTGATTTTAAACATATATATTCCTCCATAGGCCCTAAGGCAACTTAAATCTTTTTACTATATTATATCAGCAAATTCTGACTAATCAATAAAAAAGTACGAATATAATTAATTCGTACTTTTTTATGGTTATTCTTCTATATAAGTAATATTACCATCAAAAATATAATTCAAAGAAGTTTTTGAACCTTCTAGCGCAAACATCATCTTTTCAATTATTGCTTGTTCTTCTTTGTTAGTGGTTATAGACAACTTATCTTCATCGTTAACCTCAGACTTTAACTGAAATTCATATATAAAATCAGTTATAAGTCTTACCCACTCAGATATGTCATCAGAATCTATTTTTTCCTTTTTCACGAAATCCTTAAGTGTTTTATCTAATTGTTTTTTTGAATACCTCAATATATTTGCCATTTTTTTGCCTCCTAATTCTAACCCTAATAAAGTATAAGTCATATTCAAAAAAATTACAAGGAATATGCTAGTCTATCTTGGCCTTGTTATTTTCTTTAATATGCCTACCGCAAAAATAGAACTCCCGTCAAAATTTATAATTTATAGATACTATTCTGAATATATATCAGAAAACTCAATATTTATCTTTTCAATATTACTTTCTTGCTTATTCTCGTATTGTTTATTGAGATTGAGGCTATTGCTATAGGTTTCATCTATTTTTTTTGAAGCATTTTCTGGAAGGTGGATTAAAAATTCTGTACCTTCTCCATAAATACTTTTAACGTATATTTTTCCGCCGTGCATCTCAACTAGACTCTTAACAAGGGCTAAACCAATTCCAGTGCCTTCATTATTTCTTGCAAGTGTTTTATCTACCTGGCTAAATCTATCAAAAATAGATGACAATTTGTCTTCCGGAATTCCAATGCCTGTATCTTTAATTGAAATAATTACTTCTTCCTGGCCTTTGTATATATTAACTTCTATTTTACCCCCTGGTTCAGTAAACTTAATTGCATTTGAAAATAAATTCAGTACTATACGTTCTATTTTATCATCATCACAATTAATATATTTTTCTTCAACTTCCGTATCAAATATAATTTCAATATTTTTATTTTTAATATACTCCACTACAGAGGATGTAATATCTTCAACAATAGACACAATATCATGTCTTCCTTCATTAAGTGTGTAAAAACCTGCATCAATTTTTGTCATATCCAGAAAATTATTTATCAATCTTAAAAGCCTAAAACAATTTTGCTTCATTATTGTTAAATAATTCTTAATAGACTGAGTTTCATCTGCATCAATTTTATAAATATAAATATTTAATAGTTGTAAGGAACTCAATAGTATGTTTAATGGAGTTCTTAATTCATGAGAAATATTAGAAAAAAATTCAGTTTTTAACTTATCATAAGCTTCGGCCTCATCTCTTGCCTTTTTTAATTCCGCCTCTATAAGTTTTCGTTCTGTTATGTCTTGTAAAACACCATAGCTATAAAGCATTTCTGAATTATTAGTATTCATTGTTTTATATCGATCTTGGAACCACCTATAGTTTCCATCCTTACATAAAAGACGATATTCAACATTTCCTATAGTACTATTTGCAAGTAATTCCTGATCTTTAGTACTAAATAGATTTAGATCCTCTGGATGAACTTTTTCTAAAACTGACGCTCTACTCATGCAAGAAATTTCTTCTAAAGTGTACCCCATTAGTCTTTCAATCACTGGACTAAAATAATCATATTTTTCTGTTTTTAAATTAAGTCTATAAGCTGCATCTTGTGAATATTCAAGTACATTGCGGAATCGCTCTTCGCTTTCCTCTAACAAACTTTTATTCTTTTGGAAATATAATATTAATATTACTAATGCTATAGAAAACAAAAGATAACCATCATAATAATATCCAATATGGGCAAACCAATCAACTTGTCTGAGGAAAGGATAGTCAATTTTATGTATTCCCCATAAAATAAATAGTGTAGCTAAAAGGTGTTTACCCTTTCTATGCAGATCAGATTTAGATAAAATAAAGCCAGTCCAAATTCCAACTAAACCAATAAAAATAAATTCTGGTAGAGTATTTAATATAAAATTAATGTTCATCAATTTACCTAGGACCAGCCATAAACTTGTTAATACTGCAATCACTTGCCAAATACAGCTCATTTTTTTATTAATATAATCATAAATACCCCATACTAAAAACATGCTACTAATAATTGTTAACAGATGATAAATTAAAAATAAGTAGATAGAATCACCTTGTAGAATAGATATCAACATACTTAAGAACTTAAAAAAGTGAAGAGAATATGCTATAGTCCATAGCTTAAAATACCTTTCCTTCTCTGAAGAAAATAAATATCCATAAACTATAATTATTATAAATGTACTAAATAATGCGGAAATAATTCCTGAAGTCAACCAATTCATTTATATTCCTCCAATTTTCTTACTTTCAATATGTTACGTATATTATTCTATAACAAATAAGGCAAAATTAATATATGGTATTTGAAATAAAAAAGCTGCCAATCACGATACTTAGAGTTATCCTGTTGACAGCTTTATTATATATGTTAAATAATATAGTTACTAATTACCTAGCGTAACTATGAAAACCTCTACCTGATTTTCTACCTAACCATCCAGCTCTTACATATTTTCTAAGTAAGGCATGAGCTCTGTATTTAGAATCTCCAGTTTCTTTATATAAAACATCCATAATAGCAAGGCATACATCAAGACCTATAAGGTCACCTAGGGCTAAAGGTCCCATAGGGTGATTAGCTCCAAGCATCATTGCCTTATCAATGTCCACTGCCGAGGCAACGTCTTCCGCAAGAATTCCTACAGCTTCATTAATCATGGGTATTAATATTCTATTTACGACAAAACCAGGAGCTTCAGCAACTTCTACAGGTTCCTTACCGATAGCCACTGAAACTTCTTTAACTGCATCAAAAGTCTCCTGTGAAGTAGCCATTCCTTTAATTATTTCCACAAGCTTCATTATTGTTGCTGGATTAAAGAAATGCATTCCTATTACTTTATCAGGTCTATTAGTTGCTGCTGCAACTTCAGTTATTGAAAGCGATGAAGTGTTTGTAGCTAAGATAGTCTCAGGTTTACAAAGCTTGTCTAATTCAGCAAATATCTGTTTCTTTATTTCCATGTTTTCAACTGCTGCTTCGATAACTAAATCACAATCCTCAGCTAAGGACATATCTGTGGTTCCACTTATTCTTGAAAGTAAATCTTCTTTAAATTCTTCTGTAACTTTACCCTTTTCAACTAACTTTGAAAGCCCCTTGTTGATTCCAGCAAGTCCTTTATCAACAAATTCATCTTTTATATCTCTTAATATAACTTCATAACCTTTAGCAGCAAATGCCTGAGCAATTCCTGCTCCCATAGTTCCTGCGCCAAGTACAAATATTTTTTCCATTTATTTTGCCTCCTAAAAATTTAATTATAGTAACATTTTAGCCTTTAATTGAGCAATTAATTCAGGTACTATCTTAGTATAATCTCCAACTAACGCAAGGTCAGCAACCTTCATTATTGCAGCTCCCGCATCTTTATTTATAGCAATTATAAAGTCACTATCCTGCATACCAGCTAAATGTTGTATAGCTCCTGAGATACCTACTGCAATATAAAGTTGTGGTCTAACAGTTTTTCCAGTTTGACCAACTTGCAGGGCTTTATCTATCCAACCATACTCTATTGAAGCACGGGAACCTGCAATTGTTCCATCAAGAACATCTGCTAATTCCTGTAGAATTGCAAAGCCTTCTTTGCTTCCAACTCCTCTACCACCAGATATAATTACGTCTGCTTCTCCAATATCAACAACTTCTTTTGCATGCTTAACAATTTCTAAAACTTTAGTTCTTATATCTGATGCCTGCAAAACTGGAGTAAGTTTTTCTATTTTTTCTGATGAAATTTTTGTTTCATCTTTAGCCAACTTCTCAAAAACTCCTGGTCTTACTGTAGACATCTGTGGTCTGTGTTTTCCACAAACTATTGTGGCCATTAGATTTCCACCAAAGGCTGGTCTTGTCATTAAAAGATTATTGTTTTCAGGATCTATATCAAGCCCTGTACAATCTGCAGTTAAACCGGTTCCAAGTTTTGCAGATATTCTAGGTCCTAGATCTCTTCCTATGAAAGATGCACCTATAAATATAACTTCTGGTTTTCTTTCTTCTACAAGGTCAATAATAACCTTAGAATATCCATCTGTACTATAGTGAGCAAGTAATTCACTATCAGCATAGATAACTTTATCTGCACCAAATGCAATTAATTCATTTGCTAAATTGTCTATCTTACTCCCAAGCAATACTGCTGTCAATTCAACTCCTAGTTTATCGGAGATTTCTCTACCTTTCCCTAAAAGTTCTAATGCAACCTTTTGAAGTTCCCCTTGTCTTTGCTCAGCAAAGACCCAAACTCCTTTGTAATCTGCTATATTCATCTTTATCCCTCCAAATATTAAATAAAGTGTTTTTCCTTTAATTTTGAAACTGCATATTCTGCTGCTTCCTTTGCAGGTTTATTAATAATTTCGCCCTGACCTTTTGTTTCTTTAGTCATTGATTTCTTAACCTGGGTTGGTGATCCTGCAAGTCCAAGAAGGGCTTTGTCTACATCTATGTCATTTGCACTCCATATCTTTACATCTTTTTTAAAGGTTTCAAATATATATTTAACATTCATATATCTTGGTGTATTTAATTCCTTAATTGCAGTTAATAAAACTGGGGTTTTTACTTCTATAGTTTCATAACCATCTTCCCAAGCTCTTCTAACCTTTAAAGTATCACCTTCAACTTCAACTTTTTCTACATAAGTAATCTGTGGAATATCAAGATGCACTGCAATTCCAGGGCCAACCTGAGCTGTATCCCCATCTATTGCTTGTCTTCCTGCAAATATAATATCATAATCTAATTTCTTTAAAGCTCCTGCTAAAGCATTCGAAGTAGCTAAGGTATCAGCACCAGCAAAAGCTCTATCAGTTATAAGGATTGCTTCATCAGCTCCCATAGCTAAAGCTTCTCTAAGTGCCTTTTCAGCCTGAGGAGGTCCCATACTTATTACTGTAACATTAGCACCATGCTTTTCTTTTAATACTAGTGCTTCTTCTAAAGCATTTTTATCATCTGGGTTAATTATTGATGGAACACCTTCTCTAATAAGAGTTCCTGTTTTAGGATCAATTTTAACTTCATTTGTATCTGGAACTTGTTTTATACAAACAACTATATTCATAATAGAGTACCTCCTTATTTTAATACGCTAGCTGCGATAACCATTTTCTGAACCTGTGAAGTTCCTTCATAAATCTCTGTTATTTTAGCATCTCTCATCATTCTCTCTACTGGATAATCTTTAGTATATCCATAACCACCAAATAATTGGACAGCTTTAGTTGTAACTTCCATAGCAACTTCAGATGCAAAGAGCTTGGCTCTTGCAGCTTCTAATGAATATGGAAGGTTATGATCTTTATTATACGCTGCTAAATAAACTAAATATCTAGCCGCTTCTATTTTAACATCCATATCTGCAACCATCCATTGTAAACCCTGGAAAGCACTTATAGATCTACCGAACTGTTTTCTATCCTTCATGTAATTTACAGCCTCTTCTAAGGCTCCTTCAGCTAAACCTAAAGCCTGAGCTGCTATACCAATTCTTCCTCCATCAAGAGTTTTCATTGCTATACCAAACCCTCTTCCTTCTTGTCCAATTAAATTGGCTTTAGGAACTTTACAATCTTGAAAAATAAGTTCTGTTGTTGATGAAGCTCTAATTCCTAATTTATCTTCAACCTTACCAATAGAGAAACCTTCAAAGCCCTTTTCAAGTATGAAAGCAGATATACCTTTAGTTCCCTTGCTTCTATCAGTCATGGCGAATACTACAAATACATCTGCAACTCCACCATTAGTTATAAATATTTTTGTTCCATTAAGTATATAGTTTTCTCCATCAAGAATAGCAACAGATTGTTGTCCTGCTGCATCAGTTCCTGCATTTGGTTCTGTTAAACCAAAAGCACCAAGTTTTTCTCCCTTTGCAAGTGGAATTACATATTTCTGTTTTTGTTCCTCTGTGCCAAATTGATGAATTAGACAAGCACAAAGTGAAGTATGTGCTGAAAGTATAACTCCAGTAGTACCTCAAACCTTTGATAATTCTTCAACTGCAAGAACTTAAGATAAATTGTCCCCACCAGCTCCACCATAGGAAACTGGTATTGGTATTCCCATCATGCCTATTTTAGCCATTTTCTCAACAGTTTCCATTGGAAATCTTTCTGTTTGATCTATTTCAGCAGCTAATGGTTTAACTTCATTTAGCGCAAATTCTCTAACCATCTCTTTCACAAGCTGTTGTTCTTTTGACAAAATAAAATCCATTTATTTTACCTCCCCATTATCTGTTTTTAAAGTTTTTTTCTCTCTTTTCAACAAAGGCAGTCATGCCTTCCTTTTGATCTTCTGTAGAGAAGCATTCTCCGAATACTTCTGATTCGTATGAAAGAGCGGTATCTATATCTGTTTGCATTCCTTTATTAATTGCTGCTTTACAAAGACTTACAGCAATTGGTGCCTGAGCTGCAATTATGTTTGCAAGTGCTTTAGCCTCTGTTAATAAGGTTTCAGGGGCTACTACTTTATTTACAAGCCCAATTCTAAATGCCTCATCGGCTCCAATAATTTTTCCAGTGTAAATTAATTCTTTAGCCATACCAAGACCTACAATTCTAGCCAGTCTTTGGGTTCCTCCAAAACCTGGAGTTATACCAAGTCCTACTTCTGGTTGACCAACCTTGGTTTTTGTGGAGGCGATTCTTATATCACATGCCATAGCAAGTTCACAACCCCCACCTAAAGTAAACCCATTAAGTGCTGCTATAACAGGTTTTTCAAGGTTTTCTAGTCTCCTAAATACTTGATTTCCAAGTATTCCAAATTTTCTTCCTTGTACAGTAGACATTTCCTTCATCTCAGATATATCAGCTCCTGCTACAAATGCCTTCTCTCCTGCACCTGTTAATACTACTGCTAAAATTTCCTCATCCTTTTCAACTTCATCAATAACATAATTAATTTCTTTTAATGTTTCTGAATTTAATGCATTTAAAGCCTTAGGTCTGTTGATTGTAACGATAGCAATTTTTCCTTCTTTTTCAAGAATAATATTAGTAAGTTCCATCAATCTTCCTCCTTTAAATTCATCACTTGTTATATTATTAACAAGTGTTCATAAAAATAATTGAAGCAAAAGCTCCATTCACAGAATATTATATACTTTATGAATTTACTTTACAATATGTTATTAGTTATATTGTCTAAAAATTCTAAAAAATGAGAATTTCTAGCTCATCAAACAGCTAAGTGTAAGTAAGCTATCACTTAGATGAACGTTTTCAATTATAACTTCTTCAGGTACTACCAAATCCATTGGTGCAAAGTTCCAAATACCGTTAACTCCATTATTGACAAGTATGTCACAAACCTTTTGAGCATTTATTCGTGGAACACATATAATGCCAATATCTATATGCTTTTCTTTTAAAAAGCTATCAAGAAAGTCTATATCTTGTATTTCAATATCTCTTATTTTAATACCAATAAGTTTTGGATTTGTATCAAATATAGCTTGAAGATTGAAGCCTAGTTTTTCAAATTTACCATAGTTAGCAACGGCCTGCCCAATGTTACCGGCTCCAATAATAATAGTTTTAAATTCCTTTGTTAGTCCTAAAATAATATTCATCTGGTTCAATAATTCTTTAACATTGTACCCATATCCTTGTTGCCCAAAATCTCCAAAGCAGTTTAAATCCTGCCTAATTTGAGAAGCAGTAAATCCAATGCGTTGGCTTAAATCCTTAGAAGAAATTCTATCTAAGTCGTTATTTAATAATTCGGTTAAATATCTATGGTATTTAGGAAGTCTTTTAATCACTGCCATAGAAATTCCATTTTTATTCATAGTACACCTCTTATCACACTAATATATTATCCATATTTTTATATTTTACCATATTTAAAGAATGTTAACTACAAAACATTTTTATTGATCTGAAGTTAACGCATCTGTGGTATCTGATATTATAACATTATAATTTGATGTCTTTAAGTTTATTAGATAAGGTTCAATAAGTTCGTTCCCGTCTTTAATAATTTTAATTCTAGGTCTTAAACAGCAATCAGAAAAATTCTCTACTACTATTCCAACTAAATCATTTGTTAACCTAACACAAGTTCCTACAGGGTATGGGGCAACTATCTTAGAAAATTCTCTAACTACATCTATATCAAAAAATGTGCCTCCACCGCCCATAATGTATTCCATGGCATCAGAAGGTATAACTCTCTTTTTATAAGGCCTATCTGAGGTCAAGGCATCATACACATCTGCTACTGCTATTATTCTAGCAAATAAACCTATATCCTTACCTGATGTTTGTTTCGGATATCCCGTTCCATCAAATCTTTCGTGATGTTCTAATATTCCTAGATATGTTTTTGTATGGGTGCCTAACTTTCCTTTTACATAGTTATACCCATCTTCTGGATGTTTTCTTATAATATTATACTCATCCAAGGTAAGAGCTCCTGGCTTATCTAAAATCTCATTAGGAGTGAAAATTTTACCTATATCATGCAAAAGTGCAGCTATTCCAAGATTATACATATCCTTGGATTCTAAATTCATAGCTAATCCTATAACTAATGAAATTACAGTTACATTTACTGAATGATAATAAGTATAATTATTTGCTACCTTTAAATCTATCATATTAATAATGACATCTTTGTTGCTAGTTATATCTTTAACAATGCTTTCAACCAAATCTTCAAGTTCACTAAATGATTTTTGAATTTCTTTATCGTTATCCCTGTTAATATTCATCATGGTTTTAACCGATTGAATAGTCCTCATTTTTAAATCTTCGTTTATTGTATCCTTTACATCTATATCTTCAGAGAGCGCATCCTGAATATATAGTCCAAAGTACCCTAAGCAAGATATTTTATTAATATAATTTAATAGTATTGGGGAACCTTGTCTAAGTAATACTTCCCCCATTTCACCATATAAGGTTTTACCTAAAATCATGCCATCTCTTAAATGTTCTATAGCTACATATCTCATGTTTGCATTTATCCTTTCGAAAATAAAACTAGGTTGCTTTCTATACTATTACACTAATAAAAGAATACCATCATTTTATTATAATTGGTACAGATTATAACAAAATATTATTTTAGTTTACAATGTATGCTTACTAACCTTCTTGTAACTCTAATCTTAACAAATTCAAAGCCTCTATAACTGCCCTATTTCTTACACACTCTCTACTACCAGTTAATTGTAGTTTTTGTGTTTTTACTCTTCCTTTAATACATATACCTATATATACAAGACCTACTGGTTTTTCTTTTGTACCACCGCCAGGTCCAGCTATACCGGTAGTTGAAATCCCAATATCAGTTCCTGAAGAAAGAGCTACGCCTCGTGCCATTTCCCCAGCAGTTTCATGACTTACAGCACCAAATTTTTCTAAAGTATCCGACCTTACGCCAATTCTTTTAACTTTTGCTTCATTTGTATATGTAACCACTCCTTCTAAAAAGACAGAAGAGATTCCAGGATAGTTGATTAATGTTGCAGCAAGTAATCCACCGGTACAAGACTCTGCTGTTGCTATTGTAAGATTTTTTTTTATTAGAGTTTCTCCTATTAAAAATTCCAATGGTATTTCGCCTGTTACAGCTGATATAATTTCTGATTTCATTTTTAAGCCTCCAATTATATTTAAACTTTGATTTATATTAATTTTATTAATCACTTCATTTAAATTTACATTACTAACTATCTATTATTATACATACCTTTTCTTAAATTAAATAGCAATCTACATTATTGACAAAAAATTAATAGTTGATACCTTCTGCTAAATAATAGTAAAATGGTATAGCAAGGATGGTGACACAGATGATAGTTTTAAGCTGTAAAGATATCCATAAAGCTTATGGAATTGATACTATATTAGAAAAAATAACCTTTAACATAAATGAAGGTGAGAAAGTTGGCCTTATAGGCTCTAATGGAGCTGGTAAATCCACTCTTTTTAAAATATTGATGTCTGACTTAGAATATGATAGCGGAGAGCTTTTTATAGATAAAAGTAAGAAGGTGGGGTACTTATCTCAGCATCTTTCACTTGAAAGTTCTAATTCAATTCAAGAAGAATTGCTTAGTGTGTTCTCTGATTTAAGAAATATAGAAAATAAAATTAGTGAACTTGAGTTAAAAATGGATGAACCCTATGATGATGCTAAAGAAGAATATCACAGTAAGGTCATTAAAGAGTATACCTCACTTTCAGAAGTCTATACTAATAGAGGTGGATATACTTATCAAGGAGAAATTAACCGTGTACTTACTGGGCTTGGCTTTACACAAGCAGATTTTGATAAAACCATTAATATACTCAGTGGTGGTCAAAAAACAAGGGTAGCGTTGTGTAAATTATTACTCACTAAACCTGAAATATTACTACTGGATGAGCCTACCAATCATCTTGATTTAGATGCAGTGGAGTGGTTAGAAGAATATCTGAAAAATTATAAAGGTACAATTATCATAATATCCCATGATAGATTTTTTCTCGATGCTATCACAGAGAAAACTCTAGAATTAATAAGCGGGCGCATGGATACGTACAATGGTAGTTATACTAGCTTTATTGACTTAAAAAAGAAAAACTTTGAAGTGCAGATGAAAGCCTTTAACCTTCAACAATCTGAATTCAAAAGACAAGAAGAGATTATTGAAAGGTATCGATCCTTTAATAGAGAAAAGAGTGTCAAAGCCGCAGAAAGTAGGCAAAAGGCTCTTGATAAGGTTCAGCGAGTTATTGCTCCTGACAAAGAACAAAAAGCTACCAAGATTAAATTTCAAACTCAAATTACCAGTGGTACAGACGTACTTCATGCAGAAAACCTGTCAAAAAGTTATGGTCAAAAATTGTTATTTAATGATTTGTTTATCGATATGAAGAGAGAAGATAAGTCTGCCCTAATAGGAGAAAATGGAAGAGGTAAAACTACACTTTTCAGAATATTAATGGACAATACAGATGCGGATTCAGGCTTCAAGACCCTGGGTAAGAACGTAATAATCGGTTATTATGATCAAGAACAGTCCAATTTAAATGAAGAAAAAACAATAATAGATGAGGTTTGGGACGATTTTCCAGAGATGAGCACCACCCAAGTAAGGAACGCTTTAGCCGCATTTTTATTTATGGGGGATGATGTGTTTAAAGTAATCTCTAACCTTAGTGGTGGAGAAAAGTGCAGGATAAACTTATTGAAACTAATGCTTTCTAAAGCTAATTTCCTTCTATTAGATGAACCTACTAACCACCTTGACATTATGTCTAGAGAAGCCCTAGAGGACTCTTTATTAAGCTATGATGGTACTATTTTGGTTATTTCTCATGACAGGTATTTTTTAAATAAGGTTATAAACAAAATCTATGAACTTAAAATAGAAGGCCTAAAAGAATATCTAGGAAATTATAGTTATTATGTAGAAAAGAAAAAAAATCCATTAAGATTTCAAGAAGAAGAAGAAAATGAGGGGAAATCAAAAACTCAAATTCAATTAGAAAAGAAGAAAAAGAGAGATGAGGAAAAATCAGAAAAGGAAGTGGCCTTAAAGCTTAAAAATATTGAAAAAGATATAGCTGATCTTGAGGCTCTGTTATCTAATTTTCAAAAGGATCTCTGCCTAGAAGCAATATACTCTAGTCCTGATAAAAGTTTAGAGATAAACAAACAAATTACAGAAGTACAAAACAAACTTGATGATCTTTATGAAGAATGGGAAGAAATGTTATAAAAAGAAAGACACTAAAATTCTAATTTAATGAATTTTAGTGTCTTTCTTTTTTATTTATTTGAGTCAACAACCCCGTCCCCGTGTTATTCGTTTATCAGTTCATAAACCGAAACTTTTTTAATATTTACTGATGAAATAAAGGCAGAAATCATTGCAATTACTGGTATTATAACTAATGCAAGTCCTGCATTAACTATGCTAAATTCAATATTAAGACTCGATATGCCAACATTTCTCAGAGCTAGTGATATTATTTGTGATCCGAAGAAGGTTTCAAACACAATTCCAATAATACCCCCTAAAACCGTTACTATTAAAAATCTAAGTGCTAGCTGCCATCTAAGTCTAGCTGAGCTAAAACCCAAGGCTTTATATATGCCTAATTCCTTAATTTCAGCATATACTGTTATTTTCAGAATTAATAAGGTAACAAAGCTTATCATAATAATTGTTATTACCAAAACCACCTTTGAAATTACTGAGAATACAGTTTTCACTGTGCTAATAGTAATTTCTGTAGCCTTTCTTTTATTTGATATTTCCTCATAACCAACATATTTCTCTTTCATTTCCTTTATAACCTGGTCGAGATTATCATAAGCTTTTAGCTTCATATAGGCTTCACTTCGTTGAAAATCTGAGAATAAGATTTTAGCTCCAGTCTCCGTTATTCTAACTATAGAACCGTACTCATCAACAGTTTGAAATATACCTGTAATTATGAATTGTTGCTCTATTCCACTCTTATCTTTAATGCTTACATATTGACCTATATCTTTATTAAATTTCCGCTTTAAAAGATCTGATATTGCAACCTCATTATCATGTTTTGGATGTCTTCCCTTTATGGTTGTAATTCCACCGGTATTATCAAAATCTTCTTGAATTTTCAATCTAGTTGATTCGCCCTCTACTTCTAACTGTTTAGAGGTTTCGTAATATAACCATTCTACAGGGTAATCCTTATTAATGTCTTTAATCAATCTTTCCAAGTCTATCTGACTCTTAGTTATGAGTTTAATATCAGAGAACTCCATTCCAAGTGTATTGAGAGCCTTGTCACTATTAAAAAACTGATTAAATCCAAAGGTAAAAACCAATGAATACGTAAGCAAAGCTGATATACTTATTAAAATAATATAACGTCTTGCTTTAGAAAGCACCTGTTTTATGGCCATACTTAAATCAAGAGGTAGAAAGCCTATTTTATCAAATGCTACATTTAACCTTGATGAAAAGTATACAGGGGCAATGCCCTTTGTTATCGCCCGAAGGGGACTAATTTTTTTTGTAAGTCTTGCTGTTAAATAGGAGAAAAGTGTTATGACAAACACAAGTGTAAACAGAATTAGTATTCCTGATATTAGATATAAATTCCCAGTAAAATAGAGACCAGAGGATTCCAGTATTATATGTCCAATAATCGGGGTGATAAAAACACCTGCAATAAGACTTAGAAATCCTGAAAGCACAGCCAGTAAAGTATACTGACCTGTTATAGCAATCTGTACCATTATTGGAGTAAATCCCAAGGCTTTTATTATGCCAATATTTAAATAATCTGCCTCAATAGTTGCTAATATAGCATAACGCATAATTGTAAGAGAAATTATACATAATATCGCAGCAAAGGTACTCATCACTGATAACACAATCCCTGGCAGTTTGAAAATATTGCTCTTGGTTTCGAAATAAGAACTTTTAAATACAACATTTGTCCCTGCCTCCAACATAAAACTCTTTCCTAGCTTATTTACTGTAGCCTCATTGTAAACTTTTAAGCGAATCCCCATTTGCAGGTACTGATGAATATCCTTACCCCCAAGCCTAAGAATCTCCACATTATCTACATTTGAAATAAACACTACTTTAACTCCATTTAGTTTATCACCATATAGAGGTTCTTCTATAAAACCTGCAATTTTAAAATGTATTTTGTTTGCACCAAATTTATAATCCACAGTATCTCCCGCGGAAAAACCATATTGTTTCTTCAAAATATAAGGAAGATATATTTCCCCCTTTGATAATTTTTCTTTAGGAAGATATTTTGCATCAATAAGCCTCATATTATCAGCTGGAATATACTCTGATAAATGATATTGAAATGAGTCTAATTTTTTACCCTTCTGCTCAAATACCCCACCCACATAATAGGTTGTTTTTCGTTGCTTTACAGATAAAACTTCTGATTTACTTGCGAACCATTGTTGAAATTCCCCCTTAAAGTTAGCCTCTTCAAACCAATAAAGCAAATGTGGTCCCTTCATATTATTGAAAGCTTTGTCGTAAGTTATGCTCGAATTTTGATTCGTTGATAGGGTAACTGTAAGTATAAGTCCTGCAATAAATACCAAACTACTTATAACTATAGAATAACTCCTTCTATTTTTTAAATTACCGAGCATAAATTTTATAATTGCCATATCCTCACCATCCCTTTGATGTTAGCCAGGATAATACTTGCTTTTCTCTGCTTAGCTCAGAATCTGGCATATATTTTTCTAAATTTATCTCTCCTTCTATTTGTCCATCATGTAGAAAAATAATACGGTCTGCCCTCACGGCAGCCTTAACATCATGTGTTACCATGAGGATACTTTGTCCACTTTTATTAACTTCCGTAAGAATATTTAATATTTCTCTCCCAACCTTTGAATTTAGTGCCCCTGTGGGTTCATCAGCAAACAGTAGATTAGGCTCATTAATTAGTGCTCTTCCAATAGCTGCACGTTGCTGTTGTCCGCCTGAAACTTGAGAGGGCAATCTGGTTTTTAACTCTTTGATACCAATACTTTCAAGGAGTGCCATAGCTCTTTTTTCTATTTCTTTTCGTGGATATCTCTTAAGGAGATATCCAGGAACCGTGATATTTTCGTATATGGATAGATTTGATACCAAATGTATCTGTTGGAATACAAAACCTACTTCACTTCTTCGAAATATTGCGAGTTCCTTTTCCTTAATATTATCTATTCGTCTTCCACCAAAAGACACCTGGCCAGACGTAGGTAGATCCATACCGCTAAGGTTATATAAAAGGGTAGATTTTCCTGATCCTGAACTTCCCATAATTACTGTAAAAACCCCCTTGTGAATTTCAAGGTCAATATTACGTAATACATGATTTTGCACTCCCTCACAGGAATAACTCTTACATAAATTTTTTGCCTTTATAATTATTTCAATAATAATCACATCACCTTTCCTTATTTATTCTATAAATATATTGTAACTTACCAAATCTTAATTAATCTTTAACAACTGTAATTTAACATCTTAATTTTTTCTGAACTAAAAATACCCAGAGTATTTTAGATCTCTGAGTACTTTAATCCTTATATAATTTTAATGGAAACTTCAATCACAAATCCCTTATTAAATTTTCCAAAATAGTTTGAAGCACTAATTTGTCCTCTAGTTTTATCAAGTATATATTTTGAAATATAAAGTCCAAGTCCTGACCCCGCTTCACCACTGTCCTTTGCCTTTTTCCCCCTGTAGAATTTATCAAAAATAAAAGGCATTTCCTCAGGTAAAACACCCTCTCCGCTATCCTTAAAGCTACACTTTAACATGTCTTTATCTATAAAAACATCTATTTCTATATCACTAAAGTTTGCATATTTTGCAGAATTAGAAACAATGTTTTCAAAAACTTGAGCTAGTCTAAATTTGTCTGTAAAAATCTTAACCTCAGGTATCGGTCCCATTATTCTTATCCTATTTTGATAATGTAATATTAGTGGTTCAATTATATTATTTAATATCTCCCTACTTAAATATTCTGAAGGTGTAATTTCTAGTTTCTCTAGATCCGAAATAGCATGTATAAACATATCCTGAGACAACTTCGTAATTTCATCAGTCTTTTGGATAATTACATCTATATATCGATTACTACGTTCTGTGTTTTTATCCGGTAGGCTTTTTAAGCACTCCCCATAAGCTTTAATTGAAGCTATAGGGGTTCTAATATCATGTGAAAGCACTGCAACTAATTCTTTTTTTGTTCTATCAGCTTCAGCCTCCCGCTGCCTTGAGGTTTTTAACTCATTTCTTAGCATATCAAAAGCCCAAGCAAAGGCGCCAAAGGCATTATGCCGCTCCCTAACTAAGGGGATTTCCAGGTTTCCTTTAGCTACCTCTCCAGCAAAATTCTCAAGCTTTTTAAAGGGACGAAGCACATAAACGTATATTAATACAAAAATTACTAGCATTATAATAATAAACATTACATATAAGGCCCATACCAAGGCAGTAGAGTTGTTTTTTAATGTATCAAAGGCCACCTTCTCTTCATGTATATCAAGAATTACTAAGGCAAATTTTTTTTCACCCTTATCTATAAAATTTATAGTAAAGGTTTTTTTATCAATATTAACTGATGACAATATGTTATTCATTGGGTATTGCTTTCCTATATTGCTTTTGTTCTTACTATCAAAGATCACCTTTCCATCTAAATCATACAGTGAAAGTTCATAATTGTTTTGTTTCAATGCAAAGGAAAGTGAAGATTCTTCTCCATTTTGTAAAAATCCTTGAGCATTTTTTAAAACATCATTTACCTTAACAATTTTATCACCACTGAGGTTACTTGCTTTTTCATTATTAAACAAGGTATTCAAATTCCATGTAATAAATACAGTTAAAGTTAGAGAAATACTACAGAAAAGTAAAAAAGGTATTATTACTTTACGCTTCATAGTTTATACCTCAAATCGAAACCCAAAGGCCCAGATAGTTTTAATAAACTCAGGCCTAGAGGGATTTTTTTCAACCTTTTCTCTTAGTCTGCGGATATGAACGGAAAGAGTATTTATTTCACCCAAACTGTTAAACCCCCAAATTTCATTGTATAAGGTTTCTTTTGAAATAGACTTGTTTTTGTTTTTAATTAGGTATGTCAGTAGCTCAAATTCCTTAGCTGGAAAGTCCTTTTCAATTCCATTAATTAAAATCTTCCTAGAGGAAAAGTTTACAGTAATCTGTCCAAAACTAAATAGATCAAAGTTTTCGTTAACTTTAGCATCATAATCGTACTTACGGCGAATTTGAGCTTTAATGCGATATAAAAGTTCATTTAAAGAGTATGGCTTTGAGATATAATCATCTCCACCAATTTCAAGTCCAGTTACTTTATCTTTGTCACTAATTCGAGCACTTAAAAATATGATGGGCACCTTTGAAGTTTTTCTAATTATATTACAAACTTCAAACCCGATAATATCTGGCAAGTTTATATCAAGTACAACAAGTTTGAAATCATTCTTTTTAATTAATCCAAGAGCAGAACTTCCAGAAGAACAAATCTTTACTTTTAGGCCATTATCCTCTAAAAAGTCTCGCGTTACTAAAAGCAAACTTTCATCATCCTCTACAATAAGAACATCCCATTGTTCCATTTTTTCTCCTCCTTTCAACCACCTAAACAAAATCATATATAACATATGTTAGTTGTTTCAATAATATCATTATTCTACAAATAAACATATTTTCCTTCAAACTAAAAAAGTATATTATCAATAACAATTTTAAAGAAATATCATATTATAATTATTGAGGAATATTTTTTCGGAGGAATTTATGAATTATCCATATGATTATGAAAATTATATTAATGAAAGAGAAGTACGTGCTAGACGTCAAGTTAGAGCGATTATGAAGGGTGGTCCTTTAGCACCAAATCTAAAAGGTTTTGTTGTATTTACTGATGTTCCAGGTGGAACCGAAGTATATGCACAGATTACTGGACTTCCAAGCTTTAGACCCGCTTCAGACGGAAAACCTCAAATAGGACCTTTCGGTTTTCACATTCATCAAAATGGAAACTGTAGCGTAGGTAATCCAGCTAGCCCTTTCATGGCAGCAGGCGAACATTGGAATCCAACAAATCAGCCACATGGCAACCACCTCTATAGGGGATTATTTTCAATCTGTGAATTGATTGGTAATTCCCTTTCATTATCCCACTTCCTCATGTCTCTAACTGCCATATCTTCAAACATTTTACCTTCTTCAATATCCATAAACATATGTTCCACTGAAACTAGTTTATATTCATTTCGTCTTGAGTCATAATAGCATAATTCTCCTGACTCTTCTATTTTCAGCTTTACTTCCTCCTTTGTTCTATTCTCTATAATTGGACTTCCTTCCAAACTATATGTTCCAATATTTACTGCACTAAATATCTTTTTTAAATCTGCATTTGTCAAATTACTAGTATCTACATTATCCAAGTATTGAATATAGTTTTTAAATTTTCTCTTAACCTCAATTAAATCGTTATCTACATTGGTTAATTTATGAAATTCATTTTCGTAAATACTTAGTTCTTTCCTTATATTAGTATTATATTCTTCTAGCTCCTCATCAGTAATTTTTCCTAACCCATTTAATCTAAGGTTATTAGTAAAAATCTGTTTTGATTCTTCTATCTTTTGATTTACTTCCTTTAATCTACTTTCTGTATCAAGTGAAAAATAAATATCTATATAGTCCTTTAATGAATTTTCTAAAGTCTCCTTATGTTCTCTAAATCCTTCTATTCTATCCTTACAAAATTGTATCAACGTTTCCTCTGGTATTGAATTTCTATATTCACACCTTTTAGTACCATACATATCATTATTTTGACATATCCATTCATATCCAATATAAACAACCTCTTGTTTAACCTTTGTTTGCTTCTTTTTTCTTCTCATAATACCGTTACAATTTCCACATTTACAAACCGTGGATAATAAATTTTTGTCTGAATGTCTATGTTTCTCCTTATATTCTCCTGTCCTTCTTTTATCAATATCCTGTGCTTGTTCCCATAAGTCATCTGAAATAATCTTCAATGATTCTATTGTATTTATGATCCAATCATGTTGGGGAATATCTTTAATTAAACTAATATTAACGTCATGATTTTCGCTTTTATGATTGGTCTGAATACCTTTATAAATTGGATTGGTTAAAATATGTTTTATATGTTGTTGCCACCACATTCCGCCTTTTTTAGTTGGAACTTCTGTGTCATTCAACCATCTTAATATTTTATTATGCCCCCAACCTTCAACGATATAATGATTATATACTTGCTTTATTATCTCCGCTTCCGTTTCATTTACCTGTAAATATCCATCAACTCTATCATATCCATAAGGGCAATTACTTGTCCATTTACCTTGTTTTTGACCTTTTCTTATTCCAAATTTAACCGCTACACTTTTGGCTCTACTCTCTTCCTGTGCCATTGATAAAAACATATTTATTATTGCTTCATGTTCATCATAATTTAAATTTCCATCTTCAAAAACAACCTTTACTCCATAACCCTTAAGCAATTTTAAGTCATTTGCTCCATCTCCAACGTTACGAGCAAACCTTGCTATATTCTTGCAAATTACAATGTCAAATTCTCTGTTGGCTGCACACTTCATCATATATTCAAATGCTTTTCTATTCTTTTTTTTAGTTCCTGTGATTCCTTCATCTGCAAAAATACCCTCTAAAATTTGTTCCCCTTTTTCTTTACTATAAAGCATACCAACTTTTACAGTGGAATACTCTTTAGTTTTAAATAGTTCTGTGTAATGTTTCATCTGATTGCTTAATGAATTTTTCTGGTCTAAATCATTGGTACTTACTCTACAATATGCAACTGAACGCATAAATTCCACCACCTTATTGTTTATACCTTAATAGTACAATAGGGTGTTAATTAAATCAATAAAATTACCTATACTTTCATATACCTTATGGGAAGATATCATTGTCCTAGCTCTATTAGATAGCCTTATTGATGCTTTAAATCACGGTAATATTAATCGGTGAATATGTTGTGAATAATAGGTTTGCATTTATGACAAACTGCGAACGAATCGGATAAGAATGTAAATTGCATCTTTGAGTTTAAACAGTTTACTTATTGCTATTAGCCGTTAAATAATCTTAATAAACTTCAAAAAAATAAGGCTTATAACAAGCCCTATGAATATATTTATTTAACTGCTTTTAATCTTGCTATATCTGCATAATTACTACTAGTCACAATCTCAACTGTAGATATATCTTTTCTAAGTGCTTCAACATCACCCATGATATGATTTATATTGCTAGCCATGTTGTCATGTTCACTTTTATTAACTTCTGCTTTATGTTCCAATGCTCTTAAAATTACATGGTCTTCTTGCTGTTGCGTTTCTATCCCGTCAATCTTTGCTTCTATCCCGTCAATCTTTGTTTCCAATCGCTTTAATATTTCTAGTATTTCTTTATCCATTTAATTTCACCTCTTTATATTATTTGATTATATCATATTATTGAAGCATTTTTAAAGGTATTTTTTTATATTTATTTTGAGGTCAATCTCCAATAGTGGGTATACTCCAAATAAGGGAATTTGTAAAATTAATTAATAAATACCGCCCACTCACTCCTATTTAAAATATTTCAAATAAACAGAAACAAACATTCTTGTTTTCAATAAAATAATTCTTTACAAATAAAAAAGCAAGGTTTTAATCTTGCTTTATGGCTTCAAACTATTATTTACTTACTTTCATTATAAATATTTATGTATTTATATAGTGTACTTGTTGTACTTTTTCCTTAATCCAGTTTTGTTTAACCCTTATATCTTTAGACCTATGAATTTCAATAATATCATCTTTGATAATTATTCTAAGGTTTCCTTTATGAAAATTTTTATCTTTTAATACTATATCAATTCTCTTCCCCTTATTCACACCTTGAATAACTATGTAATTGTTCATATATATGTTTATATTTATACATATCTGAATCTATCATAAATTCATTACACTTATGGTAATATGGTACGCTACCCTTAAAATATCTTATATATCGCCTAATAAGGTTAAATAAATTTTCTTTCATCCTTGGTTATATTACTATTTTTTAAAACTGCAGTCTTTTTATTTGTTGTAGTTTACACATCCAATAAAATCAATTTCATTCCCATTATATTCGACATGTTTACATATTCCATCATACTCAAAATCATAAAGGAATATTATACTGTTATATTCTTTTTCAAGTTTATCATTATAATTCTCTTTAAACTTAGGTATTATCTCATAATCATTTGAAAATCCTTCAAGTAGCTCTTGAAAATCGCTTAATCCTTCTTCAATCCAATCTACTTCTGAAAAATTTATATCATAATATTGAATTTTAAAATTTTCTTTAAATTTTGATGAAATTGAGTCTACATCATCTGTATATTTAATTTCCATGAATTTTTTAAAATCCTTTTCATTCGTAAAGTTTCCAAGCCATAATGACACATTGTTTTCTTTTTTCATTTTCTTTACTCCTATCTATTATCTTAGCATCTTTCCATATTTCAAGTAACTCATCAATATTCAATGAATTGAAAAATTTATTAAACTGTCCATTTTTAACTGAAGGAATATCTTTAGATACTAGCCCATAAGGATTACTTACCACCTGGTATGATAACCTTTTAAGAATTAATCAGTAGTTCCTACCATAAGTTCCGAATTATTTATCATTTC
This sequence comes from Clostridiaceae bacterium, assembly GCA_014380625.1. Taxonomy (GTDB): domain Bacteria; phylum Bacillota; class Clostridia; order Clostridiales; family Clostridiaceae; genus JACMJL01. Next base: position 27,437 of record JACMJL010000019.1, read on the forward strand.
TATAATTCAAAAGCTTATTTCAACTATTGTTTAATTAGCACACATTTGAGACAATATTCTCGTAAATAGATAGTGGATTCCGTCCGCCCCCTTGAGGTTTTATCCTCGTCACTAAGACAGTTACCTCTTCTTTATGAGATGTTGCGTATTAGCTGGATGTTGGTTGTAATTTCAACTCTTCGTATATCTAACCAGGTTGTAACTTGTAAAGAAAAGAGGATTCTATCTAAATTAACAAAAGAGGTGTTATTTATGTATATCGTAGGTATTGATATTGGTAAAAACAATCATGAAGCCACTATTATTGATGAAAAAGGTATTATAATAGGCAAATCTATTAAATTTACTAATTCCCATGATGGTGCTACTAAACTCCTTAATCATATCATTAAGAACATTGGTGATTCACCAGTCTCATTTGGGCTTGAGGCTACAGGGCACTACTGGCTCTCTCTTTATTCATTTTTATTGGACAAGGGATATACCGTTAATGTTATTAATCCTATACAATCAGATTGCTTTAGAAGTCTCTATATTAGACAAACCAAGAATGACACTATAGACTCTTTTATCATCGCTGAAGTTATTCGCTTTGGCAAATACACTAATACTAAGCTTTCCAATGAAAGAACACTTGCATTAAGACAATTATGCCGATATAGAAATTATTTATCCTGTGAAGTCGGTGAACTTAAATGTAAAATCATAACAGTATTAGATCAGGTCTTCCCTGAATATGAAAAGCTTTTTTCCGATACTTGAGGAACTACTTCTAAAAAACTTTTGGAAGAATACCAAACCCCGGAAGAAATTTTAGCTATAGATACCTCTAAATTAGCAGCTATGCTAAAAAAGTTAAGTCGTGGTCAACTTGGCTATTCCAAGGCCGAAAAGATTCAAGAAGCTGCAAGGAATACCTTTGGTATTAAAATAGCCCAAGACGCCTTTAAATTTCAATTAAAGCAACTGATTGATCAAGTATTATTCTTAGAAAATCAAATAAAAAATTTAGATGTTGAAATCCAAACTTATTACACTCAATTTGATTGTCACTTAACATCTATACCTGGAATTGGTCCTGTTACTGCAGCCGCTATTCTAAGTGAGGTTGGTGATATTAAGAGATTTAAAGATGCTGCTAGCCTTGTGGCTTACGCCGGGATAGACCCAACGGTGAAACAGTCAGGTCAGTTCTTATCTAACAATAATAAGATGTCTAAAAGAGGTTCTCCTTATTTGAGAAGAGCTCTATTTCTTGGTGCCTCAAATGCTATTTTATACGATCCAGTCCTTACTGAATATTATAATAAAAAACGTGCCCAAGGAAAACATCATCTTACAGCAGTAGGTGCTGTCGCACGTAAACTAACCTATATCGTCTTTGCTATTATGAGGGATAATAAGGATTATGTAGCTATGACATAATCCTTAAATTAATTTCATTGACCAATATTGAATCCGTTAAAAAATCAAATTCTAACGGTCTATTTCTTATGCTTTAAGAATAAAAATAGTTTTCACATTCTTGAAACTTTATTTCAATATCACCTTTGTCCGTTTTATACCATTTAGCAAATACATAATACTTACTATATAATTCATATTGATCGTTCTCAATTGCTTCTAGAAGGCCCTCTTTATATTCTTCATCAATTAGCCAACCACTTAAATCTTCAACATACATTTTAGTTTTTTCATCTTCAAAATCATTGCCTTCACCTGAATCAATCACAAAGGTTTTTCCCTGAAGTCTAGCCTTTTGTAAAACAAATTCAATATATGTATCTATCCCATCATTCATATATAATCACACCTTTCAAAATTATAATTGAATCTATTTTTTCCACAAAATCGTGCCTTCAATAAATCTTTTGTTACTAATAGCTCCATCCTTAAGTATTGTTACAAAGTTTCCGTTTAATTCTGTAACTACTACATCGTTTCCCTTTTTATAGAACAAGGCCGGGCCTTCACCTTTTAACCCATTGGCTAATTTATCCCCAATAGCTCTCCATGAATTCGTCCTTATTTCTTCTGCATTTATATGAATATCTTCAGTATAATTTTTAATCCATTCTCTTGCTTTTATATCACTTGGGTCCATTTTAAAATCTTCGCGAAGGTGCTGCGTTAATTTTTGACCTGCTTTTTTATCAGAAATTTTTAGTTCTAAGTCACTTAGGTTAAATGAATTACCTATTGACTTCTCATAGCTGGTCTCTATTACCGGTTTAACCTTTGGTATAGACTCTAATACTGGATTAATTTCTGCTTTACTTGCCGCCTTATTAGCTCCACCGCCTGCTCCCATACCAAATACTACATCTTCAGATACAAATTCTCCTGTTTTTAAACTTTTATAAGCTCTTACCCCATTTACTGTAACTGCAAAAAATTGTCCTCCAAGTTCTCCACTCATTAAATCTGCAGTTAACTTCCTATCTTCATAACTCATTTCTGGTGGCATTTGTTTCATATAATTAAATTTAAACAAATTAACATAAGTTGATAAACCAAAAATAGCTGAATATGTTAAATATGAAAAATAATCTCCATTATTCGCATATTGGTTTTGAATTTCCTTTCTCAATTCTTCGTTGGTATGGATATAATAATTTGTTACTTCGCTATCCTCTACTTTAATTGTCTCACTCTCAGTATAAGTTGCATCATTCCAGATTTTTAATACTGGGTCAAGTTCACGGTCCCTTACCTTTTGTATATTTTCACTCTCCAATTTATTTTTAACACTCTGTCGTGCAACATTTGTACCTCTACTAGGACTAAAATGAGACTTAACTTGCTTACTTGTTGTAGACGACAACCGTGGACCATATAAATTAAGTGTTGACTTAGTTATCCCTTCATTTGTTTGTGTCAAAATCATTGCCTCTGCTAGTTTAAGGTCACCCATTCCAAGGGGATTTGTACTTTGAGCTGCAAGAGCCTTATCTGCTTCCTCCATTTTATCAGCAGTCATAAAAAGATTAATATATAAGCCTTCCAATATTCTAACGAAGGAGTCCATTGAAGGACGAATTCTACTATACTCATAAATAAAATTAGAAGAAGCGGCTCCTTCCCATAAAAGATAAAGACCATTTATTGTTCTATCTAGTTCCTCCGTAATGGATTCAATATTATTACGGTACTTCTTGATAGTATTTGCACTGCTTCGTATTTCATTAAAATCATACTTAATAGTATTTCCTATAAATAAAACCTTCTTTGCTAATTTAATATTAACATAAAATCTTATAACCAGTTCTCAATTTTTTAATCTAAATTCATAACTTGTCCTTTTCTCCCTCCTAATCGTGGCAATACTTTAACCTGGCTCTACGCTGTAATATAATATTTAAATATTATATCATAAATCCAATCAAATATATTACATTTTAGGGAATCTATGTTTAACTAACACTTATCATGTATCCTTTTTTATTAATGTATGTGTCAATCTAGCCCATTAAACCCACTGATACAGTGCTTCTATTACTAAAGTTCATAACACCCTTTTATATTATCAGCCACATGGCAACCATGCAGGAGATTTTCCAGTACTTTTTTCTAATGGTGGAAGGGCTAAAATGACCTTTTTTACTAATAAATTTAAAATATCTCAAATTATTGGTAAGTCAGTTATGATTCACCAAGGTCCTGATGATTACAAAACACAACCTGCGGGAAACTCTGGAATGAGGTTGGCTTGCGGAGTGATTATTGCTTAACTTCATTAAGTAATACTTTAAGTGAAACTATAACAAAGACACTGATATTACTTCAGTGTCTGATTATTCCCTGCAAGTTTATTTGTCTCTTTTACAATAACTTTATTTTATTATAGTTGTTTTTTTCTATAGCTTACTTTATCTAAAAAGTTAGACCTATACGACCAAAGTATTGGTTTCACTAGGTTTTATACGTCCAAACTTTGCCCAACTTTGTCCTATAAACATAACTCCAACAAAAACCATTTTGGCATCAATCGGAGTTTTGCTATTTGCTTGAATTAGCCCTCAAAAGGTACTTTGGTTAGATGTTCTATATTTCATAAACAACTAGCCTTAGAACCTTCTTTTGAGGGCAGTTGAAGTTTCTAGAGTATGTTTTCCACTAGGAAACTATCTACTCACCGCACAATTGTTATGCATAAAGTTATTCCGTTCATTCTATTTAGTTTACCTGTAGCTACCTCTTTTATCACTTATTTTTATACAATTAAATTGCCCTTAATTCTGCTGCAAAACAAACAAAATTATACTTATTCAAATCCAATAACTATCCATTCATCTACTACATCCCAAAAGTCAATATTATATCTAGGTTGGTTATTTGAGAACCATAAAGTAGCATTATTTTTATTGCAATTATTATAATCAATAGCAATATACCCACCCATACCGCTTTTGAAAAAGCCAAAAATTGTTTTTAAGTCAATTTTAATTGGTTCTTCTAACTCTTCAATAATACCCCATTCATCATCATCAAAAAACGTTATAGATTGAATAGGCACTAATCCCATTGACTGACTTGCATAAAAATACAATCCATTATGAGCATTTTCATAGAATTTTCTAATTGAATTGGGAAATTTACTCCAAACTATCTCTAATTTAGGATTATTAAATTTCTCTTCAGCATCTCCCCCTTCATAATATTCTATCTCACCATCTGATGTTTTTATGCAATATAAAATAGAATATTTTCCGTCATATTCTATTAAATCAATAAATTAGTTATCTCA
>JACMJL010000145.1 GCA_014380625.1 Clostridiaceae bacterium
TCTTTAATAAATTCTATAGAGCTGAGAAGTCTAGAAGTATGAGTATTCCCGGTTCAGGTCTAGGTTTATCCATTTGCAAATATATTGTAGAAGCCCATGGAGGGACTATTGAATGTAAAAGTAAGTCAGGAGTTGGAACAGAGTTTATTTTTACTTTAGCTCTATAAATAAATATCTATTTTGAGCAGGTTGGTTTCACAAGGGCTACTATCCCCTATGCTCTATCCACCAAAAACACATAAATACAATCATTAGCGTTTAATCATTATTAATCATTACCATTGACTTTGTTATTAAGCTACAAATATATTACTAAAACACTTTAGGAATATATTCCCATTATTAAAGAGCAGACTACCCCAATTTATCTTAGAATTTCATGGCTTAAAAGGAATAGATGTCCATAAAATTAAGATGTATTAAACATCATGCTCCAAGAAAAATTATTTTTATCAAATTCTTCTAAAAGGTTAGTTTTTAAGGCCCTTTTGATTGCAAGAATCCCAAAACCGATAGGTGCCAGGGTTTCAACAAGTTTAAGCATCACAAATGTCATAATTCCAGTTATAATTTGAATCATTACAGCATTTAGCGAGTGTCCTATTAGTGTTTTAAATTTTAAATTCTGTTTTATCCATTTGAAGAATAGCTCAATTTCCCAGCGTTTTTTGTAGAGCCACGCTATTTCTTCACTAAATAAATCATCAATATTTGTTACAAATGTAAGTTCTTTGCCTGTACTATCTATAATTCGAATAATCCTGTACTCATTTTTAGTTTGATAAGTAGCTGGATTACCTAATTTTACAATTTTATCGTAGATAATTTTAGTACCAGTATCCAAAAGTGTTTTCTCACTATAGGTTGGTTTTAATTCCTTAATAGTTTGTATTATGGAATTATCCTTAATCCTAGTTATGAAGTATTTTTCTCCTGCAGTAAACTCATCAAATTTTTTATAGTCGACATATCCTTTATCAAATACGTAGGTGCAATGCTTCTCATTCATAAGCGCATCCATTTGGGTTCTATCATGATCTGCCGCATTTGTAACCGTAAAGCACTCAGGTATACCCCTATTCAGGTCAATCTTAGTGTGGATTTTAACGCCTGATTTTGTTTTTCGAAATAATGCCCATTCATAAAAAGCTAAGCACATACTTATTGTTGTTGAATCAATTAGTTTAACAGGCCCAAATTGTTTCAAAGTTTCATTCACTGAAACAGTATTTAAAGCTTTATTGATTAATTCATTCATAACAGGTAAAAAAACTTCAAAGTTTCGATTTTTATTATGATATGATAAAGTGCTCAAGCTAACGCTTTTAACTATTTCTTTAAGTCTAAGAGACATGCTACCACAATCATTAGTGTCTCTTAATCCATCTTTTTGACCAATATGATAGTAAATCATAGTTTTAAGATGGTCACTTGTAAAAAATCTAGATATTTTGTAGTCAGTATTTAACTTAAAAGACGAATATTGAAGTGTTTCCCAATTAATTAGCTCTATAAACTTATCAAATAATTTGATATAATCAACCACGATAGCCAGTGACCTCCTTCGTTTTTATGATTGTGGTGATTATATTAAAACAAGGTTGCTGGTTATTTTCACGTCTAAATTTATACCAATACATAAAACCATTGGAAATTATACTTTTGTCAATGGTAATTTAAATCAAAGATTAAACGGTAGTGATTTATTGTGATGATGATAAAATAGAAAGAATAGTGCTGAATTTATTTTCAAATGCAATTAAGTTTACAAAGCCAGGGGGCAAAATAGAAGTTAATATATACCAAGGGCAGAAAGAAGTAATAATTTCAATTAAAGATACAGGAATTGGAATTCCAGAAGATAAACTAGCATCTATTTTTGATAGATTCAGTCAAGTAGATAAAACTCTAGCAAGAAATATGGAAGGCACTGGAATTGGACTAGCTCTTGTTAAGAGTCTAGTCGAAATGCACCGTGGGAAAGTATATGTTAAAAGTATTTATGGAGAAGGTACAGAATTTTTAATCCATCTTCCAGAAAATACTTTAGATACAGTAAACGAAAAATATAAGGATACCGTAAATCTTAATAAACAATATGAGAATAAACAAGAAAGTAACATTGAAAAAATAAATATAGAGTTTTCTGATATATATTCAATATAGTATCTTTTTAACTATAAATTTTAGTTTTGTGTTATACTTTATTAGGGTTAGAATTAGGAGGCAAAAAAAATGGCAAATATATTGAGATATTCAAAAAAACAATTAGATAAAACACTTAAAGATTTTGTGAAAAAGGAATCTATAGATTCTGATGACATATCTGAGTGGGTAAGAGTCATAACTGATTTTATTTATGAATTTCAGTTAAAGTCTGAAGTTAATGAAGATGATAAACTTTCAATAACAACTAATAAAGAAGAGCAAACAATAATTGAAAAAATGATGTAAGCACTAGCAGGTTCAAAAACTTCATTAAATTATATTTTTGATGGTAATATTACCTATATAGAAGAATAGGAATGAAAAAAAGTACGAAATAATTTTATTCGTACTTTTTTTTATTGATTAGTCAGAATTTGCTGATATAATATATGTAAAAAGA
>JACMJL010000146.1 GCA_014380625.1 Clostridiaceae bacterium
ATATCATTCCATGCTACACCCATCATAGTACGGCACATCTCCCAACGAAAGGTACCAATAAGCTTTAAAATCAAATCAGCGAGATTCTCATCTGTGAACGCAGGTAGAATAAATCTTGCTGGAGTATTTCTACCTCTGCCAGTTATCTCCTGCCACATGGATCCTCGGGAACCAAAAGTAGGTACTATGATAATATCAGGAAGGATTTGCGTCATTATTGACTCTTTTTCAATTCCTTTAAGGTCATTTTTATACCATATCTCTCTATGGAAGATGGAAAAATCCACTGCCAATAAATTATCAATAGCCTGCTGTATTCTAGTCGGGGTGACCACCGCTTTTTCTAAGTCACGAGTAATGATATCCTTGTATAGAATAGGGAAATAGCTGTTTAAATGACCGTGGCAAACCTTTTGATTTGTCTTAATCATATTATTTATCTCAAAGCTCAATTTTGCAGTATAGTCCTTATCATAGGCTGGTTTATCTTGATCATTTACAATTTTTCTCTTTTTCATATCTCTAAAGACATCAAAATAGTCTTGTCCGAAGTCATTGATAGATGGTTCTTTTTTATTTTGGTATATTTTCTCCAACCACTTCTTGGTGTTGTAAATAGAATAATTTGAGTCGGAATACTCTTTGTCACAAAGTCTGTATAATGCTATTGTCTGTTCTCTAGTCAATAAACGCTCATCCATATAACCAAAGTTGAGAAACATACTAATTAATTTAGGGCAATTACTTTCTATCTGAGATCTTTTAAAAGCTTCTTCATATATAATGAAGAAATCAGTTGTAAGTGAAGAACGAAGGTCTCTAACTTCTGTTTCACTTGAGGATTTATCCTTTAAAGATCTAAAGTGACAAAGCCTTTTATTAAAGCTGGCTATAATATCTTGGGAGCAGGAGCAATACATTAATATTTTCTCAAGGCTGTTTTCTAATTCTTGAGGTAATTCGTTAACATCAGATATATCATCTGAATTTTGCTTATATGGGGTAATTGCAGCTTTTGATTTAATAATTTCTTGGTATTCAATTAGTTCAGATGTATTTATAGTTGTAAAACAATTAAATTCATTCTGCAACTTTTCAACATTATTAGTAAAAACGTCAATGGATTGCTTAAGTATGTTTAGTGCTGCTGTTGCTGCTTCTTTATCATCCTTTGAATCGATAGTGATTTTACCATATGCAAAGATTAGATTATTAGTGGACAAGTATAGACAATTCATGTTATTAAATAGCGTAGTTAGAAGATTTTTGATCACATTTTTCAGCAAATCTAATATTTCAGAGCCTTTCTTAATATGGTATTCACATACGAAATCATCACTATTGAAAAACCCTTTCCTTTGATCTAAGGGTACATTTAGCAATCTTGTAAAGTACTCAATACTTGAAGTGTCTAATTCAGTATCAGTATCCAGTAAATTTTCGATTTCATATTTTGTCTGTAAAGAATCTGATTCCACAGGGAAAAACCTAATATTAGAACTTTTTGCATCCTCATAAACTTTCAGAAAGTTACTTAGATTTTCCACATCTGCAGTGTGCTGAAAATAGTATTTATCTTTAATAGCCCAATAATAAACGTATAGATTCTGCGTTAAGGTATCTATACTTTGACAAATGGGTAATAACTTCTGATAAGCATTGTAACTAAGGTCTATCAAGTTGGCCAGTGAAGAAACAATATATGTAGAATAATCTTTTTGAGTGGATACTATATTCCTTATTCCTTTTAATGAAGTTGCAGGAAAGCAAAATAGAT
>JACMJL010000147.1 GCA_014380625.1 Clostridiaceae bacterium
AACTTATTTAATCATGAAATAGGAGGAGTAAGATGAGTTTAATTAATGAAATTAAAGCAGTATTGACACCTAAAGAGATTGTATTTAAAGAGATGAAGAAAGAGGACGAAGGCATATACACATTTGTATTTGAGCCTGTAAAGCCTCTTGAGTGGCGTGCGGGTAAGCATGCAATGTTCTTTATAACGCATAAAAAGATTGACAAAGCAATGAGACTTTTTAGTATTTCATCCTGTCCATCTGAAAATAAAATTGCAATTACAACAAAAATCGGAGAGAATCCAAGTGATTATAAAAAAGCATTGCTTGAGCTTAGACCTACAATGAAGATGAAACTAAGAGGACCTATGGGACCATTTGTTCTACAACAAGCCCGAACAAACTGCTTCATAGCCGGAGGTATCGGTATAACTCCCTTCAGGTCAATGATGAAGGAAATAGACATTAGTAAGCAGAAGTTCAATGGAATTATTAAACTTCTCTACATCAACAGCAGTGACTCGTTCCTTTTTGGTGGAGAATTAAAGGCAATGGATAATGAAAAAACCTCAACAGAGTTTTTCATAGACAAGCAAGTGATAGAAAACAGGATAAAACAGATGGTTTCTCAGAATGACAACACTGTTTTCTTCGTAGCAGGAACCAAACAGATGACAAACTCAATCAAGGAGATGTTAATTGAACTGGGCGTAAAGAAGAAAAATATCAAGACGGATACCTTTATCGGGTATAAATACTTTATCTCGCTCTCCGAAAACATCCTGTATATATTGTGCCGACACAACTTGCCTGGCATGGTATATAATAACGGAAAGGTAAAAAATTAACCGAAATACCTATAATTGATAGGGAAGTTTGCCCAATAATCAGTAAATATAAAATTGAAACGATTAGCATTGAACTGTAAAGGATATTAGCATCATAGAACAATAGAAAGAGCAATTTTATATGATTAACTTACTGTTAAAATGAATTTAGTAAAAGAGGTTTAAAATACATACCTTTAGTTAAAAGTCATGTATTTAATTATTATGTATATGTATCTATAATAAATATTGACAAAGACATTTGGGAGGTCTATGCACTTATAGTTTTTATCATATACTACATTTTAATCAATTTGAAAGTTATAGGAGGATGAATTTATGATGAATCTTAAACGATGGCAAGTAAAAGCAAAAAGGTTTCTTAGTACAGGTTTAATAGCATGTATGCTTATAGGAATGATAGTCCCTACTTCTGTATATGCTGCTTCAGGCACTGTAAACATTGATTATAACAATACAATAGCAACAGGTCATCCAGCGGTATTTGGTGGTGTTGGGAATGGAAATTCTAATCCAGCAAAGATTCAAGAGCTTAAAGATTCTGGCTTTAAAACAGTAAGAGTTGAAGCGTGGATTGAACACCTCCTAGATATGACAAACTACAATGATTATAAAAACAATGTAAATAATATTCAAAATCCAGATAATTGGAATTGGTCTGGAATAGATTCTTTGAATATCTGGTATGACAAGGGCTATGAAGTGATGCTATTAATAAATGGGGCACCAGAATGGCTTACTTATAGTGGGACAATAGCTGGAGTGCCGAAGGATTGGGCAGTTTACGAAGATATTGTTAAAAAAATATTCCAAAGATATCAAGGTAAAGTTACCTATGTAGAAGTGTGGAATGAACCCGACAATCAGTATGCGCTTAATTTAAATGGTAGCCCATATCAAGAAGGAAATAATCATCCAGGTGCATATAATGAGATCTTCTATCATGTTACAAATGCAGTTAGATCTGTAGATATTAACAAGACAGTAAAATTGGGTGGACCTGCATTAGCAGGTGGCACTGGATGGCCCGCATATGTAACCTATATACTGGATGATAGTCGTAATAGAGACAATTTTGAGTTTATATCTTTTCATGTATACAATGGGACTGGTAATATATCAAATGCTGTTAATGATTGGAGAAGCTGGGCTGCAGATCGAGGTAAACCAAATCTACCTGTATTCATAACAGAATGGAATGATGATGCTAGTGTACAAAAGGGTGGAGATGGAATTAATACCACAGGTAATGAATCAATATCCTATGTGGGCATTAAACTTAATGACATGTTGAAAGTTGGTACAGAGGGGTCATACATATTTACTATTGGCGAGTATCAAACTGGGTATCCATTTTGGCAGTTTTACGATCAGAATGGAAATATTTCACCTAAAATTAAAACGTATCGCTTAATGTCAAACAAATTAGGACTTGGTGATGGAGACAGTAGTATCAAGAATACAAGTTATAGCAATATAACAAGTGCACTTGGCGCTATAAACTCTCAAGGAGAAAAAATAGGTGTACTTGTGAATAGCGATACAGTGGATAATACTGTAAGTATTACACTGAAAAATACAGGACTTGCGAATGGTACAGCAAGCATTGAAGTCTATGAAGCTTCTGTCAACAATGATTCAAACACACTACGAGAAACAAAGAGCGTTACCGTGGATAATGGTACTATTTCTACAACCATCAGTGTGCCTGCCAATTCAGTTGTTGGATTTAAAGTCAAAGGGACTGATTCCCGTGTATTCTTTTATCAAGATGGCAATTATGGAGGAACAGTTTCTAGCGGTTTTGGAGTAGGGAACTATACACTCACTCAATTAGTTGCTGGTGGGGCTCAAAATGATTGGATGTCCTCACTAAAGATTCCTAATGGATGGACGGTTGAAGTATATCAAAATGATAATTTTGGCGGAACAAAATGGACATTTACATCCAATACTGGTGACGTAGGAGCTAATTGCAATGATAATATGTCTTCTGTAAAGATAATTAATAATTCTTCAACGAATCTTTTCAACACAGGTTTTGAAGATAACGAAACCTTACCAACTTGGGCTGACTCTGTTGATGGCATAAACAATGTATCAGGGTATTTAAGTGGGATAAATCCAGAGTGTTCAATTAGGTCAATTTCAGGAACCAATGAGCTCGCACACTCAGGTACTAAGGCCTTAATGTTTTCAGGGACAGATACTAGCACATCAACTTCGTTCTGTTATTATAAAGTCTTTGATGTGAATATTAATATTTCAACCACAACCAAACTTAGCTACTGGTTTATGCCACAAACTAACAATGCTAGATACTTATCTGTTGACTTGATCTGCACAGATGGAACCACATTAAGGGATATA
>JACMJL010000148.1 GCA_014380625.1 Clostridiaceae bacterium
ACCTTTATATCCTTCTTCTATGTTCTTTAATTGCCTCTTAATATCTCACTCATTCTTAGTATTTCATTAATAAAAAAAGAAACTGTTTAGATAAATTTATTAATTATGTTTAAAAATGGACATTGATAGGTAAGCATAACAGACTGACTGCTTTATTTGTTAAAATATAATTACTATAGGTGTCCGCAATTACTCTGGTAACTTACCCTTCTATGTCTCACAGGATCAATGTCCTTAATTCCTTCGTACCGTTTATCCAAGAGGCGGATGTCAGTTCATGCTCGTATACCGGGTCTATGCCCTTATGGAGGAATCTAAACACTGACTAATCCCAGTTTCTTTTTTCAAAGGTCAATATAAGAATTTATAAGTATTGGTTGTTTTTCCACACCTTATAGCTTAAGAATAAGCTTGCGATTATCTGTGGATAATTTTAAGATAAGTCTTGTTCATATTGTATTATGAATAACTTTATCAGGCTGCTTCTCTTAGTTGTAGAAGTGATATATCTTTTATTAGGTTCTGTGGATTATATTCAACCTGTTTAACCATAATTGCATACAGAATCCTTATTAGCTTACAACATAGCAATATCAGCGATTGCTTCTTCTTTAATGGGTTATATTTTCTATTTTTGTAGTGTTCATGCAGCATTTTAAACTCTGGGTTTTTAGCAACTAAAGGCATCATCACTCGGAACAGTAGTGCTCGAAGTCTTGACCGTCCTCTTTTACTTATACCCGTTTTACCCTTATGTTTTCCTGAGCTATTCTCAATCAAATTTAAACCTGCAAGTTTCTGTATTTGGCTTGGATGTGTAAATCTTTTAATATCACCAACCTCAGCAATAAAGCCAGCGGCAGTGATTATTCCTACCCCTTTAATAGTTAAAATTTCCTTGGCTCCTGGTATTTGAAGAGCCAATTCTTTAATTTCTAACTCTAACTGTTCAAGTTGTCTACTGTATAAATCATATTGCTCTAAATTAACTATAAGATCTCTTTCACCCATTCTAAGACCTTCTTTAATGCCTATAGAGATTTTAGCTACTTCAACTAGTTTAGTAGCTCTATTAAAGCCTACGGCTCGTTTAACCTCTTTTCTCCATGCCACAACTATTTGTTGCACACTTGTTGATAAGACCTTTTCTGGTGTTGGAAATTCCTTTAAAGTTATCAGTGCTGCTTTACCTTCCCAATCACCAAAAACATGATTAAACTCCGGAAAATATTTATCTATCCATTGAGTGACCTTATTCTTTATTTTATTAAGATTTTTGCTAATACCTTCTCTGATATCCATAGCTATTCGTAAATCGCTGTATATCCCTTCAGGAATATACGGTTCAAAATATCTACCATCAATCACTAACTTAGCAATTGTCTTAGGATCTTTACTATCGTTTTTAGTTTGAGAATTATCGTCAAGTTCCTTGATTCTTTTCACATGATATGGGTTAACAAGGACTAGCTTTACTCTTAATTCCTTTAGGAAGTTGCCTAAATTAAACCAATAATGTCCTGTAGGCTCCAATCCAACAACTATATTATTTTTCTGTTTTTGATTTGCCAAGGATTTTATCCAGTCTGCAAATACCTTAAAGCCTGCGGCCGTGTTTTCAAAGGATATTACTTTTCCAAGTTCAATTCCTCTATAATCAAAGGCTCTTGCATATTGAACTTCCTTTGCGATGTCAATTCCTATAACTAAAGTTCTTTCGTTTATTGACATAATCTTTTGATTTTGTGTATAATTCACTTTGAGTACCTCCACTGATAATTATAAATTAGGGATAAAAGTTCGAACTCTTTATACCCTGTATTTTATCAGTAGGTGCTCTTTTTTTCAAAGTTCATTTTAATTCATAACAGGAATGCTCGTATTATTGCAATAACAGCCAAAAACAGAGCCATTACAAGGCCTAAAAGAATAAGTGCGTTTCCTAGTGGTATCATCTTTTTCCCCCTTTTCCTTA
>JACMJL010000149.1 GCA_014380625.1 Clostridiaceae bacterium
AGTCAAAGAAAAATGGCCTATTGTAACACACGAAGAAATAAAGGAAAATCACGACTATGACCTCATTTTTATGAGTGTTAACCCAGAGCAAGTATCAAATGCAATAACATTCCTTGCGCCACGAGTTGGAAATGCAACAGTTCTTTTTTTCTGTCACTTTTGGCAAGACCCGCAAATAGCCGTTCATCCGATTCCGCTCAGTCAAATTGTCTGGGGCTTCCCCAGCGGTGGCGGTGGATTTGAAGGTAACACCCTTTACGGTGGGCTTTACAAGACGGTTCAATTTGTGGCATTTGAATCCGAGCCTACCAAAAGAGATTTAGAAGTTCGCAAGCTTTTTGCTGATGCAGGCTTCAAGGTAGTGGTTCATAAGGATGCTCAAAGTTGGCTCTGGAATCGCTTCGCATTTAATGTTGCAATGGAAATCGAAGTATTAAAAAGTGGCAGTTTTGAAAAAGTAGTTACTTCGGGCGTTGCACTCTCTGGAATAGGTAGTAATATGAAAGAAATTATCCAAGTTTTGAAAGCAAAAGGCTCAAAAATCGGTGTTATGACAAGGGTTTTTGGTGCCCTACCGCCGAGAGCTGTTGGATTTCTTATGAGTAACGTTATGTCACCAAAAGGCATGAGTTATGCACTTGTGGAGCATAATCACTTTAAAGTTGGTTATGCTGTACGTGAAGTTATAGCTGACGCCAGAAAGCATGGCATAAATGCACCTCGACTTTACGCTGTAGAAAGCCTAATTACGGAATAGAAAGAGGCATTGTGTTAGTCTTTCTCATACTAAGAAACTATTTTCCATACCCCAACATGTAAAAGATAAGTCGGTTAGGGTAATTAACTTAGCTGAATAAAACCCCGTAAATAAAGGCACGTAGGGGGCGTATCTCGTGGACATTTGTCCTTGAGTAACTTTTTTAACCCTCATTTTTAGAAAGTCTCCCACGAGTTTTCCCTTGAGTTTAATAAAAATTCGCAAAAACATTAACCTCTATGGCGTATACCTTCGTTCCTCAATCCGTGTACTGCGTACCTAGAATCGGTACATAAAAAAGCCCCTACAACCCTTTATTTACAAAGGATTGCGGGGGCTATGTGAGTCGTTAATATCGTCGTGGTCGGCTTAACCGAAATATCTCTTTAATAATCCAGTTAAGGCTGAACCATGTCTTGCTTCTTCTAGGAAATGCAAAGCAACTTCCCTACGGTGTAGGGTCTGCACGGAATTTTAATTCTTCTATTACCTAAAGTTCAAAACGTACTAACTCCTGAAATCCACGATAAAGCTCGATGCTCTTTAGCTAGCAAATAAAAATAACAAAGCCATCATGCCCATGAGTGAATCACCCAAGGGCAATAGAATAAAAAATATTATATTTAAAAAGCTGCTTTCAATCTTGGAGTGGATACATTGAATTTCTGAGCTGTATTAAATACTTCTTGTAATGCGTAACCGGGTTTGCTGTTATTGTATACCATAAATTGACGTGACAGACTTTTGGGAGCAAACACAACTTTGCCTAACAAAAATCCTAAAAACTTATGCGGTAGATATGCAAAAAGATTAGTGATTAAATCAACTTTAGCACCTTTTGCCTTTAATACAGGAACAATTTCTCTCAAATTCAAGCCGATGTTTGAAAGTGATTGCGGCAACTCCATCATATTACTAAAACTTCCACACTTAACAAGTTCTACTTCCATAGCCGCATTTATCGCAAAATGATTCCATAACCAACTACGCACATCTTTTAGTGTACTAACTTTAAATTCCGCACCCCAAAAGAGCTGTTTCACTTCTTCAATACGAGTTTCCACACCTTGCCTTGACCCTTCAATAAATACAGTTTTTAAGAAGCCACCTCGCAACTTATTATTTTCGATGCCGCCGCCTGCAACGGGGAAACCAAACACAACTTGATTCAATGGAATAGGAGCTACTTCTGTTTTTGGGTCTTGCCAAAAGTTGTTGAAAAACAATACTGTTGCATTTCCAACACGATTTTTTAAATAGTCAACTGCACCAGAAACCTGTTCAGTATTTACACTTACAAAGATAAGGTCATAATCATGGTTAGGATTAACTTCTTCATGCAAAGTTATTTTCCAATTTTCATTTACGAACTTTCCTTTTAAGCTTTTTCTTGCGTCCCATATTTCAAACTGAACTGAATTACCATACGTTTCTTTTCTTCCTTTTCTGACGTAAAACTCGACTGTATGACCTGCCTTCTCAAACGCCCAAGCATATTGAGTAGATATTACACCTCGTCCAAAAAATAATATTTTCATTCTGTTTCCCTCCAAATAACTTTTGTTGTTTTTTCAACAAATGTTTGATAAGATAAATATAAACATTATTAACTCATTAATCAATGGTTGATATTACAGCTTTTGTTGAATACTCAACAGATTTCCACCTTCTGTTGAAAATATATGGAGGACTTATGGACAGACGAATACAAAAAACGAGGCAACTAATTATGGCTACTTTTGTCGAACTTCTAAGTGGGAATAAGTTTGAAAAAATAACAATTAACGATATTGCAGAACATGCAAATGTGAACAGAGGAACTATTTATCTTCATTTTGTTGACAAGTACGATTTACTGGACAAGTGCATCGAAACATATGCTAGTAAGCTCATGCAGTATTGTGAGGAACAAGAAGTTAAAAGTGCTAATTATAATGTACTCCTTACCACTTTTGAATACTTGCGTGAAAATTTTGCTCAATACAAAATTTTGATGACAAATGAGGGCATTGGCTATTTTCGCAAAGCTCTTTATTCAATGATTGCCTCAAAAGTTGCTACAGTTGTTGTGACTACGAACGATACGGTAGGCTTTTCAAAAGAAATTACAGTGCATTTTTTAACCTCGGCTTTTGTTGGTGTAGTCGAATGGTGGCTTGTGAATTCCATGCCATGTAGTATAGAAGAAGTAACAAAACAGCTATGGGCGCAGGCTAGTCTTCATCAGACTTCATTGTCTGTACTTCTCGATAGAAACTAGCAATTTCAGTATGCTTCACTTTTGGGTGCGAATATCATCCACGCCTCTGTGTTTTGTTTTTATAATTAATTGCTTGCTTCGGACAACATATAATACAGGCTAGGGAACAAGGAATACAGGTAATAAATGTAATAAACAGCTGAAAAGCTTGTAAATTCAAAGTTTGCGGGCTATCTCGTGGGGAATTCCCCTTGAGTGCCTTTTTTACTATTTTCCCACGAGTTTTCCCTTGAGTTTGTCAAAAACCCTCAAATTTATTAATCTCTACAGCGTATACCTTCGTTCCTCAATCCATGTACTGCGTACATAGAATTTGTACATAAAAAGTCCCGATAACCCACTGTTTTCAGTGGATTATCGGGACTAAGTGCGTCACGAACGTCTATGTGGTCGGTTTATTTAAAATATCTGTTCAAAAGACCTTTGAAAGCACTTCCATGTCTTGCTTCATCTTTACACATTTCATGAACGGTATCATGAATTGCGTCATAGTTTAATTGTTTAGCTTTTGTTGCAAGATCTTTTTTACCCTGGCAAGCGCCATGTTCTGCTTCAACTCTAACCTGTAAGTTTGTTTTTGTATCTGCTACAACTACTTCACCTAAAAGCTCAGCAAATTTTGCTGCATGTTCTGCTTCTTCGAAAGCTATTCTCTTGTATGCTTCTGCTATCTCAGGGAATCCTTCTCTATCAGCTTGACGGCTCATTGCAAGATACATTCCTACTTCTGTACATTCACCTACAAAGTTTGCTCTTAATCCCTCTAGTATTTCAGGATCTACACCTTGAGCAACTCCTATTCTATGTTCATCTGCCCAAGTTAATGGACCTTCTGCCTTCTCTATAAACTTATCTTTTGGAGCCCCACATTGAGGACATTTTTCTGGTGCTTCATCCCCTGTAAACACATATCCGCAAATAGAACAAACAAATTTTTTCATTAATTTTTCCTCCCCAAACTCAATTATTTAACATGTAACTATTATTATTTAATAAATTTTATCCAATGTTAATATCATACCTCATTAATAATTAATATGCAAGTATAATTTGTAAAATTATATAATAATTATATAAAGTAGCTGAAGCGATAATGGAATAATACTTTGAGAACGGGTTAAAATAATTCTGTAATATATTTAGAAAGGAGTTTTACTTTATGACAAATTTTAGATCACTAAATAGTTCAGAGGCCAATCTACAAAGTGTAAAAGATCATGCTGAAGAAGCTAGAGTTTCAAAGACAGAACAAAATATAGAAAAAAAGGAATATGCATTTAATAAATACAATGTAAATGGGGAAAAAAGAAGAGGCGAAGGCGAAGAGGGACATTAAGAGATCTTCAAAAAATAGCAAGCCAAATCCTAGTATATTTTGCATCATTCATCATTTCCACGACCTGTACATAGGTAAACTATGCAAGGTTCATAGGGATTTGATTGGCACAAAATATCCTGAGAATCCTTGGCTTGTTATTTTTTTATTTATTATTTGTAAATATTAACTTAATAGTTTACAATTTTGATATACTATATTATTTTTATATAAAGGTGGTCTACTTATGAAATTTTTAAAATATTTTTTAATTTTTATCCCTATCAGTATCCTATGCGAATTCCTCGAGGTTTCAGAAAGTCTTATATTTCTCTTCTCTGCACTTTCTATTATACCGCTTGCGGGTCTCATGGGAGAGGCTACTGAGGGTGTTTCTGCCTATTCAGGTCCTAGAATCGGAGGTTTTCTTAATGCTACCTTTGGAAATGCTACTGAATTAATCATTTCTTTCTTTGCACTTAAGGCAGGACTTTTTGATGTAGTTAAAGCCTCTATTGCAGGTTCAGTAATCGGAAATATCCTTTTAGTATTAGGTGCCTCAATGCTTTTAGGCGGCTTTAAATATAAAACACAAAAGTTTAATATTAAAGCTATTGAAGTTTCCTCCAGCATGCTTTTATTTTCTGTAATTGGTTTAAGTGTTCCAGCTCTTTTCACCCACACCATAGATCCGTCTTTACTAAATACCGCTAGATATGAAGGTCTTAGTATTGGTGTAGCACTCTTTATGTTTCTAATATATATATTAGGCTTGTATTTTTCTTTTTACACCCATAAGGATCTATATGGATCTGAGCATGCTGAGGTTTTAACGAAAAATGGTAGCATAAAAAAACATATACTTGTTTTAGTTACATGTACTTTAGCCATCGCTTTTGAAAGTGAGTTTTTGGTTAGTTCCGTAACACCTATGAGTAAAGCTTTAGGCTTAAGCAGTTTCTTTGTAGGAATAATTGTAATTCCTATTATCGGAAATGCTGCAGAACATAGTACTGCAATTATTATGGCAATGAGAAACAAAATGGATATCGCTTTAGAGATTGCTATAGGCTCTAGCCTACAAATCGTTTTGTTTGTTTGCCCCATATTGGTATTTATGAGTTTAATGTTCAAGCCAATGAGCATAATCTTTAACGAATTTGAATTAATAGCTTTAATAGCCTCAGTATTAATTGCAGTTAAAGTTTCTAATGACGGAGAATCCAACTGGTTAGAAGGTATACAACTAATTGCAGTCTACGGTATTATAGCATTATGTTTCTTCATACTTTAATCCACACTCTAAGAGTGAGCACTCTAAGAGTGAGCACTCTAAGGGTGGACTCTCCTAGAGTGAACACTGCTGAAGTGCTTTTTTGATAAATTCACTTTTAGGTTGTAGTTTTAAAAGTTCCTTATAAATAACTTCTGCATTTTTATAATCCTTTGTTTTTAAATATGAATCTGCTAACTTCAGTTGTATATCTAAGGCATTGCTAACTACATCCTTGGATATACGGCCTAGAAGCTTAATAGTCTCAGTATATTCTTCTTCCTTATATTTAACCAAAGCAGATATTATAATAGCTTTAGTGTTATCCTTATCTAATTCAAGTACTTTTTCTAACTTAGCTAAACACTTAACCCCTTCGTTTTTTTCATATAGCTCTATAGCCTCATCAAGAAAAGTATTTAACTCACTTTTTCCCTTTCTTACAACTATAACTCCATAAACAATTAATATTGGAGCAACTAGAATAAAAAATGGAACTGCTAACGCTAACACGGTTAAAAATATGCCAGCCATAATAAGTGACTTACCAGTATTTTTATTACCCTGCAAATAAAACGGTTTATTTCTGTTATTCTCCATTATAAATCTCCTTATAGTTTAATTAGCATTTTCTCAAATTCCTCAAAGCACACAGGTTTGCTAAATAAATAACCTTGAACTACATCACAGCCTTGCTCCTTAAGCAACTGGAATTGTTCCTCAGTTTCTACCCCTTCAGCTACTACCGTTAAGTTAAAACTGTGGGCCATCATTACTAGTGCCTTAGAAATATCCTTCCCATTTAAAGATACAGTAATGTCATCCACAAAACTTTTATCAATTTTTAAAGTATTAATAGGAAGGTTTTTTAAATAACTTAAGGATGAGTATCCAGTACCGAAATCATCTAATGATATATGAATACCCATGACTTTTAATTTATTTATCACTTCTATTGTATATTCAAAATCATTCATTGCTATACTTTCCGTAATCTCTAACTCTAAATAGCATGGCTTTAACCCTGTGTTATAGAGCACCTCAGTAATTATCTCCACTAAATTTCTTTGTTGAAATTGACATACTGACAAGTTAACCGCAACTCTTATAGGAGGATATCCAGCCTCTTGCCATCTTGCATTTTGCGTACAAGCAATCTTTAAAACTTCTAATCCAATTGGTACTATTAATCCGGTCTCTTCAGCTAAGGGTATAAACTTATTTGGAGCTATAATACCAACTCCAGGTTTAAACCATCTAACCAAAGCTTCCATTCCCGTAATTTTTCTTGAATTAACATCTACCTTAGGTTGGTAAAAAACTAGGAACTGATTTTCTTTTACAGCCTGTCTTAAATCATGTTCCAATTTCAACTTTTCTGCAATGATGTCACTCATTAAATAATTATGAAACTGTAATGTATTTTTTCCAATACCCTTAGAATAGTACATTGCTGTATCCGCATTACTTAGTAAACTGGTAACATCCGTTCCGTCCTTAGGATATAAAGCAATTCCGATACTCGTAGTAATATAAATTTCCTTATTATCTATAATTAAAAGTTGCTGAATAGCTTTAATTATTTCCTCCGCAATTCTTTTCACCTCTTCTTGAGAAGAAATAGACCTAAGCATTACGATAAACTCATCTCCACCTATTCTTGCCACAATTGAAGGCTCCGATACTACCCCCTCTAGCAATTGTGCAATTTTTATCAATAACTTATCCC
Organism: Clostridiaceae bacterium; assembly: GCA_014380625.1. Classification (GTDB taxonomy): domain Bacteria; phylum Bacillota; class Clostridia; order Clostridiales; family Clostridiaceae; genus JACMJL01. Next base: position 7,335 of record JACMJL010000149.1, read on the forward strand.
CGAAGGCATGTCCAAAGTTATCATTAAAAGACTTGAAGTTATCCAGGTCCAAAAACATAACTGCTAGGTCTTCATTACTTACCTTAGCTTCATTTATAGCTTCATTTAGTTTACTCTCTAATAGAATCCTGTTTGGAATTTCTGTTAAAGAGTCATAATAGGCCATTTTATATATAATTTCCTCATGTTGTTTTCGCTGGCTTATGTCTGTTAAGGAACCTGCCATTCTAATAGGAATACCGCTTTTATTAAAAATAGCCTTCCCTCTTACAAGCATCCATACATAACCTCTTGTTCTAGTTTTCATCTTTAATTCCACTGAAAAATATGAAGTTTCATGTTTCAGATGTCTATTAGCATTGAAGTTATACAATTCCATATAATCAGGATGTATTAATTTCTCAAAATATTTAATGTTCTTATCAAGGTTTTTATTATTAGAGCCTAATAGCTCATTACACTTCTCTGAATACAATAGTGTTCCATTAGTTAAATCACAATCCCATAATCCGTCATTTGCCCCCTCGAAGGCTAGTCTAAACCGTTCTTCACTTAGTCTAGCGATCTCTTCACTTTTTAAGGCTTGATCATACTGAGCTCTTAACTCTTCTTCAGTTATTGCCAGCTCTTCATGAACAGTTTCTAGTTGTTCATATTGATTTACAAGTTCTTTATTAACTATCATAATCCTCTTTCTTAAAAACTTTATATACCTTTGAATTATGAAAATTAATATGATTATAATAATTATACCTATTAATGCAAAACTCAGATATTGATTCATCTTATTTTCATTATAAATTTTCGAATGAGTAAAAAAGTATTTTTGATATAATTCTTCATAGACTCCAGATTTCTCAATATCCTTAAGTCTTTCATTAATATATGTAACTAACTCTGGTCTATCCTTACTTACAGAGTAAACTATATCAACTGGAAATAGATTCGTAACTTGAGGTTTTATTACACCATTCAAATCAGTCTTTGTAAGCAAATAATTTACAACTTCTTGGTTTTCAAAAACTGCATCAACTTCTCCACTCTCTAAAGCCCTTATCTCTTCTTGTATATTCAAAAAAGTTTTATAATTTTTAATTCCAACTTTGTCACTTAAAATTTTTTCTGTATATTGGTCTTTGCCAACAGCTACGTTTAAATCTTTTAAGCTATCCAAGCTAATTTTTTTAAACCCACTTCTTGTATAAATACCAACATTCCATTGCATTACTACATTACTATACAAAATCTCTTCTTTTCTTATAGGATTTAATGCTAATAAACCTACAGTGTCAATTTTTTTATCCACTAAATTTTTATAAACTTCTGACCAATTCCCCATGGAATAGTCCACAGTATAATCAGTTTCTTTAAAAATAAGATTTGTTAAGTCCACATCAAAGCCTCTTGGAACTCCATGATTTAAATCATTAAAGGGTGGATAATTTAATTCTCCTTGATATTTCACAAGGGGGGTGGCAAAAACAGTGCTAGAATTAAATAGCATTATAAAAATTATTACCACAACACTTAGCTTTTTCATATAATCCCCTCTTTTCAAATAGTAATGTCAATCAATTATACCATAGTACCCAGATATAAAATAAGACATATTCAAACAACATTCTTTGTTTTTGCGTAAAAAATTGAACATACTCACTATTCTAAGCATGTTCAATTTCCTATTCTAGGTTAATCCTATAGCTGTGATGTACAATTAGGACATCTTGTTGCCTCAGCGGCTATGTTAGTTTTACAATAAGGACAATCCTTAACCTTTGAAACCTTAGGTTCCTCTTTTTTCTTAAATCTACTTAATTGTTTAACTACTATAAATATAGTAAAAGCTACAATTAAGAAATCTATTACAGCTGTTATGAATAAACCATAATTTATCGTTGCTGTTTTTGCTGCTTTGGCTAGTTCAATAGTCGCATATTTCTTGCCATCCAATGCATAGAAATGATTTTGAAAATTAATATTACCCGTTAATAGACTAAGCAGAGGCATTATCATATCATTTACAAGCGAAGTTATAATCTTACCAAAAGCCCCTCCAATAATTACTCCAATAGCTAAATCAAGGATATTTCCTTTTAAGGCGAAGGCCTTAAATTCTTTTAACATTATTTTACCTCCTAATATTTACTCACCTTTTAAACCTAATTCCTCAGCTACACTTTGCATAGCTTTTATGGTTTCTTCCATAATCTTATCCAGTTCCATTCCAAGCTTCTCGCTACCTTTAATTATTAGTTCTCTATTAACTCCAGCAGCAAAACTCTTTGTCTTAAACTTTTTCTTTAGAGACTTTAATTCCAGATCAAGTATGCTCTTACTGGGTCTCATAAATACAGTAGCTGTAATTAACCCAGTAAGTTCATCTATGGTATATAAAACCTTTTCCATAGGCTCTATAGGTTCAACCTCTGAGCATATTCCCCATCCATGACTTTCTACAGCATGAATATATTCCTCTGGAAATTCATTTTCCTTTAGTATCTCTCTTGCCTTAGTACAATGAAGCTCCGGATACATTTCATAGTCTACATCATGAAGCAACCCAATTACTCCCCATTTCTCCACATTACTTTCTCCAAGTAATACTGCGAAATGTCTCATCACTGCCTCAACTGCTAATCCATGTTTAATTAAGCTATCAGTTTTATTATATTCTAATAGAAGCCGAAAAGCCTTTTCTCTTGAAGTAAGGTTAACCTCCATAATAAACCACCTTTCTTTTTAGATAGTATTTATTATATCATAGATTACTTGTATTTTTAATACTAGGCAAAACTCTATAAATTTCCAACAAAACAATGTTTAGACTTAACCAAACTCCTCCAAATACATAACCAGCTAAAACATCAGAAGTATACTCTATTCTAAAATACACTAAACTTAAGCCGATGAGAAAACACATTGTGAACGCTATGCCTATTGATAGGGTTCCAACTCGCAACCCTTTTGCGTGCCTTACTATCAGGTAGGCAAAGAACCCAAAAACTACAACCGCAAGTAAGGCTTATGGACTAGGAAAGGTGTATTTTATGTTTTTATTTATTGTGTTACCCATTGGTCCAAGACGGTGAAAAACTTCCCTTAAATATTTTTCAAATATGAAAGACCCAAAAACAGAGATTAAAACAAATTTAATTTCAAGTACCATATTTACCTTCTTAACAATTATCCAAGCCAACGTAATTATTAAAACAAAAGAAAATACATAAATGGAGCCTAAACTTTTAAAGGCTTTCATTAAAGACTCAAATCTAGAATCAAAGGTCTGTTTTACCAGAAATTGAGTTACATCATCAAATTCACTGGCCTCATTAGCAAAAAAGTCCTGAATAATGCCAATTAATACCCCAGAAAGAACTACAAAGGTAAAAGAAGCTCCTAAAATAACTAGCTTCATTTTTCCTAGGGAATGAAAAGTCCTTATGCCCTTACCGAGTATCCCTAATGTAAAATCAATAATTTGTTGTTTATGATACTTATAAAGATATATTATTAACATAATTGACCCAATTATTACACTTAGTATAATTGAATACTTTGTTAATAAACTATGATATTTATCCCATTTAGAACCCACTCCTCTACCTAAAGAGATAAACACCAGTGCCCAGAAAAAAGCTCCTGTGTAGGCATGAAAAGCAAACTCCTTATATTGAATTTTTGCTATACCTGAAAAGTAACCAGTTACATGCCTTACTCCAGGTATAAAGAATGCTACTATTATTAATTTATTTCCATATATCCTAAACCATTTAGATACTTTCTCAAGTCTTTCAGGTCCTAAGTGAACGTATTTCCCATACTTCTCAATAAAAGTATCTTCAAGTAATTTTCCAATAAAATAAGCAACAGTCATTCCTATACTTGCCCCTAGTCCCGCAACTATAATACTTAAAGCATAATTTAATTTATTCTGATAAACTAGATAACCACAATAGGTCATCAATAATTCACCAGGCATGGGAAAAGCTATAAGTTCTAACATTAATATTAGAAAAAGCACTATATACCCGTAGTTAATAAGTAGCTCTATAAAATAGTTCACTTAATTCACCTCAATACCATAAAAATTACTTAACCTTCCTAATACTTAAATTATACCTCTATCATCCCTCTTAAGCAAAATTTCTCTCATTTATTATAAATAATTATTGTTAATTAGTAATAGACATATTCTCCCTAATGATGGTAAAATAAAAAGTAGTTCTAAAAAACTTCTAGGAGCTGAAAAAATAATGAAAATAAATAAAAGCATCTATAATGAATATAAACACTTTCTAACTTTAACAATATTTCTGGTTTTAATCCTATGGTTTGTTTATTTAAAGAAAACTATAGTTCCTCAACATGTTATGTATTCAGATTTGGATTCTAAAATACCTTTTATAAAGGAGTTTGTCCTTGCTTATTATTTTTGGTTTGCCTATATGGCTCTCGGATTTCTATACCTAGGCTTGAACTCAAAAAATGACTTTTACAAAATGTTAATTTTTTTAAGTCTAAGTATGAGTCTTTCCTTTATAATATTTATAATTTATCCAAATGAACAATTTCCAAGACCTGTTGTTCCTGGAAAGGATATTTCTTCTTGGCTTGTTAATTTTATTTACAACCATGATGGAACCAATAATGTTTTTCCAAGCGTTCATGTATGCAATTCTATAGGAGTATACTTAGCACTAGACAACTGCTCTAGGTTAAAAAATAACTATTTCTTTAGAATACTTTCTTTTGCAATTATGCTTTCTATTTCTGCTTCAACAGTTTTAATAAAACAACATTCAATAATTGATGTTGGCGGTGGAATTGCTTTAGCAACAATATTATACCTGGGTATCTATCAAGCACCCAAATTATTTCCCAGGAAAATTAATTTAGACATCTAAAAGAGATTGATAAACAAAGGGGTTTCTTTATGAATATAATTACTTTTTTACAGGGCTTTTCAAATCCCATTTTAGATAAAAGTTTCACAACAATCACAATGATGGGTGAGGAGACCTTTTTTATACTCTTTATAGCATTAATCTTTTGGTGTATCAATAAAAGAGTGGGGTACAAGCTAGGTTTTGCCGTTTTATCTGGAAGTATACTTA
>JACMJL010000020.1 GCA_014380625.1 Clostridiaceae bacterium
ATATAAATTGAAATAGTAATTAAAGAAGAGAGGGGGATTAGAAATATGAACACAAAAGAAATCTTAGATATATTACCTTTAGAAATAAAAAATGAAATGGAAAAAATTTTGGAATTGAACAAGCTTCAAGAGGTTAGGATAAAAGTAAACAAGCCATTAATATTTCAAGTAGGAAGTGAAGAAATAATTAAGAATTATAAACCTACTTTTGAAGATGTAAAGTTTGTACTGCAGAAGATAAGTAATTACTCTATTTATGCCTTTGAGGAGGAAATAAAGCAGGGTTATATAACAATCAGAGGAGGACATAGAGTTGGTCTATGTGGAAGTTGTGTAATTCAAAATGAAGGAATTAAAACCATAAAAGATATTGCCTCATTAAATATTAGGGTATGTAGAGAGGTTATTGACTGTTCAGCTAAAATAATGCAATACATAATTAATAAGGATTCTATTAAGAACACAATAATTATTTCACCACCTAAGTGTGGCAAAACCACATTGCTTCGTGATATTACTAGGCAAATCTCAGGTGGTATGCACTATAACAACTTTAAAGGTAAAAAAGTTTGTGTAATTGATGAAAGAAGTGAATTAGGAGGTTGCTACAATGGCATTCCTCAAATGGATATGGGGTTTAGAACAGATATTTTTGATAATTGCCCAAAGTCGCAGGGAATAATGTTAGCAATAAGAAGTATGTCTCCAGAAGTAATTGTATGCGATGAAATTGGTACGAAAAAAGATATGGAAAGTTTATTGATGGCATTAAACTGTGGGGTAAGTATAGTAACAACTATTCATGGTAATAATGTTGAAGATCTATATAAAAGAGCAGTATTTCAAGAAATTGTTGAAAATAGAGTATTTAGTATAGCAATTGTTTTAAGTGGGATAAATGGGGTTGGAACTGTAGAAGAAGTTTATGATTTCAATAGAGGCGAAAGCCTTTGGAGGCGGTAGTATGGTAATACTAAAATTAATTGGATGTATATTAATTCTTTCAGCATCAACTACTGCTGGATTTTTATATTCAGATAACTTTAAAAATAGAGTAAGCCAGTTAAATGAAATTCAAAGATGCTTACATCAACTTCAAAATGAAATTTTATTTACTTATACTCCTTTAACAGAATCATTTTTAAGTGTATCCACAAAAAGTAAATATCCAGTAAAACATATTTTTGAAAGTGCTTCTGATTCTTTAATTACAAATAAAGCTAACAGCGTTTATGAAGCAATGAAATCTGCGATTGATAATAATATAAATAAATTTAATATAAAGAATGAAGATATAGAAATTCTTTTAGATCTAAGTAAATCATTAGGCGAATCAGATATCGAAGGTCAAAAAAGTGTGTTTAATTTAACAATTGAGAATATTAAAAAGCAAATAAATGAAGCTGATGAAATAATGAAAAAGAACGTAAAACTATTTAGATATTTAGGATTTACAATCGGAGCTATGCTAGTAATTCTAATAGTGTAGGGGGTGAAGGGTTTGTATGGAACACTAGATGTAGGACTACTATTTAAGATAGCTTCAGTTGGAATACTATTGATAATTATAGACAAAATTTTAAAGAGTAGTGGAAAAGATGATATAGCGGTAATAACAAATATGGCTGGAATTGTGATAATACTTATGATGGTAGTTAATTTAATTAGTAAACTATTTACCACTGTTAAGGCTTTGTTTCAGTTTTAGGAGGATAGTATGGATGAAATTATTAAAGTTGTGGCATTTGCTTTTATAGCATTATTTATAGTTTTAATCTTTAAAGATAAAAGAGAAGATATTTCTCTTATGATTAGCATTATTGCAGGCGCTCTGATTTTTATGTATATGTTTTCTAAGTTAACTATTGTAATTACCTTACTTCAACAACTGGCGTTAAAGGCAAATATAGATTATATATATCTTTCTATTATTTTTAAAATATTAGCCATTGCCTATCTATCTTCCTTCTGTAGTGAAATATGCAAGGATGCAGGTGAAGGAAACATTGCATCTAAAGTTGAGTTCTCAGGTAAAATTCTTATATTGGTGCTCGCAATGCCAATATTAATGGCAGTATTACAGTCTATTTTGAAAATATTGTAATTAGAGGGTTAAGAGGTAAGATATGAAAAAAATGATTTTTCTTATAATTATATTTATACTACTTTTTCCAATAGGGGTACAAGCAATTGGTAACGATACTATAAAGGAAAGTAGGGACAATAATCAAGCAGATGGTTTAATAAACTATATTAATAATATAAAATCTAAAAATGAATTGATAGGCAGTATAGATGCAAGAACATATATAAAGGATTTTATGCTAAGCGGAGATGGAAAATTTTCAAATAAAAAGTTAGTACAAGCAATAATTAATTATTCTCTAAAAGAGGTAATTTCTTGTTTAAAACTTATGGGGTCATTAATAGTAATATGTGTAGTTTGTGCTCTGCTTAGTAATTTACAAAAGGCCTTTGGAAGTGAAGGTCTATCAGATGTAGCATACTTCGCATGTTATGCCATGCTAATTGTAATTATTAGTAAAAGCTTTTTAATAGGTGTTGATTTAGCAAAGACAACTATAAATTCTTTAACAGATTTTATGGCTGCATTGATGCCAGTTTTGATGATGCTCATTGCAAGTGTTGGAGGAATAAGTGAGGCTACTGTGATGGATCCACTAGTAATTGGAACTATTAATATATGTGCTAGGGTTTATGTAGATATTATAATACCGATTATACTAATATCTTTTGTACTGCAATTTGTAAACAATATGTCGAATGAGTTTAAAATTACTAAATTGACAAAGCTTATGAATCAGCTAGCTCTATGGGTTCAAGGCGGGATAATGACAATTTTTATAGGCATGATTACAATTAAAGGAATAACTACTAAAACCGTTGACGAAGTGGCAGTTAAAACAGCAAAGTATGCAGTTGACAATTTTATACCTATTGTTGGAAAAAGCCTTTCAGATGCTATTTCTACAGTTGCTGGATATTCAATCCTTTTAAAAAATGCTATAAGTGGACTTGGATTATTATTGGTAATAGCTTTAGTATTATTTCCAGTAATTAAATTGTTTTTAATGGCTATGATATACAAGTTTACTGCTGCATGTGTTGAGCCAATCAGTGATACAAAGCTTACTGATTGTATAAATGCAGCGGGGGATTCAATAATACTTTTAATGTCATGTTTAATTAGCGTTTCGGTAATGTTTTTCATAATGCTTGCTATTATTGCTTCTGCGGGTAAAATGGCTATGGGATAAGAGGTGATAAAAAATGCTTGATGTGGTAAGAAATTGGGTGATTACTATTTGCTGTACTTTATTTTTTATAACTGCTGTAGAAATGATTCTTCCTAATAACTCCATGAAAAAGTATGCTAAATTTGTATTAGGTTTAATATTAATAACAGTGATTATAAATCCAATTATTAAAATATTTAATGGTGATTTTAATACAGCTGTTTACACTAGTAACTTGGTAAATTCAATGGATGATAATAGTATGAAAGCTGCAACTCAGAGATATAAAGATGAAAATATAAACAGTACACTAATTAACTTTAAAGAGAATTTAAAATTAAGCTGTGAAAAAAGTCTTAAAGAAAAGTTTCCAAATAATAAGTTTCAAGTTACTATTGATGCTAGTTTCGATAAAAAAAGTGAACTTTTCAAACTGAAAAGTATAGATGTAAGAACAAAAATATCAATAAAAGAGCAGGTCATTTTATTCTTAAGTGATGAGTTAAAAATAAATAAAGAACTAGTAAATGTTTTTAACCAATAAGGGAGTGAGGTTAAGTGAATTTTAAAGAAATCATTAATAAGTATTTGAAGGAGGGGAAAAACAAAGGTCTTAATAATTTGATACTTATATTTTTAATTGGATTGGTTCTGGTCATAACAGCCAGTTTCTTTAGCAGTTCTAGTGGCAATGCTAAAAGTCAGGATGTAATTGGAAAAAGTGTCTTAGAAAATACAAAAAATTCAAATGCATCTGTTAGATCATACGAAGAGGATATGCAAAATAAATTAAAAAACATTTTATCTAAAATGGATGGGGTAGGTAGGGTAGATGTAATGGTAACTTGCGAGAGTGGAGAGGAAGCTGTACCTGCTTTAAATAACAATGAATCCTCTGGTACTACTGAAGAAAGCAGTAATGGGAATAAGAATGTTACGACTCAAGAAACCACTACTTCTTCTGTCGTTACCTCAACCGATCCGGAAGGGTCTGTAAAACCATTCATTGTAAAGACATATAATCCTAAGGTTTGTGCTGTATTTATAGTTGCAGAGGGGGCAGAAAATTCACTTACTCAACTTAGGATAACAAAGGCAGTTATGGATTTAACTAATGTTACTGATGGCAAAGTAAATGTTCTTCCTATGAAAAAGTAACATAAAATTTGTTTTATGAGCATATAAATTTTGTAGAAAGATTGATGGAGGGAATAAAAATGAACAAAAAACAAGCAGTTATTATTATGACTTTACTGGTACTAATTATATGTGCAGGTGTTATCGCAACAAAAATGAACGATAATCTGTATGTTAATGTGGACGATCAAGTAAGGCCAGAGACAACAATTAGCTCTAACTTGAATAAAACCAGTGATTATTTTGCAGAAAGTAAGTTGTTAAAAACAACAAACAGGAATAGCGCAATTACTACATGTAAGTCACTTGCTGAGGATAAAAATATTTCTCAAGAAAACAGGAATACTGCTTCCGCCAAAGCTATGAAATATGCAGAAAATGCTTTAGCAGAATCAAAGATTGAAGCGGATTTAAAAGGAAAAGGGTATGGTGATGTGATTTGCTGGATTGAAGATGACCCACTTCAAGTTAGAATAGCTATAAAGGCAAAAGATACAAAAGATAAGCTTACAGATCAGCAAAGTAGAAGTATTTATGATATTGCAACAAGTCTATCACATATAAAAACAATTAAAATTGAACTTAAACAATAACAATAGTAATTGTAAAAAAAAAAAAACTCTGATATAATATACCTAAGGTTAACTAGTTTTGATTAACAAGACTTAGGAGGTACGGAGATGGAAGAAAGTTTAAGAAGTGAAGTTGATATGGGAATTGTTAAAATATCAGATGAAGTTGTTGCTGTTATTGCAGGTTTAGCTTGTTCTGAAGTTAAAGGCATAGTTGGAATAAGTTCAGGAATAGTTGGTGGTATTACCCAAATATTA
>JACMJL010000150.1 GCA_014380625.1 Clostridiaceae bacterium
AAATCCATTACAGAAAAGTAATAATAAAAAATATACAACCAGTAAATCAAATAAACCAAGCATTATGAAGGAGGATATTAAAATGGAACAACAAGCATTAGGAATGGTAGAGACAAGAGGATTAGTAGCAGCAATAGAGGCAGCAGACGCAATGGTGAAGGCAGCAGACGTAACATTAATCGGAACAGAAAAAATTGGTTCAGGACTTGTAACAGTAATGGTAAGAGGAGATGTAGGTGCAGTTAAAGCAGCAACAGAAGTTGGAGCAGCTGCAGCACAAAGACTAGGAGAACTTGTAGCAGTACACGTAATCCCAAGACCGCATGGTGATGTAGAAAAGATACTTCCAACAGTAAAATAAATAGTAAGGGGGTTGTTATTTCTTTGAAGGCCCCGAAAGTAAGGGATAGCTATGGATAAGGATGAATTAGTGAAGATTATAACAAAAATGGTTAAGGAAACAGTAGCTGCTAATGATAAGCTCCTTGTGAAAGTAGGTGTTTCTGGAAGACATGTCCATTTATCAAGAGAGCATATGGATATTCTCTTTGGAAAGGGTGCTCTACTTACGAAAAAGAAGGATCTAATGGGAGGACAATTTGCTGCAGAAGAATGTGTAACAATTCTTGGAGGAAAATTAAGTTCTATGGAAGGTGTTAGAATCCTTGGACCACTTCGAAAAGAGAGTCAAGTTGAATTATCTAAAACTGATTCTATAAAGTTGGGTTTAAAAGCTCCAACCAGGGAATCGGGCCAAATTAAAGATTCTGCACCTATTACATTAGTAGGACCTAAAGGTGCTATTGCACTTATTGAAGGATGTATAGTTGCTAAAAGACATATTCATATGTCAGTTGAAGATGCGAAAAAGTATAGCTTTGAGAATAATCAAATTGTAGGCGTGAAAGTAACGGGAGAACGTGGGGGTTTATTAGGTAATGTACAAATTAGAATAGACCCTACCTATTCCTTAGAGATGCACATCGATACAGATGAGGCAAACGCCATGGAAATTAAATGTGGAAGTTTACTAGAGATAGTAAAATAATTAAAAAGGTACCAAGTGTCATGCTTTAGATAAATATTCTAGCTGGTGCTTGGTACTTTGATAATAACTTAGAATAAAATTAAATTTATATAGATAAATCTTTAAGGGAGTTGTTTAATTATGATTATTGGAAAGGTTATTGGTAAAGTTATTTCTACAAGAAAAAATCCTAAATTAGTGGGCAATAAGTTTTTAATTGTTGAGCCCTTAGGTGACTTTGGCTTTGATGCTAATAATAGAATTGTAGCTGTGGATAATGTGGGAGCGGGTGTGGGTGAAATTGTACTTGTAGTCACCGGAAGTTCAGCTAGGGCAGTATCTCATATAGACAATGCTCCCATTGATGCTGCTATAGTAGGAATTGTAGATAATGAGAAAGATATAATGTTAGATCAATAGATTGAGGTGATTAAATGGAAATTGAAGAATTAAAAGCAAAACTACGAACTACTGGTGTGGTGGGCGCAGGCGGAGCAGGTTTTCCTACCTATGCTAAATTAAGTAGTGCTGCAGAGGTTGTAATATTAAATTCTGCAGAATGCGAACCTTTGCTTAGAGTGGATAGACAACTATCTAAACATTATACAGAAGAAATCTTAAAAGCTTTAGAGTTAATAGTACTAACTTTAAAGGCTGAAAAAGGAATTTTCGCCATTAAATCAGAGTATAAGGAAGCTATTGCTTCCTTAAAGGCAGTTATATATAAATTTAGAAATATAGAAATAAAGATATTAGAAAATGTATATCCTGCTGGGGATGAAGTTGTACTTGTTTATGAAGCCACTGGTAAAATAGTTCCTGAGGGGTCTATACCTATAGCTGTAGGTGTTGTGGTAGTAAATACTGAAACAGTGCTTAATGTATATAATTCAGTATTTTTAGATAAACCAGTTACTGATAAATACGTAACTATTACTGGTGAGGTTAATAAGCCTACAACAATAAAGGTTCCCATTGGAACTAGTATAATGGAATGTATTGAACTTGCAGGTGGCACAAAGCTTGAAAACTTCAAAATAATTTTGGGTGGACCAATGACAGGCAGAATTGGTTCCTTAGAAGAGGTTATAACTAAAACTTCTAAAGCAATAATTATTCTTCCAGAAGAACATTCGATAATTTTGAAAAGGCAAACCAGGAGTTCAATAAAAATAAATAGAGCTATGTCAGTTTGTTCTCAGTGTAGGATGTGTACTGATTTATGTCCAAGATACCTTTTAGGACACAATATTCAGCCTCATAGAATAATGAATGCTCTGGCTAATGGGTTAACAAGTGATATTGCAGCCTTTACTTCTGCTAGCCTTTGTTGCGGCTGTGGAATTTGTGAAAACTATGCATGTTATCAAGGATTAGCACCTTCTTCTATAATAGGAGAATTAAAAGTTAGGTTAAAAGAAAAGGGTGTTAAAAATACCCCTTCTAAGATAGTTAGTAAGGTAAACCTAATGAGAGAAGGTAGAAAAGTGCCTATGGAGAGGTTAATAGCTCGATTAGGACTGACTAAGTACAATATAAATGCGGATTTAGTAGATGAACTGTATAATGCCCATAAAGTGGTTATTAAATTGAGTCAACATATTGGTGCTCCTGCTATTACAAAGGTTAATGTAGGAGATTTGGTAAATGTGGGGGATTTAATTGGAGAAATAGAAGAAGGTAAATTAGGAACTAACATACATGCCAGTATCTCTGGGGAGATAACTAAGGTGGATAAGAAGGCAATAACCATAGAAGCAAGGGGGGATATAAATGGATAAGGCCATAGGACTAGTTGAATATATAACCGTACCTGGGGGCATTAAGGCTGCTGATAAGATGGTTAAAACAGCAGAGGTTGAAATCTTAGAGGCGCAAACTGTATGTCCTGGGAAATATCTTGTACTAATTTGTGGAAAATTAAGTGCAGTTAATGCAGCTATAGAGGCAGGTAAGACAGAATTTGAAGAAAATATTATTGATAGTTTCATTCTGGGGAATCCTCATGATTCTATTTTTAAAGCCATAAGTGGAGTTTCAGAACCTGGTGAAGTTGAGGCCCTTGGTATAATAGAAACTTTTTCTGCAGCATCTATTATTATAGCTGCAGACCAAGCTGCTAAAACTGCTAAAGTGAATCTAATTGAAATAAGAATATCACGTGGAATGTGTGGAAAATCTTATCTTCTTATGTCTGGAGAAATTGCAGCGGTGGAGGCTTCCGTTGAAGCAGCCTGCGTTAATGCAAGTAAAGAAGGAATGCTTTTAGACAAAGCAATTATTCCTAGACCTGATCCTAAACTATGGGAAAAATTGCTATAAGGAGCATGAAAATTGGATATATTAAACAACATATTAGACAAAACCCATAATTATTTAATATTAGTTGAAGCTAGAAATACAGGCTTAATAGCTTTGAATCTAGGAGTTTTATCTTTCTATTATTCTTCAAATACATCTTTAAAAATTCTTGTGTTGATAATTTGTTTGCTTAGTACACTTATTCTAGCAACATCTTTTATAAATTTTAATTTTAAATATAAAGAAGAACTTAAAATTGAGGAGAATACAACAACTTTAGTTGAAGAAAAAGAAGTTCAGGCTTTAAAAAGAGATAATGATATTTTAGGTGTAGGATCAAAGGCTATAAAGAGGGGTGAAACAAAAAATCCTCAACTGGTTTCAGGTAAGGATTTGCAACTAAATATTTATAATATACGAGATATAGTTAAAATAAGTCCCAAGGAATATCTGAATTTAGTTTCTAATAAGATGGAAGCTAAGGGGGATAAAATGTTAAATTTCATAAAAAGGGATTATAGGTTTTCAGAGGCCAGCATAGATCTGTCAGAAGAAATTTTAATGACGGCTAAGATGTGTAGATTTAGAGAAAAAATATTTTTTGTTGGACTATACATGTTTATAGCAAATATTTTAATACTAATAATTGATAATATAATTTTATAAGGGGGTTTTAGTATGAATTTTGAATTGTTACATCCAGCAGACCAGTTAATAATGATCATGGAAAGAATTTATGGTTATGGTATGACAACTACATCCGGGGGCAATCTTTCTATTATGGATGAAGATGGTGATATATGGATTACTCCAGGTGGTATAGACAAGGGTGCATTAACTCGGAAGGACGTTATAAGGGTTAAACCTGATGGCACTATAATTGGTGACCATAAGCCTTCAAGTGAATTTCCTTTTCATCAATTAGCTTATAAGAGTAGACCGGATTTTAAAGCAGTTCTTCATGCTCACCCACCAGCACTAGTTGCCTTTAGTATTGTTAGAAGAATACCTGATATTAATCTAGTACCTAACATACAGAAGGTATGTGGAAAGGTTGGTATGGCTGAATATGGACTTCCTGGCAGCACAGAATTGGCAGAAAAAATTGCACTGGAATTTAAGAAGGGTTTTAATAGTGTAATTCTTGAAAATCACGGAATTGTTGTGGGTAGTGATAATTTGTTTAATGCTTTTAGATCCTTTGAGACCCTAGATTTTTGTGCTAGGTTAGAAATTGATGCAAGAACCATAGGTAGCCCAATAGCTTTAACTAAAGATGGTATTGAATTATCAAAAAATAAGCAACAGATACTTATGGAAGAATTCCTTCCAACCAGTTTCACCAGTTTAGAGAGAGAAGCAAGAAGAGTTATGTGTGAATTAATTCATAGAGCTTACGACCAAAAACTTTTTACTAGTACAGAAGGTACTTTCTCAAGACGACTTCAGGGGGACTCTTTTCTTATAACTCCCTATGACGTGGACAGAAAATATATTGAACCTGAAGATATAGTAAGAATTGATAATGGCCAAAAGGAAGCAGGAAAAATGCCAAGTCGTTCTGTTCTGCTCCATAAGGCAATTTACGAAAAACATCCTCATATTAATTCAGTAATAATTGCTCATGCACCAAACATTATGGCCTTTGCGGTTACTGAGATAGCCTTTGATTCAAGAACTATTCCAGAGAGTTATATACTTCTTAGGAATATTCCAAAGGTGTCTTATGGAACAGTATTTATGGAAACTGAGAAGTTGGCCGAGAAATTTGTACCTTCAGTTCCCATTGTCTTAGTAAAAAATGATTGCATTATAGCTACAGGAAGCAGTTTAATCAATGCTTTCGATAGGCTTGAAGTAGCTGAGTATAGTGCTAAAGCTATTATAGCTTGTAAACAATTAGGAGATATAGTTACTATTGATGATGAGAAAATAGCTGCTCTTGAGGTTGCTTTTAATTTAGAATAAGATAATTTTTAAGGGGAGTCGTAATTAAAATGACTTCCCTTAATTTCTACCCAAGATATCGCAAGATATATCAAGTTAATTAACAAGAACCTTATCCCTAGGCTTAAAGGTATATCTTACGAGGATTATAAAATTCTTCAGTTAGATGTCCAATCATCTCCCAACTCATAATATTATAAATTACCCAAATAAGTAATGTTGCCATTATAAGGCTTTTTATATTTATGAAATCTATATAGCATGAAAAATAAATCCTATTTGTTTTGGCGTTTCACCCCATTGCCAAATGAATGGAAAAACAGCTGGCATGATAATGGTTATAATGATTGCTATAACTACCGAATACATTATTGCATTCATGAAACTCGATTTAATTTCCCTAGATAAAAAGTAGAAATATCCCAAAAAGAAAACCAATGAAACAGCAATTAAGCATACCAGTAACAAAATGTCAGAGCCATTTTGTTTTATATACACATAAGATGGCACAAATGCAACTATCATATAGATTAAACTCACTAACAAAACTTTTTTAAAAAATCCCTTTTCCAAATTTATACCCCCTTTTCATAAAATTACTTAATGCATTTATAAATAATACATATAATTAATTACACCATAAATTTACTGTTTAAACAATATTTTAATGATTGTTCTATTTCACTGGTACTTATTCATCAGGCACTTCAAAAACGAACCCGATGCCTTCTGGGATACATTTCCTCTTCAATTATGTGATAAATGAAGCAGAATGTTCATAAATTTGTACCGTAATTGTCACATCAATAGGTTATAACTATATTATTAGGAATGCAAAATTCTTATTAATAAATTGTTCAAGGAGGTAAGTATTTATGTTAAAGGGTAAATTATATCGAAGGTTACTTATTGCTAGTATTACAGGGAGTTTGTTAATTTCTAGTGGAGTTGTGGCATTTGCGGCTACTACTAAGGCTAGTGATTCAACTAAACCTGTTATAACTGGTAAGTTTGCTGATAGTGCTAAAAAAGTAGGTAGAGGTGGCTTTCAAAAGGATGGAGTTACGAAGTCCAATCCTTTAGTAGCTGTATTAAAAACACAAGTTACGGCCGGTGTAATAACTCAAGCTGAATCTGATGCAATAACATCCTACTTAACCACTAAGGAAGCTGCAGAGAAAGTAACGAGAGCAGCTGAAAAAACAAGGATAGATGCAATGACGGATGCTGAAAAGAAAACATATAGGGAAGCAAATAAACCTGTTAGGACTGATGTATTAGCTGATCTTGTAAAAGCTAAGTTTTTGACACAGACACAAGCTGATAAAATAAAAGCTGCAATGCCTCAAGGGCGTATAGGCGTTAAGCCAGGACCGGGTATGGAACAGGGTAAGTCTTTAACCAATGTATTAAAAACAGAAGTTACAGCTGGCCTTATAACTCAAGCTGAAGCTGATAAGGCAACAGCTTTTATAAAAGCTAAGGCAGATGCAAAAAAAGCAAAAGAGGCCGCTATGACTGATGCTGAAAAGAAAGCATATCATCAAGCTAATAGACCTGCAAAGGTTAGTATTCTTAGTGAACTGGTAACTGCTGGTATCTTAACTCAGAGTCAAGCAGATAAAATAGAAGTTGCAATGCCACAAAAATCAGAAATGGGTAAAGAACGTGGAAAATTGCCTGGAGAGGCAGCTATAAAGTGATGTAGTAGTACAAAATATAAACAAAAAGGCTGAATCATTTGAAGAACTGATTCAGTCTATTTTCTTTTAGTCTCCTCAGGTCCTTGCCATTTTTTCCTGAAAGCTAAAGGGGTTATACCCTCACGATTTTTAAAAAGGTTAATAAAATGGCTCACATTATCAATTCCTGTTTTAAAGGAAATTTCAGAAACCGGAAGATCGGAATACTTTAGTAATTCCTTACCAAGAGAAATACGATTTGAGATAACATATTCATTTGGTGAAATGCCAATAAATTTTTTAAACTCCTTCTCTAGGTGAAATTTATTCATAGAATATTTCTGAGCTAGCATATCAAGGGTTATTTTTTCTTGTAAACCTCTGTCTAATTCCTTCATGATTCTTTTTATATACTCTGGAACAAAGGTTTCAGAGGAATCAGGGATATTAATAGTAAACAAAAACTCTGTTAATAGATCCAATAATAGTTTTGAACTAAGGGGTTCTGTCCTTATATTTATTTCCTGATGAGTGGATATTAGTTCATGAAGAATAGAGGGTACTATAGTATTTTCTTCGAAACTACAAAGGGGAGAACTGTTTTTAGAAAATTGTTGATAATAACCGTAACTGGTGCCACCGTTAAAGTGAACCCAAAGAATTTCCCAGGGGTCCTTAGCGTCAGCTCTATAGTACTGGTATTCCATACAATCAATGAGAAACCCCTGACCTTTATAAATAGTGTAAGACTTTCCTTTATACTCTAAATAACCTTTTCCAGATAAAACAAAAATAATTAAATAGGAATTTAAGTTTTCTCTCTCAGTAAAATAAGTAGATCTAGTTTTAAAATATCCTACTTCTTCAACATAAAAGTAAGTGGATTTAGCCACCATACTAGGGGTAGCAATAATACGAACTGAGTTTTCAGACCAGTCAAAGGATGCAGTTTCTTTATAGGTTTTTATTTTAGTCGCCCCCAGTCAAGATACTATTATTTTTTCACATGATTTTGTGATGTTTTATATATTGTAAACCTTTATAATGGAATTGTAAAACTATTATTTATATAAGGAGTGAGGAAATATGTCAAAATTAATTCCTATAAAACCTATTCAAAAGCCACGTATTGGACTTTACACTATAGGACTCAAGGCCTACTGGACTCAATTTCCAGGGCTTAAAGATAGAATGATAGAATATGGTGAGTTTTTAGAAAAGAGCATGTCTGAATATGGAGAAATATTTAATTATGGATTAGTAGATACAGAAACAGAAGGAAGAAAGGCTGGAGAGTGGTTTAATGAAAGAAATGTAGATTTAATCTTCTGTCATGCTGGGACCTATGCTACAAGTTCAATCCTATTACCAGTTCATCAAATTTGTAAGGCACCTACAGTAATATTAAATTTACAACCAACAGAAAGAATAAATTATGAAAAATCAACTACAGGGGAATGGCTTGCACATTGTGGTGCATGCCCTGTACCAGAAATATCTAATGCCTTTCACAGGGCTGGAATAAACTTTAGAGTGATAAACGGATTACTAGGATTAGATTACACTCCCAAAATTTCTATGACAAATGAAAATACTAGTGGAAGAAAAGAAGCAATTAATGCATGGAAAAATATTAGCGAATGGATTAGGGCTACTTCAGTTAAGGCAAATTTAAAGCACAGTAACTTTGGATTCTTAGGTGGATACTATAGTGGCATGTTAGATATGTACAGTGATTTTGCCATGGTACAAGCACAAACTGGAATGCATATAGAGGTCCTTGAAATGTGTGATCTTGATAGATTCCTGGAAATTGTCACTGAGGATGAAGTAAAAGAAAAAATGGAAGAAGTGTACGAGATGTTTCAGCTTAGCGGGGATTCAGCTTCAGACCCCTTAGCAAAGAAACCCACAGAAGAACAAATAAGTTGGTCCTGCAGAGTAGCAGCAGCTCAAGAAAAAATGGTTAAGGAATATAATTTAGATGCTTTAACTTACTATTATCATGGAGCTGAAGGAAATCATTATGAAAAAGTACAGGGTGGGTTTATAATAGGACATTCTTTATTGACTGCAAAAGGAATTCCTTGTGCTGGAGAGGGTGATTTAAAAACAAACCTAGCTATGAAGATATGTGATATTTTAGGAGTAGGCGGTAGTTTTTCTGAAATTGTAGTTACGGATTATGTGGATGAAACTATTATTTTAGGTCATGACGGGCCTTTCCATATAGCAATATCAGATGGAAAGCCAATTCTAAGGGGGATGGGTTTATATCATGGAAAGAAAGGAACCGGTGTGTCAGTTGAAGCTAAAGTAAGAACTGGAGATATTACTACACTTAATGTAACTCAAACTATAGAGGGTAGGCTTAAATTTATAATTAGTGAAGGAAAATCTACAAATGGTCCTATAATGCAGATTGGAAATACTCAAACACCTATTAAATTTAAAAAGCACCCTGATGAATACATGGATCAATGGTTTGCTGAAGCACCTACACATCATTGTGCAATGTCTGTTGGAAATAATGCATCATTATTTCAAAAAGTTGCAGAACTTTTAGAGATAAAATGTGTAACTTTGTGATAAAATGAAATAAAGAAATGGAGGTAATAAAATGGTTAATAGTAATAAGTTTGCATGGACATGGTTTATTAAAGAAGAGTGTCTTGAGGAATATGTAAAAATGCATCTTGACCCATGGCAAGAGATTATGGTAGAACATACTAAGGCTGGTATAAAAAACTATTCTATTTTTCAAAATGGAAATCAGTTTTTCTACTGTTTTGAATGTGAGGATGTAGAGGCTGCCTTTGCATACATAGCTAAAAGTGATGCCTGCAATAAATGGAATGACATAACTTCAACTATGGTAATGGGATCTTTTGATTTTAATGAAGCGGCTCCAATAAAACAAATGCGAGAAGTTTTTTATTTAAAGTAAAAGAGTTTGCTATAGGTATAATAAAAGAATAAAAAAGAAAGTCAGACATGTAAGCATGGGTGACTTTCTTTTTTTATATGTATTTGAAGGAAAAAAACATCGATAATAAAGAAAAATATTGCAAAAAGCTAAATAATATTGCAAAAAACGAAAAATAGCTATTTACTTTTTCAAATGTAAACGATATAATAATTATAGAAAACGTTTAGAAAATTAGATAAGATTAAGCTATTTACATATTAGAGAATTAAATTTTAAATAAGCACTTTTATATTATGAAAATTATATTTGGTTAGAAAGATAAGAATAATTATTTGAAGTTATTTGGTGCCAAATGAAATAATATGAAGAGTTTCGACTTTTAGATTGTGAATATGAAAAGGGGGAAGGACTAGTGTCTGAATATATTCTTGAATTAAATGGTATTACAAAAACATTTCCGGGAGTTAAAGCTTTAGATAAGGTTAATTTTAAATTAAAGGCAGGCGAAATTCATGCTTTAATGGGTGAGAACGGAGCTGGTAAATCTACTTTTATAAAGGTTATCACTGGGGTTTATACACCAGATGAAGGTGAAATAATATTAGATGGTAAGGTAGTTGTCATGCAGAATCCCAAAAATGCTCAAGCAAAGGGAATTGCAGCTACTTATCAACATGGTAATGTTTATCCGGATTTGACTGTTACAGAAAATATTTTCCTTGGCCATGAAAAGGTAGAAAAATGGACTAAGAGAATTTTATGGAATGAAATGCATGCAGACGCAAAAAAATTATTAGATGAGTTAGGTGCTAATTTTGAACCTAAGGCTAAGATGGGTGCACTAAGTGTAGCACAACAACAACTAGTTGAAATTGCAAAAGCACTTTCCTCAAATGCAAAGATTATAATAATGGACGAGCCTACAGCAGCACTTTCAAAGAGAGAAAGTGAAGAACTTTATAAGATAACCGAAAAGCTTAGAGACAATGGAGCTGCTATAATTTTTATTTCTCATAGATTTGAGGATATGTACAGGCTAGCAAGTAAGGTTACCGTATTTAGAGATTCTAAATATATCGGAAGTTGGAAAGTTGATGAGATTACAAATGAAAATTTAATTATTGCAATGGTTGGTCGTGAAATTTCTCAATTATTCCCTAAAAAGCAAGTAGAACCAGGAGAAGAAATTCTGCGACTGGAAGGATTTTCTAAGCTAGGTCATTTTGCTGATATTTCCTTCTCTATTCATAAAGGTGAAATCCTTGGATTAACTGGTCTTGTTGGAGCGGGCAGAACGGAAGTATGTCAGACTATTTTTGGAATCCTTCAACCAGATTCTGGAGCCTTATATTTAAATGGAAAAGAGATTAAAGTAAAAACTCCATTAGAGGCAATGAATTTTGGTATAGGATATTTGCCTGAGGATAGACAAAAGCAAGGGTTAATACTTAGTTGGGGAATCGGAGAAAATATTACCTTACCAGTTATAGAAAAGTTCTCTAGACCTCAAGGGTTAGATGTGAAAAAAGAAAGAGCAGTAGCTAAACTTTTAGCAGAAAAAGTAGATGTAAAAGCAAACAGTCTTTTCACTCTTGGAAGTCAACTATCAGGTGGAAATCAACAAAAGGTAGTAATAGCAAAAATGCTAGCAGCGGATTTGAAGATTATAATCCTTGATGAACCTACAAAGGGTGTTGATGTTGGTGCAAAAGCTGCAATTTATGAAATGATGGGTGAGTTAGCTTCACAGGGATATGCTATCATTATGATTTCTTCTGAGATGCCTGAGATGTTAGGCATGAGCGATAGAATTGTAGTAATGCGTGATGGAAGAATCACTAAAATATTTGATAGGAAAGATGCCTCGCAGGAAAAAATCCTTGAAGCAGCAATGTCAACAGCAGGAAAGAAGAAGTAGCAATAAAATAAATTAAGAGGTGAGAAATGTTTATGGCTGAAAAAGTTTTAAAAAAGATAGGTATTAAAACGACTTCTGGAAAAACCAGAGAATTAGGGATGATAGGCTTTATAATTGTTATTTCTATTTTTGTGCAAATGCGTAATCCAAACTTTTTGACTCTCGAGAATATTAACGATTTAGTTAAAAATACAGCGATTTTAAGTATTTTAGCAGTGGGTATGATGCTGGTTATGATAACAAAAGGTATTGATCTTTCCATTGGAGCAACACTAGCTTTAGCTGGAATGAGTGCATCTCTTATGGTAAGTAATAATCCAAGCATGAGTCCCATAATTGCTATTGGCATAGGTATAGCGGTTGGTACCCTTTGCGGAGCAGTTGTTGGTGGACTTGTTTCTAAAGGTGGAATTTACCCCATTATTGCTACCTTAGGAATGATGAATGTATACAGAGGTTTAACTTTTAAAGCAAGTGGTGGGAAGTGGGTAAGTGCACAACAGATGTCAGCTAGTTTTAAGGGTATAGCAACTGGTTCTATATTAGGGATTAATAATTTGATTTTTATAGCTATTATAATTTATATCATAAGCTATTACTTTATTAATCATACAAGAACCGGTAGAAAAATTTATGCTGTAGGTAGTAATCCAGAATCTGCTGAAGTTAGTGGTATAAACAATAAGAGAATATTATTTATGGTTTATACAATAATGGGAGCATTAGCAGGACTTGCAGGTGTTTTATGGGTATCAAAATTTGCTTCAGCACAGGGCGATACTGCAAGTGGTTATGAGTTAAGTGTTATTGCAGCCTGCGTTTTAGGCGGAGTAAGTAGTTCAGGTGGTTCAGGAACTATTTCAGGAATTCTTATAGGATCGCTTCTTCTTGGAATTTTAAATAATGCCCTACCACTGATAAACGTATCTACCTTTTGGCAAAACGCAATACAAGGATCAATTATTCTTATTGCTATAATTGTAAATACTATTGTTAAAAGAAGAGTGGATAAAACTAATCTCAGTAGGAGGAAGATATAAGTATGAAAGCGCAGAGAGTTATTATTGATAAAAAAGAATTTACACTTAAGAGTTTTTTCTTCCAATGGGAATGGTTACTTGTACTAATATTTATTGTTATGACTGTGGTTAATTCATCATTAACTCCATACTATCTAGATGCTGATAATTTAATTGGTGCCACTATGGAATTTCTTGATAAAGCATTTATTGTTTTACCTATGGTATTTATAATAATTCTTGCTGATATTGATATTTCCGTAGCCTCTACAATTGCCTTATCTTCAGTAATTATGGGCGTGCTTTATAATAAGGGCGTACCAATGCCTTTAGCTATAGTGATTTGCCTTTCTGTTGGAATCCTATGTGGTTTCATAAATGGACTTTTAGTAACAAAGTTTAAAGAGTTATCTTCTATGATTATTACTCTTTCAACTATGATTCTATATAGGGGAATAGCCTACATCATACTTAAAGATCAAGCAGCGGGTAAATTTCCCGAGTGGTTTAATTATCTTAGCTGGGGATATGTAGGACCTATACCTTTCATACTTATTGTGTTCATAGTTTTCGCAGTGATTTTTACCTTTCTACTTCACAAAACTGCCTTTGGAAGACGAGTTTATGCAATAGGCAGTAATCCCATTGCAAGTAGATTTACTGGAATACAAGTTGATAAAATAAAAATTATCGTATTTACCTTGGCAGGTCTTATGGCTGCCGTAACTGCTTTATTCTTAACTTCTAGAATGGGTAGTACAAGACCAAACGTAGCTAACGGTTATGAATTAGATGTAATAACTATGGTTGTACTAGGTGGTATTAGTACTGCAGGCGGAAAAGGAAAAATCTATGGAGCTATAATATCAATTTTCCTACTAGGGTTTTTAAGATATGGTCTTGGATTATTTAATGTTCCTGCTCAAACCTTGTTAATTATAACCGGAGCTTTATTAATTGGAGCAGTTATGATACCAAATATAAAGTTTAAAAAAACGAGGTTTAGACAGTAGTAAACACTGATTATGAACCAGGTAAAACTGTTTTATATATAAATGAATACAAAAAATAAGGGGGAAATGAAATGAAAAAAGCATTATTAACAATGATGGTCCTTGGATTAACACTATCAACACTTGCAGGATGTAGCACTTCATCATCTAGTTCTTCAACATCTACAGCAGCAACAGGTGGAAAACAAAAGTATGCAATTATTGTAAAGAACACTGGAAATCCTTACAATGAAAAGGAAATGGAAGGTTATAATAAGGCAATAGAAGAGATTGGTGGAGAAGTTATAACAAAAGCACCAGATCAACCAACTGCTGAAGCTCAAATTCAAATGATTAATGAACTTATTACACAAAAGGTTGTTTCAATTGCAATAGCTGCAAATGATCCTGATGCATTACAACCAGCACTTAAAAAGGCAATGGCTGCAGGAATTAAAGTTATATCTCTTGATTCAGCAGTAAATGCTGACAGTCGTATGGTTCATGTTAATCAAGCAGATCCAAATGCAATAGGCCGTGTTGAAATCGAAACTATTGCTAAAATGATAGACTATAAAGGTGAAATAGCAATTTTAAGTGCAACTTCACAAGCAACAAATCAAAATTCTTGGATTGAAGTTATGAAGAAGACATTACAAGATTCAAAATACAAAGATATGAAACTTGTTAAAGTTGCTTTTGGTGATGATTTAAGAGACAAGAGTGTTTCTGAAACAGAAGCATTGTTAAAAACTTATCCTAACCTTAAAGGTATCGTTGCACCTTCAACTGTTGCTGTAGCAGCTGCTGCTAAGGTATTAACAGATAAAGGATTAAAAGGAAAAGTACAATTAACAGGACTTGGACTTCCAAGTGAAATGGCAGATTATATAACTAGTGGAGTATCAACTGCAGTTCACCTTTGGAATCCAATGGATGTTGGATACTTAGCTGGATATACTTCAGAAGCTTTAGTAAAAGGAACTATTACTGGTAAAGCAGGAGATAAGTTTAAAGCAGGAACTCTTGGAGATAAAGAAGTTATTACAGTAGGAAAAGGAACTGAAATTATGCTTGGCGATCCCTTTGAATTTAATGCAAGCAACATAGATCAGTGGAAAAAAGTATATTAAGATAACCCCCTTCAAATTATTATATAAAGATGCTCCCTACAAAAAAACTTGTAGGGGGCGTTTTCAAATATAATAATTTTATTTCTTATTAATAAATGTTATAATTGCCTTGTAAACGATTTGTAAATTTAAAAAAATACTCAGTGAGGTAGTTTGAAAAATGAAATTTTGGAATTTGTGGGATAAAGCAGGCATTTATATAATATCAATTATAACTTTGTTAATCTTTGCAATTTTAACTCCTAATATATTAACGATTACTAATATAGTAAATCTGTTAGTACAGGTATCTATGGTAGCAATTGCAGCTGCAGGAATGACTTTTGCTATAACTAGTGGAAGTTTTGATCTTTCAATTGGTGCTACCTTATCTATGACAACCTGTGTACTTGCAATCAATATACCAGGGTTAGGACTATTTTTATCCGTGGTATTAGCTTTGTTTGTAGGTGTAATTCTAGGCTTAATAAATGGAATAATTATTACAAAGTTGAAGGTTCAAACCTTTGTTGCAACCTTGGCTACTATGATTATTTATAGAGGCTTATCTTCAATATACACACATGGACAAGATGTAACTTTGATAAATTATAGACAAATTAAAATGTTTTCAAGTGGTGAAATTTTATTTATACCTGTGCCAATAATAATAACTATAATTGTATATATCTTATTTCATCTTATATTTAAATATTCTTTATTTAGTTTATTTGTGAGAAGTATAGGCTCTAATGAAAAAATTGCTAGAATGACTGGCTTAAAAGTGGATAGAACTATAATCTGTATTTTTATAATGACAGCAGTTACCTCGGTAATTGCGGGTATAATTCAAACCTCAGAGTTATTAACTGGTAATGGAAAGTTTGGAGTGGGTTTTGAATTAGAAGTTATAACAGCAACTATACTAGGGGGTACAAGGCTTTCTGGTGGAAAAGGAAACTTATGGGGTACTTTATGTGCAGCCATAATGCTTGGAATTATTAAAAATGGGTTAAACCTACTCGGGATTTCAGATAACTATCAGCGTTTGATAACAGGAATAATATTAGTTTTAGCCTTATCAACTAGTGGAGTTATGGAGAAAAAAGGTGATGTCTTTTAATTTTAAAACCAGCAAAAGGGGAGGTGGGTAATTGGAAGCGTTCACTTGGAAAGATGCTTTGAAAGAAAAAGTAAAGTCTAACTTAAAAGGAAGAGGCATTTTAGTTTCTTTAATTTTACTGTGGATAGTATTTTTTTGTACAAATGAAAATTTTAGGCGAATTGATAGTTACATGAGTATATTAAGAGAGGCATCTTTTGTCGGCGTTGCAGCCATAGGTATGACCTTTTGTATAATAATTAAAGCTATTGATTTATCTATAGGTGCTATGATTGGTCTACTAGCTATTATTGCACTTAGTATAGTAGGGAAAGTTGGATTAATTGGAACGGTTATAATTATATTGTTCCTTGGTGGGACTTTGGGGTCCATAAACGGATTTTTATATTCTAAGCTTCGATTACCTTCATTTATAGCAACGCTTGCAATGAGTTATATATATAAGGCTATTGCGTTAATATACAGTAAGGGAAGATCCATACAGTTTAAAGAGAAATGGTTTACGGTAATAGGTAATGGAACTTTTCTTGGTGTGCCGGTGCCTTTTATAATATTTATTTTATTAGCTATATTGGGGTCTATTATATTAAAAAAAACTATACTAGGAAGACAAATATTATCAATTGGTAATTCTGAAAAAGCAAGTTATTTGTCTGGCGTAGATATTATAAAAGTAAAGATTTTTGTCTTCGCGCTGGTTGGAGTGTTTACAGCTATTGCTGCAATACTTATAAGTTCAAGATTATGGTCAGCTAATGCAGAAATGAAAGCTGGTTATGAATTTGATGTTATTGCCGCAGTAGTTCTAGGAGGAACTAGCCTTAAAGGTGGAAAAGGTAGTATGTTTAACACTGTAATAGCTTCCATTTTTTTCGCTTCTCTATATATAGGTATGAATATGTTTCATATTAATGCATATATGCAAAAGGTAGTGGAAGGAATAATCTTAGTAGTAGCGTTTTCCATGGGTGGCGGTAGTCAATTAATACAGTCAAAGTTAAAGGAAAACAAAACAGTACATGGAAATAAAACTTAGGAGTGGAGTATAAATGATAAAAGCGAGAGTCTTTCTAATATCAACTTTATTAATCTTTGCTTTTACAATTATAGGTTGTGAGACAAATACTGGAGAGAAGAACCCCAAGGGACTTTCTAAAGGAGAAATAGGGTTTTCAGTTTATGATATGCAATATGAGTATTTTCAAGGAATGGAAAAAGGTACAAAGCAAGGGATATTAGATTTAGGTTATGGGTATATATTTCATGATCAAAAAAGTGATCAAACTCAAATGGTATCCGGTGCTCAAGATCTTATTAATCAAGGCATTGCTGCTTTAATCATTTCTCCAAATAACCCTGAAGCCTTGGGACCTATTGTTGAAGCTGCCCATGCTAAAAAAATCCCTGTAATTGTAGATGATATTGGTGGTGGTAACTCTGATTATGATGCCATAGTAATATCAGATAATATCGGTGGAGGAAAGATGGCAGGAGATTATGCCATTAAAAATATAAAGGCAGGGTCTAAAGAGGTGGCTATAATTAAAGTTGAACCTTCAGCTATATTTGCAGTGAGAAGGGGAGAAGGCTTCAAGAGTGAGGTTACAGCTGCAGGTTTTAAAGTGGTTAAAGAACTTTCTGGACATAGCAAACAAGAAGAAGGCTACTCCATTATGAAGGATATCATCACCTCTAATCCTAAAGTTCAAGCTGTATTTTGTGAGAATGATCCAATGGCTGTTGGAGCAGCGCAAGCTTGTATAGACTCCAAAAGAAAAGATATAATGATAATTGGGTTTAATGGCGATAAAATAGCTCTTGATGCAATAAAAGCTGGAATAATGTCTGCCACCATTATGCAGTCTCCTTATGAAATGGGTAAAGAAACTGTACTTTTAGCAGATAAATTAATAAGGGGTGAAAAGATAAAATTTGATGACGAAAAAAAGAAGGAAATATACATTTCAGTTAAATTAATAACTAAAGAGGATATAAAGTAATATTTTTTGACTTTTATTCAAATATATTAAAGGATATGATATAATCTAAAAGATAATTATTCCGTACAAATGAAATAATACGAAAAATGGGGAAAGGGAGATAAAATATGTTTGCAGCTGAAAGATTAGCCAAAGTTAGGGAAGTTCTATTGGAATACAAGCATGTGGATATATCAACTTTAAGCTCCATTTTATCTGTATCAGAAGCAACAATTCGAAGAGACCTTGAAAAACTTGAAGATGAAGGCTTTTTAACAAAGACTCACGGTGGAGCCTTAATTAATGATGAGTCTGATCAAGAAGTTCAGTTAAGTTTCGTAGATGATCCATATATTGAGGAAAAAAAACAAATAGGTATAGTAGCATCTCAAATGGTTTCCAATGGAGACGTGATTTTTCTAGGTGCTGGTAACACTTGTTTGCAGATTGCCAAGCATATTAAAGATAGAAAAGAGTTAACTGTAGTAACTAATAATATTAATATTATATTAGAACTCTATGGGTGTAATAATATTAATCTACTTGTTCTTGGTGGAAATATTCAGTCCTTTGGATCTTCTATATCAACCTCGGGACAATTTTCAAAGAAGATGCTTGAAGGGGTTTTTGTTAACAAAGCTTTCTTTACAGTTAATGGCATAAGTATGAAATATGGATATACCTTAAGTAGCGCAGAATTAGTTGAAATATATAATATAATATTAAAAAATGCAGATGAGTCAATTATTGTGGTGGATTATTCTAAGTTTGATAAGAGAGCTTTTGTGCGATTGGGAAACATGGACTTAGTGAAAAAAGTTGTTACAAATGCACAGGTGTCTTTAGAATATAAAAAGTTCTTTTTTGAAACAAATACTCAACTTTTTACTGCCTTTAATGAGGATAAGGTTAATGAAAAATAAAAGAGTCGTAGGCTATTCCTTAAGGAGACGATATGAGCGATAATATAGTTGAAATGTGTGGTATAAGTAAGCAATTTAATGATGTTTTGGTTTTAAAGGATATAAATTTTCAAGTAAAACCTGGTGAAGTTCATACACTCTTTGGAGAGAATGGTTCCGGAAAATCAGTTCTAATGAAAATTCTTTCAGGGTTAATAGAATCAGATTCAGGGTTAATTTATTTTAATGGAGAAAAAACAAGTTTTTCTAGTTATAAGGATGCTCAAATATTAGGTATAAGGTCTGTTTTTCAAAATCATTTACTTTTTCCAGATTTATCTGTAGCAGAAAACTTATTTTTATCTAAAATTTCAGGTGAAGATAAGCATACTAGAGGACTAATTAAAACAAATAAAATGTATTCTGACTGCCAAAGGCTTTTTGATAGTTTAAACTTCAAAATGGATCCTAAGAAATTAGTTAAGGAACTGGACCTTTGGGAAAAACAACTCCTTGAAATCGCTAAGGCCCTTTATGTAAAGGCTAGTGTTATAATAATGGACGAGGCTACAAACTTGTTTTCTGACGCAGACAAGGAAAATATTTACAAGATAATCAAAGAGCTTAAGCAAAAGGGAATTTCTATTATATTTATTTCCCATAAGGTTGAAGAAGTGCTTAGAATTTCAGATAGAATCACAATTATGCGAGATGGCGAAGTGGTTATAACAGGAACACCCCAAGAATTAAGTAAAGATAGGTTAATTAAACTATCAGCAGGTAATGACTTAAAACATAGGTATCCTAAGCTTACAGTTCAAAAGGGTAGAGTGTTATTGAAAGCAGAAAATTTATGTATGGATAATATAATAAATAATATTAATTTTTCTATAAGAAAAGGTGAAATTTTAGGAATAGCTGGATTAGTTGGTTCTGGTAGAACGGCTATAGCTAAAGCACTTTTTGGAATTAATAAATTAGATCGAGGACAAATCTTTATTAATGGAACAAAATTAAATATTAAATCCCCAAGTGATGCTATTAAAGCAGGTATTGGATTTATTTCCGAAGATAGGTTAACAGAGGGCTTGATACAAAATTTTGATATTTCCAGTAATATAACCCTTTCAAACTTACATAATGCTAAAGATGGATTTTTTCTAAACAAAGATAAAGAAAAAGATATAGCAAGAAGATTTATTAAAAAGCTTGTTATAAAAACGCCTTTTGTTGAACAAAAGGTTAAAAATTTAAGTGGCGGTAATCAACAAAAAGTTGTCTTATCAAAGTGGTTTTTTAGTGGCGCAAAGGTATTTATTTTTGATGAACCAACTACTGGCCTTGATAATGGTTCTAAAGTTGAAGTTTACAATATGATGAATGAGATTGTTTTGAATAATGGGGCTATAATTTTGATTTCCTCAGACTTTTCAGAGTTAATGGGAATGAGTGATAGAATTTTAGGCATATATAATGGAGCTCAAGTACTGGAGATGAAAAGAGAAGAGTTTGACCTTGAAAAGATTCTTTCTTGCATCACTGGGGAGTAAAATGGGGACGGGGTTGTTGACACTAAAGTGTCAACAACCCCGTCCCTCTGGTTATCTTTTACTTAAAACTTCGGTTTCATATTTTTTAACTTCTTCAAGCCAATCTGTACCAACTGCAACTCCAAGTTTCATGCAGTAATAATCCCAAACTGCGCCAACTGGATATGTTTTATATTCTTCAAGAAGTGCTAATCTAGAAGTATAATCTCCTTTTGCTTCAACCTCTCTAAGTGAATCTGTTGGCTCAAGCATTGCAAGTAAAAGAGCTTTAATCATATTTCTTGTTCCTATAACCCAAGCAGCTACTCTATTAATACTTGCATCAAAGAAATCTAATCCAATATGAGTTCGTTCAAGGAAATTCCCTCTAACTATTTCTTCAGCAATATTTCTTAATTCATCATTAAGCACTACAACATGATCTGAATCCCATCTTACGGGTCTTGATACGTGAAGTAATATTTCATCAGTAAAAGTTAATATTGAGGAAATCTTATCTGATATAACTTCTGTTGGATGGAAATGTCCAGCATCAAGGCATATTAATTTTTTGTTTTTCATAGCATATCCCATATAAAACTCATGGGAGCCTACAACGTAGCTTTCTGAACCAATTCCGAAAACCTTAGATTCTACAGCATCTAAATTATATTCAGGAGATATTTCTTCACTGAATATTTGATCTAAAGAGTCATTAAGTCTTTGTCTTGGTGCTAATCTATCCACAGGAATATCCTTGTAGCCATCTGGTATCCAGTAGTTAGTTACGCAAGGAGTACCTAATTCTTTTCCGAAATATTCAGCAATTTTTCTTGACGCTATGCAGTGTTCGATCCAAAAATCTCTAATAGCTTTATCTGGATGACTTAAAGTTAATCCATCTGCACTAAGTGGATGTGAAAAACAGGATGGATTAAAATCAAGGCCCATTCCCTTTTCTTTTGCCCAATTAACCCAATTTTGAAAGTGTTCAGGTTTCAATTTGTTTCTTTCAACTTTCTCCCCATTAGTTTCAGCATATATTGAATGTAAATTTAAACGATGTTTTCCTGGTATTAAAGTAAGGGCTTTATCTATATCTGCTCTTAATTGCTGCGGAGTTTTAGCCTTACCCATATAGTTTCCTGTAGCTTGGATTCCACCGGTAAGTTGCCCATCAGGATTCTCAAAACCTGCTACATCATCTCCCTGCCAACAGTGAATTGAAATTGCGATTTTTTCAAGTTTTAATAAAACCTCATCAGTGTTAATACCTAATTCAGAATACTTTTCTTTAGCTGCTAAGTATGAATTTAATATAGTAGTTTCTTTTTTATTATTCATGTTTTCAACCCCAATTTCTTAATGATTTTTATATTTACTTTATATACTAATACTAACAGTTAAAATGTTAAAAATCTTTGTCTTTATAAGAGGTAATATTGTTTTAATCTGACATGGTAAAAAAAATTTAAAATCTATTGAAGAATATTACCAGTAAATGTAAAATATATTTAAGGTGTAAGGGTTTGTACTTCATCTATTTTTTTAAGTGAAGCTGCAAACGGTTGCGCAAAATAAATTTAAGGGGGAAGGTATGATAATATTCAAAAAAAACCTAAGTCTATTTCTCACATTCATGTTTCTCATTTCAATGTTGCCTAAGCTAGATATAAAGGCAAAAGCAGATAGTTTACCCTTACCTGCTGCTGATTTATCAGTAACACTTGTAGGAAACTTTATAAAATTAAATGAACTTGGTGAGGATTGGCTGGAAACAAATGCACAAACTTTAATGAAGGAGTACAAAGGTGGTATTTATGAATTTACTGTTAATTTTAAAGCAGCCATGCCGTTAGGTGAGTATAAAGTTGTTTTAAATAGAAGCTGGGATGAAGGCTATGGAAACGGTACTGAAAATAAAAAAATTAATGTTACGGCTCCAGGAAAGGTAATTATCAGATACAATTCAAAAACAAAAACAGTATACGATTCTATTAATGACCCACTACAGTTTAAAAGTGCTGCTAATCTAGTTGGATACTTTTTACAATGTGGCGGAAAAGATTGGGATCCCGCTGACACTACCTACGCTTTGGATTACATGGGGGGAGGTTTTTATAAAAAGACTTTCACCTTAAAAGCAGGTACCTATGAGTATAAGACTGCTTATAATAGTGGGTGGAATCAAGGTGAGGTTGCAGATAATGTAAAAATATCTTTGACAAAAGATACTGAGGTTACTTTTATAGCCAACCCTCTTGAAGGAATATGTACAGATTCAATTAATACTCCTTTAATTTTAGGTTCTGTTTCATTAATCGGTACAATTAGAAATGTTGGAGATCCTGCAAATACAGATATAACTTCAAAGGGGTTTGATTTTTCAAACTTAACAGGAGATGGGAAATACATTTACAGTGGATTTTTTAAAGAAGGCTCTTATCAATACAAAGGACTAGAGAATTATGCATGGACAAGCGGTGGATTACCAGCTGGTGCCAACATTGACATAACAATTCCTAAAGGTGGTAAATATGTAGTTTTTATTGGAGATAGAGCAGCAAGAACTATGATAGATTCAGTAAATAACCCAGCCTTAGTAACAGAGGCACTAGGACTTAAACCAGTACCAGTAGTACCAGTAGAATTAAGAAGTCCTGTAGTAAATAATAACGGTACAGTAACATTTAATTATATGGATGCAACTGCTACTAAAGTTTGCCTTGCAGGTTCTATGAATGCTTGGAGTGCTACAAGTATACCTATGGCTAAGACAGATACTGAAAAGAATATCTGGTCAGTTACTGTAACTTTAGCTAATCCAGCTAAAGTATATGAATATAAATTTGTTGTTGATGGAATCTTGAAACAGGATCCACTAAACATACCAAAAACAGGTGACAATTCTATATTAAATTACACTGGTAGAAAAATTGTTTTAGCTGGAACAATACAAACTATAGCTGGGGATAAAGCAAATTGGGATCCTACTTCAGTTAACACTAAATTAAATTTCGATGGTAATGGAAATTACAGTTTAACATTAAAAAATGTTCCTATAGGAAATTACGAATATAAGATAGCAATGGGTTCTTGGGATGAAAACTATGGTGCTGACGGAATAAGAGATGGAGCCAACATTAAATTAGTAGTACCAGTGCAAGAGGATATTACCTTTTGGTATAATGACATCAGCCATAAGATAGCGGATTCAACCTATTATAAACAAGTGAATGTCGATTTAAAAGGAACTGGAATTCCAGCTGATACAAAATTGACTGATAAATCACTAACTGGAGTTTATAGTACCACAGTTAATTTAAAGATAGGAACATATTCAGATATTAAAGCAGTTTTAGAGGCTAAAGAATATTCCTTTGGAAAGGTTGTAGTTTCTACAGACAAGGATGTAACCTTCAGTATTGATACAAAATCTTTAATGACATTTTCGGATGCATCTGATATTAAAGTAGCGGTTGACAAACTTTATTTTAACTCTAGGGATTCTGAATATAAGTCTCCTTATGGGGCAACTCCAACGGATACAGATATTACCTTTAATCTTAAAACAGGAACAGACGTAACCACAGCTAAAATTGTAATGATAACTTCAAAGGGAATTAAATTAATTGATATGACAGCTAATAGTACGAATGATAAATGGACAGGTCATTTCTCTTCAAGTACCCTTGGACAATTTAAATACTATTTTGTAGTTTCAAATGGTTCAGATTTAAAGGCCTATGGGGATGATGATGGTTTCTTTGGACCAGGGAAAGCTGGACAACTTGGCACTGTAGGAAATTATGACTTAAACATATATGATAAAAACTTCAAAACCCCTGATTGGATGAAAAATGCAGTTGTCTATCAGATATTTCCAGATAGATTTTCAATGGGGATACTAGTAATGACTATGCACAAACCTCCTCAAGAGGTGATATTTCTTATGAATCCAATAACAGCTGGTATAATATTCCCGAAAATCCAACCTTAGAGTTTATTACAAATGCAGATGGAACAAAAATACCTAACCCTGATTATAAAGGAACAAAGGGTGATGGTAATTGGTCGAATGATATGGCTGGTGGAGACCTTAAGGGTATACAAGCTAAACTTAACTATTTACAAGCCCTTGGAGTTAATACTCTGTATATGAATCCTATATCACAATCTATATCTAACCATAGATATGACACTACAGATTATAAAAACTTAGACCCACTTTTGGGAAATACAGAGGATTTTGTTAATTTAGCTACTGAAGCTAAGAAAAGAAAAATGCATCTAATTTTAGACGGTGTATTTAACCATGTTTCAGATGATTCTATTTATTTTGATAGATATGGAAAGTACATGGCTAAAGGCAAACCAATTGGAGCATATCAGTACTGGTCAATGGTTTATGATTTAATGAACTTAAATACAAAAATCACGCTGGCGGAAGCTGAAACAACGGTAACAGCAGATTTAATTACAAAGGGCATTACAGATCTTCATTATAAAGATTGGTTTGTAGTAAACAATAAAAAAATTGCTGCGGTAACAGGAGATCCAGCACATTATGACTACGAAGGTTGGTATGGATATGATTCAATGCCAGTTATTCAAGCCTTAAATGGATCAGAATACAACATAAAATCCTGGGCTGATGAAATAATTGATGGACCCAAAGCTGACACAAGATTATGGCTAAAAAATGGTGCAAGTGGTTGGAGATTAGATGCCTCAGAAACAGTTTCTGACGCAACTTGGAGAAAGTTTAGAGCTGCAGTAAAATCAGAGAGTAAAGAGGATATTATAGTAGGTGAAATTTGGGTGGATTCATCTAATTATTTACTTGGAGATATGTTTGACACAGTAATGAATTACAGATTTAAAAACGCAGTTATAGCTTATGTTCAGAATAAAGCTACTAATAACATGGACGCTGTTCAAGCTATGAATCAACTAGAAGCAATGAGAGAACAATATCCAAAAGAAGCTTTCGAAGCTATGATGAATATAGTAGATTCACATGATACACAAAGAATAATATCAACTTTTGATCATGAAGTTTCAACTATAGCAGACCAGGCATCAGCTACTGCTTTAGCAAAGATTAGATTAATACCTTTAATTCAAATGACTTATCCAGGAGCTCCAACCATATATTATGGTGATGAAGCTGCTATGACAGGAGATAATGACCCAGATAACAGAAGAGGTATGATTTGGGGTAAGGGAGATCAAAAGACTGTAGAATGGTATGCTAAACTAGCTAATATCAGAAACGCGTATCCAGTTCTTAGAACAGGGGATATCCTTCCAATAGTTGTGGATGATACTAATAAAGCAGATGTAATGGCTTATACAAGGAATGATGGTAAAAACCATGCAGTTATTGGTATTAATAGAAAAGCTACTGCTATTAATGGAGTAGTATTCACAGCCAATGCACCTAATGGAACTGAATTTACAAATGCACTAAATAACAGTGAAAAGTATACTGTAGTAAATGGAAAGGTAACAGTAAACCTTCCAAGTTACTCTGGTGTAATTTTAGTTGCTAAGTATAAAGCTGTTAAAGTTAATACCTCAGCATTAAAGGATATCTATGATTCTAAGTTTATTGTTCAAGACAAGGTTAGGGTTACAGGAATAACAATAGATACCAATAGTACAGAGTTAAAGATTGGTAACAAATTAGCATTAAATGCAAAAATAACACCTACTAATGCTACCTTAACAAAGATAACTTGGACATCTTCGGATGAGAAAATTGCAACTGTAGATAAGAGTGGAAAGGTTGTTGGAATTAGAGTTGGAAGTGCCGCAATAACTGCAACTACATTAGATGGAAACTTTAAAGCATTATGTAAAGTCAACGTGGTAAAACCTTCTAGGTGTAATATACCAGAAATTAATAATGGTTTTTGGCGAATGAACAAGGGGACGGGGTTGTTGTCAATAAACTAGCTCTTTTTTCATATACAAATTCTGCGTCATGGAATCTCAGAGGTATTTAATTGGACTTCTAAATGAAAAAGGAACTGTCTCAAAATAATTAATTTTATTTTGAGACAGTTCTTTAAACTTCTATGCGTCTTAAATTCCTAATAACTCTGACTGCCTTTCTACCCTTTCTTTTACCAAGGTTAAAAACTTTTCTGGACCCAGCACCCTAATAACAGGACCAAAGGATAATATACGGATTAAGAGTTCAGTTTCATCCTGCTTGTTATAAGAGATATAACTTGTATATCTGTCTGTGGTTTCATCGTATTCTGTGCGCTTTTCAAAGTTTGCAAAATGCAGCATGCAACGCTCAACAGCATTTCTCTCCTTTGATATTTCAATTATTACGGAAGCGATGGATTTACTATACTCTATACAATCATCAAGGGAAAAGGTGGATGGAGTGATTTCTGTAGAAGTTCCTACTGTAGTGATTCGTGAGATATTTATTGTTGCATTAAAAATGGTTTTTCCATATCGTATTCTAATTGCATGAACTCTAAATTTATCATCTTTGCTTGAATATTCAATCTTGTAGGGCAGGTAACTACCTGCTATGGTACCTCTTTTACTGCTTGCAAAAGATATTGTTACAATAGTTTTTGCCTTTATAGCTTTTAAAATTGCACGGAAATTTTCAATATAACTCCTATCCTCATAAGCATCACCCTCAGAAAAGGTATCATAGTAGTGAAAATCTGCGATATCAAATAGGGGGTCTAAGTCTTTTAAGTATTCCTTGAAGAATTCAATTTCATCATCCTTTAAAAATAAAGCAATTCTTTTATCGGATAAAAGTGCTTTTAGCCAGGCTTTCTGAAGTACTGTTACAGGAAGTTTAACATTTTCTCCGAGTTTTGATAAATACTTACCGTCTACATTTTTCATAAGATTCCATTGTCCTTCAAGAAGTTTTGGGAGTATGTAAAAAGCACTTTCAGAAAAGGCATTATCCTCAATAATCTGGGTTATTTCAGTTTTCGTCAGTGGATTATTAAAGGCTGTATTTAAGATTTTAGAAACAACTTTATAATAACAACTATAAATTTCAGAAAACAATTCCACTACTTATCATCACCACCCATATAAATTTCCTGCATTCTTTTCATATCAGTATAAAATTTATCAACAACAAATTTGCTTGAACCTTCTACAGAAATAATCCTACCTGTAAAACTTTTAACCCAGGACATGGCTTCATTCATATCAAAAAGCTCCTTTGAATATAGGTAAATATTTTTAGCTACTCTTTCTACCTCGCCACCTCGGCCTTCTCTCTTCAGACGGTTAATGATATGAGTTTCTTTTTCTTCATCAATATAAAGTTTTACAGAAACTTTCTCACCACGAGTAACGCCACCAAAGGAAACTCCCCAACAATTAATTAAATTTCCTTTAAGCTTGTCCTTTAGATAATCGTAAGTTTCAAAGGGTTCTAAAACTTCAACAGACTTTATGTAATCAAGTCTATGATTAATAAAGCGGTTCCTATCTACATTATAAACACTTACATAACGTCTACCACTTTGGGTGCTGACAAATATTTTTAGTGGTATACCATATAGAGTACGAATATTGCCGAGCCTAGTGCTCTGATTAACAAATCGAATTTTACTTTTTTCCTTCATGGCTTTCATGATCTCTAATAAAATCTTATCCTCTAAGGTATGTACAATGAAATGGTGCTTAAAGGTAAAGATATCATTCTTCGTGTCCTCATTATCTAGTAGATAACTTCCAATAACACCAAAGGGGGCGACTTCTTGAAAATACTTTATGGCATCGAGTATGTCCTCATAATTATCATTAGTCTTATAGAGGTAGTCCTTAGATAAACTATAGCATAATGTTTTACCAGTCTTAACAGCTACTAAAAGCCCCTCTTTTACATATTCATTTGCCTTTATTCTAACTATTTGTGAGTCTAAGCAGAGACCATATTTATCACAAAGTTCATCATTTAATTCTTCAATATTTAGACAGTTTTCTTTGCTTAATATACCTAATAGGTAAAAGTGAAGCATTATATCCTTTGAAGTAAAGCTTTTAGATTTCCAAATAGTGTACAGCGGATTTTGGGTGATTTTTGAACTATCCAATGATATAAATACCCTTTTACTACCTTTTGAAGTATCCCATTTTATATATTCACCTAAATAACTTTCAATCCTTCGTTTTTCATTATCATAGGTACGGGAACTTTTTTGAGTGAAGTCATTCCTAGCTTTAAATCCATATACAAAAAAATCACGCATATAATCTCTAATCTTATCAAAATTTTTAACAAGTTCTGAAAACTCTGCCACTACCTTCACCTACCTTTGTATGTATTTTACCAAGTTACTTTCTTAAAAGCAATTAATTGGATACACTTCGCAACTTTTTTTATATGATAACAAGACAGTAAAGTGGTACTATTTTCACATAGCAAATGTTTAAAAAATAAAACTAAGGAGTGATTAATATGTTTGTTATTGCCAGTGAAAAAACTAAAAACCCAATAAAAATATGGCTTCCAGATTGTGCCAGTATAGAGGAAAGCTGTCTAGAACAAGCATATAATCTATCACAATTACCCTTTATACATAAGTGGGTATCACTTATGCCTGACACTCATACGGGAATGGGAATGCCCATTGGTGGAGTAATTGCCACTGAAGGAGTAATTATTCCAAATGCAGTAGGGGTTGATATCGGTTGTGGTATGGCCTTTGTGGGAACAAACCTTAAGGTATCAGATATTAAAACTCTGGTTACACCAAATGGATCTGTAATTCAAGGTATTGTGGGAGATATTTTAAGAAACATACCTGTGGGACGTGGACATCATAAAGCTCTTCAGTCCTCAGAAACTCTTGATAAGGCCAAAGAAGAACTAAATAAATATGAGGCTGATAAGGAGCTTTTAACTGAAATTGAAAAAGGATATTATCAGATAGGAACTTTAGGAGGAGGTAATCATTTCATTGAGCTTCAAGAGGATGATGAGGGTTATCTTGGAATCATGATCCATTCAGGAAGTCGTCATTTTGGGAAGCAGGTATGTGATTACTTTAATAATATAGCAAAAGAGCAGAATCTAAAATGGAGGTCAGAAGTACCAACCGAATATAGATTAGCCTTTCTTCCTGTGGATACAGAGGTGGGTAAAAATTATATCAACTGGATGAATTTATCCCTGGATTTTGCAGAAGAAAATAGAGCTAAAATGATTCTAGCAGCAAAGGCTATTTTAGAGAGATGGATAGAGAAGTATACGGAGCTTAAAATTGAATATAAAAATGAAATTAATTGTCATCATAACTATGCAAGCATTGAACATCATTACAATAAAAATGTGTGGGTTCATAGAAAGGGTGCAATTAGAGCAAGAGAGGGCGAAATTGCTGTTATTCCTGGTGCAATGGGATCTTATAGCTATATTGTAGAGGGTAAAGGAAATGCAGAAAGTTTTTGTTCCTCCTCTCATGGGGCAGGAAGACGTTATTCAAGAACAGCTGCCATGCAGCATTTTACTACAGAGCAGGTAATGCTTGACCTTAAAGAGCAAGGGGTTATTTTAGGTAAAAACAGTAAAGCAGATGTAGCAGAAGAAAGCCGATTTGCTTATAAAGATATCGATGTAGTAATGGCAAATCAAGTAGATTTAGTAACACCAATAAAAAGACTTAAAACAATTGGTGTTGTTAAAGGATAATTTTCAATATACCAGCGTAAGCTTTTATATAACCTTATTATTTCTGTACAGAGGCATTTAAGCCTTGTGGTGTTGAAAGGTGTTACCTTATCAATATATCGAAAAATAAGGAGGATATGATGTGTCGGGGGTTCGACTCCTCTGCTGTGTTAGGTCACAGTTAGCTCAGCCGGTAGAGCAATCAGCATATGGCAAGCACAATGTGCTAGAAGGTTCGAATCCTTCTCTATTACAGACCTTCCAAGTCTGCTCAGACTCTTTGAGTCTGGTAATGAAAAGAATATATAATGTAATGCTCCATAAGTAAATAGAAGTTTACTTCATATACTTGTAGCATAATGAGTACTTTGTAGTTTTAAGGATACCGTTTATATTTCTTTACTTCCACGCTTGTGATAAGAACCGTACAAGAACCGAAGTAATTAAAATGAAGTTTATAATAAAGGAAAATGAAAGAGGATATTTATTCAAAAATGGTAGTTTTGTTAAGGTTTTATCCTCAGGTATGCATAGCTATTTAAATATCTTTGGTTACAATGTAACAAGAGTTAAACTTGAGGGTGAAGTAAATACAGCTGGGCTGGATATTAATGTGCTTATGAAGGACAAGGGTTTCGCAGAGAGCATTTCGAAAATAAATATATTGGACAACAAAATTGCGCTTCATTATGTTGATGGTAGGTTAAGTAACATACTAACAAGTGGAGAATATACATTTTGGAATGTATTTAAAAAGCATACCTTTGAAGTTATTGATATC
Source organism: Clostridiaceae bacterium (assembly GCA_014380625.1). Lineage (GTDB taxonomy): Bacteria > Bacillota > Clostridia > Clostridiales > Clostridiaceae > JACMJL01. Next base: position 30,918 of record JACMJL010000150.1, read on the forward strand.
TCAAAACCCGAGATCTCAAAAGATATTGATATTAATATCTTTAAGTATATGCCAATTAAACTCTACACAAAAATCGAAGTCCAAGAAGGAGAAGTTGCATTATTATATTTCAATAGTAAGTTTCAAGGAGAACTTAGAAGTGGCCTTCACTTCTTTTGGAATTACAACACTAAGGTATCCCATCAGCTTGTGGAAATGAAAAGCCAACAACTTGATATTTCTGGACAAGAAATCTTGACTACAGATAAGGTTAGTTTGCGGATCAATTTTGTTTGTAACTATAGAGTTACAAATGCTGTAAAACTTATAGCTGAAATTAAGGATTACAAAAATCAAATATATATTTTAACTCAACTTGCCTTACGCGAGTATGTTGGTAAGTACAAGTTTGATGAACTTCTAGAACAAAAGGAGATCATTGGAAATCTTGTGCTTGCAAAACTAATAAAGAAACAAGCTGCTTATTATATAGAGTTTACTGAGGCTGGTATAAAAGACATAGTATTGCCTGGCGAGATTCGTGACATTATGAATACCGTTTTAATTGCAGAAAAGACAGCTCAAGCCAATGTAATCTCTAGACGAGAAGAAGTTGCCTCCACAAGAAGTTTACTAAATACAGCAAAGTTAATGGACGAAAATCAAACACTTTTTAAACTAAAGGAACTAGAGTATTTAGAGCGAATTTGTGACAAAGTGGGAACCATATCAGTTTCTGGTGGAAATAACTTGTTGAAGCAATTAAATGAGTTGTTGTGATGGGGACGGGGTTGTTGTCAACCTTAAAATAAATAACCTAAGGAATGACGTGTTAATAAACTCGTCATTCTTTATTGATCAATTATAACATCAATTTACTAATTATAATTTTTTTTTTACACATACTACTCTTAGAAAATAGATTTAAATTGGAGGTAAATATGAGTAAAAAAGAGAATTTTTTAAATGAAATAAAGAGTGGGAGTAGTATGAAAATATCATTAATGGTTATGAAAATAATATTTAAAGATCCTACGAAAATTGTATGTATATTAGCAGATAAAAGTGGAGAGGTGAAGGCTAATATATCAAGTAAGATGGAGGATATTAGTGAAGGAAAGATAATTGAAATTGAAGGAATTAAAGATGGAAATCTAGATGTAAAAAAATATGAGTTTATTTCAGACTATAATCTCACAGACTATCTTCCTACAGTAAAAAGACCTATTGATGATATTATGAAGGAAATTGATTCATATACAAATCAATATATTATTTCGCGGGAAAGTAAAGCTTTAAATAATTATTTTTTCACCGACCCAATATTCTTAGATAAATTTAAAAGGGGAATAGGCGGAGTTTCTATGCATCATAATTATATTGGTGGACTTGCAGAACATACCTTAAATGTTATGTATCTAACCGCTATGCTTTGTGATAGATATGGATGTAGGAGAACAGACACCGCTGTGCTTGCAGCAAAACTTCATGATATTGGGAAGATTTATGAATTATATTATGATGGTCCTTTTAAGTATACTCTTAGAGGGGAGATGGAAGGCCATATCGTTATTGGGACAGAGTTAATTGATAACGCTATAAGAGAAAACCCTACATTTTATTCTGAGGATTTTGTTAACAGAATAAAGGGCTGCATTGTTCAACATCATGGAACTCTTGAACATGGTTCTCCAAGAAAAATGAATATGGAAGAGTCATTTATCCTAAACTATGCTGATTCCATAGATGCAACAATTAATAAGATATCTCAACAAAAGGATAAAACAGAACCAGGTAATTGGTCAGAATATGATAGGAAAATTGAAACTAAATTATACTTATAGTAATGAGCAGGTGATAAGAAATGAAGATTTTACTTTTGACGGTTACCTTAAGAGCATCTTGGGTACACTCCTTAAAAGAAAAGAGAATGGTAGTAAAAAGTATAGTTCAAAAACTAAAAAATAAGTTTAATATTTCTGTAGCAGAAGTAGCAGAACAGGATATTCATCAAATAATAGTTATTGGTATTGCAGGAATATGTGGGACCACAGCACAGGTGGATTCCACAATGGAAAATGTTATTACTTTTATAGAAGGTAATACTGATGCGGAAATAATTGATATTCAAAAGGAATAAACTAGTTGACAAGATTGGATTACGGGTGTAATATTTAATCATTCTTACAAGTGTAATCCAAGGGGGTTATTAATATGAAAGCAATAGTGCAAATTTCAGAAGCTGAGTTGGAGGTTATGAAAATACTCTGGGAACTTGGTGAGGCAACCAGTTCTCAGATTGTTGATAGACTTACAAGAACTACTGATTGGAAACCAAAAACAATTCAGACCCTTATCACCCGTCTTGCTACAAAAGGAGCAATAAAATCTGAAAATACCAATAGTAAGGCCTTTTTGTACTCACCACTAGTAGGTGAAAATGAGTATAAGTCATATGTTAACAATTCGCTTTTACAAAAGTTATATAACGGTTCACTAAATTTAATGCTATCAAGTTTTATTAAAGAACAGAAGCTCTCAAAAGCAGATATAGACAGCTTAAAAAAACTGCTTGAAGAGGAGGAATAAATATGACGGCTTTATTTAGTACTGTGTTACAAACCTCAATTTATGCAACTATTGTAGGAATTGTCATCCTAATAACTAAACATTTCTTGAGAGACAAACTAAATGCTAAGTGGCAATACCTTATTTGGTCAGTGCTTATATTAAAGTTGCTAGTTCCTTTTGGTCCTGAAAGTGCAGTAAGTTTGTTTAATACAGTACCTGAAATTCCAAAAACAGTCAGTTTTAGTAAGGCTTATGAACAGGTTCAGTTAGATATTACTGAAAAACAACTGAAGGCCTCCACTATAACGCCTGAGTTAATTGCTAAAAGTAAGTCCCTATCCTTTGCTAAAACTGTAGAAGTAGCCATTCCATATATTTGGGGAATTGGTGTAATATTAATGTTGTTATGGTTATTTTACACCTATTATTCAATGAACCAAAAGTTGGCCAAAGGTTCTATAGCTGCAAATGAAAGAATACTGACAATTTTTCAAAACTGCAAAGTTAAAATAGGGGTTTCGAAAGATATAGAAATTTTAATTCAAGATATTGTTGGTAGCCCTTCCTTGTTTGGCATAATACATCCTAAAATTCTCTTGGTTCTCCATGTAGAAAACTTCACAGATAAAGAAATTGAATATATCCTGCTTCACGAATTAGCCCATTATCAGCGAAAGGATGTATTGGTTAATTATCTATTATTGACCATGCAGCTTGTACATTGGTTTAATCCCTTAATGTGGTATTGCTTTAAATGTATTCGTCAGGATATGGAGGTTGCTACAGACGAGAAGGTGTTATTGACCTTAGAAAAAAAAGAACATGTAGATTATGGCAAAGTTTTACTTATGGTTTTAGAGAATATTTCAGTTACTAGACTTGCACCAAAACTTATTGGTATGGTAGATGATAAGAAGAATATGAAAAGAAGAATTAAAATGATAAAGATGTCTGAGTTCTTCAAAAGTAAAGGTAGAGTAGTGCTTGTAGTTGGTT
>JACMJL010000151.1 GCA_014380625.1 Clostridiaceae bacterium
CCAGTAATGCACATTCGCCGCGTAATTCCTTGGCGTGAAAAGATTAACTCATTCACAGAAGTGTTGAATACTGATACAAAACTTTACATTGTTAGTTACACTAAGTCTCAAAAGCCTAAATTAGTCAATAAAACATTATCTCCTCAAACCAATGAACCAGAAGTGTTGAATGTTAGGAAAAGATTAAATAAAAGTGCCATAATTTGATAGAATCTAAAAAAATATAGACGAAGTTTTATCAAATTATGCGCTTAAAAAATTTCCCAGAAGTGGTCAGAAAAATATTGAAACCATTGCCCAAAAAAGATTACCCAGTTCTGGACACATTTTCATTTGTATCCGTGTGGTTACAGTATGTCATGGATAAAAGTGTAGTGAGTATGAGAGATTTATTTCAAAGGCTAAATAATCAAGGAATAGATTTAAAAATATCAAATTTTTCTAAGGCTAGTAAAAAGAGAGATACTCAAGTATTTTCGGAGATAATAACTGAATTAAACAATCAATTGAGGCAGAGAAAAGGAAAGGAAGAAACCCAAGCATTATTTCCTATAGATTCAACAATTATTAGATTAACAAGTAAATTATTATGGAATCAAGGATATCATCAAGTAAAACTATTTTGTGGATTAGATAGTTTTACTTCAGAAATTGGTGGAATGGTGATTCATTTTGGACAAGGACATGATCATAAATATGGACAAGAAACTGTACAAGCAATTCCATCAAACGGAGTAGGGATAATGGATAGGGGATTTGCATCCTCAGAAAGAATATTGGAATTAAAAGAACAAAAAAATAAGGCTTTTGTTTTAAGAATTAAAAATAATGTCACTTTGGAAATGTTAGAAAATGGTAATTGTAAAGTTGGTAAAAATGAAAGAGAAGTAGAAATTAGAGTAGTAGCATTTTGTGATAGAGAAACTAGAAGTGAATTTCGTTTAGCAAGCAACTTATTAAATGAAGGAGAAGAGCAAATTAGTAATCAAGAGATTATGGAAATTTACATACAAAGATGGCAAATTGAATTGCTATGGAAATTTTTAAAAATGCACCTAAAGTTAGACAAACTTATGACAAAGAACTTGAGTTTGGAATTAAAATTCAAATAATGTGCTGTCTCATCGCTTATCTGATATTACAACTAATAGAAATACCTCAAGAATTCGGCAAAACTTTATTAGATAAACTTCGCTATTTACAGTCATACATGTGTCAGGAAATAAGTTATGTTCATTGGTTTAGAAAACTTATTTGGATCAGATGAAAAATAGCACTTATAGGCTAAGTTTATCTCAATATGTAAAGTTTTATTACGCCATTCAACACTTCTGGTTCAAAAGCTTCTGTATTACTCACAAAGCTTACATTTAGCCCTTTATGATGAGCCATTGTTTGAAGAAGAAATCCAAGCATGGCGATATAGCCCTGTGTGTCCTCCGGCTTACAGGTTTTACAGTGAATTTGAAGCGAAGCAATTACCTATTCCTACTCAAGAATTCTTGTTACAGATTCCTAACGAGAAGAAACAACTTCTAGAAGAAATTTGGGAATATTTTGGTAGCTATCATGCCTATCTACTTAGTGATATGACCCACTTTGAGTTTCCTTGGAAGAAAGCTCGTAAAGGATTGCTAC
>JACMJL010000152.1 GCA_014380625.1 Clostridiaceae bacterium
ATCTTGCATAAAACGTGCTCTTATACATGATGAGTTTCAACCAATGCTATTTCGGTACTGCCCAGGTGTAACCCCTTCTTTGCTTTTAAATATCTTAATAAAATAGTAGGAATAATTATAACCGACCTCTTTTGCTACATCTTCGATTGTCTTACTTCGAATGAGTAGTAGCTCCTTGGAAAGAGCAGTTCTTTTTGTATTTACATAATCAGTGAGACTCTCACCGGACTTTTCCTTGATAATTTTGCCTAAATAATTTCGATTCATATTCAGATCATCAGCTGCTTTGTTCATACAGAAATCCTCTCGCATATAATTCTTCTCAACATACTCCATTACCATATTGTGCAGACGATATTCTTCATTTTCATCTTTTTTGTTTATTTCTGCGCAGACTATTCTAACAAATTCATAAACACTAGACATAATATCTTCTATATCAGACAAAACTGTGTAATTTATGTCCGAATCGATTTTAATGGGTATAGGTAGACCACTAATGTTTTTCAAGATTGCATTCTGAAGTTGGTAGATATAACCTTTTATTTCACTATCTTCACTTCGCAAGTTAGTACTTCTGAGGATATCTGAAAACTCATCTAAAAACAGTTTACAAGTATCGAGATTTCCTACAAGTAAGTTGTTGATGAGCTGCCGTTCCAGTGTATAGGGGTACTCAAAAAGACCAGTCCTATCTTTAATTAAAGAATAAGCAAGTATGTGGGATTTGCTACACAGTTTATATTTGAACATTTCGATACTTTCCTTGTAGGAAACCGGGAGTAGGCTGGCAGCTTCCTTTATAGTACTGAGCCCCAGGTAGGTTATGGCTCTAAAGTCAGGATCCATTTTATCATAGGCCTGCTGTGCAAGAGAATGAAGCTGGCTTTCGTATTCTTCATAGGAATAGAAATCGGTAAAACTTACCACAATTGCTACCTGATCCTTATTCATTATGATGATTTTTATTTTTCTATTAAAATCCTTATTTAAATTTTCAAAGAATTCACTGAGCACAGAAGCATAGCCGTTAAGAAGCTTTTCATTCAATTCATGATGCTGGATATGGACAACGATGGTACAAAATTTTCGATTAACAATTTTGAATTTATCTTCTTCTAATTGCTCTATTACTTCATCGGTTAAATATACGTTATCGGTTAAAACGTCTTTCCACAACTTTTCGCCATACTTTTGAAGCATTCCTTTTACAGGCTTTGTATAAAAGTAAATGATGAAAATGAGTAAAGTCAGACTAAGAATAATCAGCAGCAAGGAAAAGGTAATAAAACGGGTTAGCTTTGCGCCCATGCCTCCAGGTGTTTGTACAGAAGTCTCTAATACAAAGTTCCATTTAAGGAAATCAGAAGAGTAAACGGAGGTAATATTAACATTGGTTCTAAATAAATTACCCAGAAAGCCTTTATAAGTAATTTTTTTACCTAGACTTTCCATATTTACAGGTTCAAAGAGATTTTCCATATTTTTATTAATAATCACTTGTTGATTACTGTTAAATAAGTAGAAATTCATGTTAGGTTGGGCTTTTAGTTTTTTTAGTGCATCGAAATAAAGGCGGTTGGCATCTACATTTACAACTAGAAATCCTCTGTTTTCCTGGTTATATATAGGGACGGAGGACACAATAGAGATAATGAGCATTTTATTTGAGGATGCATCACTTACGATATGAGGGTCCAAGCTATAAACATTCTTCTCATTAATCATATCAAAAGCAGCTTTATCTGAAAACTCCTCCAGTGTGGTGATTCTATTGAGATTGTTCATAGTACTGTATACTTGATTATATTTTGGAAAATATAGGTAAGCAGATTGAATAAACTCATTTAGTAGTACAATGCTATTTAGCTTACTGGTTATATTCTTAATGTTGTCGTAGTTGCTATCATAATTTTGTATAAAAGTAAGTAGATCTTCGTCATAAAGTGCAGTCTTATAAACGGAGTCCTTAATATACTTCATAACCATTTCATAAGAAATAGCAACCTGCTCGACGATACTGTCGTTAGAACTCTCCAACTGCTCAATGTAAGTATTTCGCATAGAAAAGTAGTAGAGAATAATATTGACAATAATGAGGCTTAATAGTAAAAAGGAGGTAAATTGTATCAATTTTTTACGAATGTTTGGAGCCTTTGCAAGCCTAGTTTTATTAACCATACCGAATATTTTCATAGAATCTCACTTTCATAACTTTAATAAGAGTAAACCACAGATAATATCTTTGAAGAATGGTATTTTCGCTATGCTCGTCTGAATCTCCCACTGCAAATGTCGTGTGCTATGATAAATTGATTTAGTACTCCCCTTGGGGATGTGTGATTTAATTTTGCTAGATCAAAATTGAAGGTAATATAAGTATAGTAGTTTAATAAAGTTTTTGTACGAGTATAAGCTATTCAAATATTCTTAATTTAATAAACTTTAATGTCCAATTTTTTTAGTTCGCCTTATGTAGTATAACATTAAGCTGCTAATATTGAAATATTAAACAGAAGAATCGATCTAAGTATTTAGTAATACTCTTGCATGAGCATAATAGAATTGCTTCAAACAGCCGTTATAAGCAGAGTATTATCAAAGAGTGGATAGTATTATATCTTTAACACCGTAAATGCACTAA
>JACMJL010000153.1 GCA_014380625.1 Clostridiaceae bacterium
GAAGGAGATCTTGTCAACATCTTTAAGTTACTTTTTTTTATTTTTAAGTTACTTTTTTTTATTTTTAGCTAAATTCAATATTCTACCTATGTGTTCATTGGTAAATTCATAGCTTTTATTACAAAAATGGCATTTCAATTCTTCTGTTTTACCTTCTTCATATATTTCTGATAAATCCTTTTCTCCAATACTAATAAAAGCTTTTTCAACTTTTTCTTGTGAACAATCACATCTATATTCAGGTATTAAGCTATCTAAAATTTTAAAATCCATATCTTCAAAGATATATTCCATAATTTCTTCTATACTCTGTCCCTTTGAAATCAATTCTGAAAGAGATGGTATATCTTCTAATCTATAGGTGATGAAATCCGCAAGCATAGGGTCAGCACCTGGCATCATTTGTATAATAAAGCCTCCAGCAGCTTTTATACTTAAATCTGTGTCTACAAGCACACCAAGGGCAACTGCTGATGGTACTTGTTCTGAAGCTGTATAATAGTATGCAATATCATCTCCTATTTCTCCAGTTACTATGGGAACACTACCAATGTAAGGCTCTCTTAACCCCATATCCATAATTACAGTTAGGTCTCCAGCTTTTCCTATAACCCCACCAACATCTAGCTTTCCTAGTGCATTAGGTGGTAGATCTGCAAGAGGATTACCTATCAAGCCTTTAACACTTCCATCTGAATGAGCTGTAACTACTACACCCTTAGCTTCGCCACCCCCAGAAATTTTTATGGTTAAAGAATCTTTTTCCGATTTGAGCATAACCCCCATTAAGGTTCCCGCTGTTAGCATTCTTCCAAGTGCAGCAGAGGATGTAGCTGCACAGTTATGTATTCTAACCCCCTCAGAAACTAATTCTGTTGTCAATGCTGCAATAATTCTTACTTGACCCTGTTTTGCTGTTGCTCTTATTAATTTATCCTTCATTAGTTACACTCCTTATTATTAATACTATTAAATATGTTTTACCACAAATGTTATTCTCTCAGTTTCTAAGTTAATTTCCTTAGATTGATAGCAATCTACTAATTCTAAACATTCAAGTCCGACCTCTTTAAGAAGCTGAAGAATAAAATCAGTAGGATAGGCTCTTTCACTATGTTCTTCATCAACTCTATGATAGGTTTCTCCTTCTTTTATAAAAAAGTTAAGATACATGTCCACTATTTCATCTTCAAATCTATTTTCCCAAACATAAAAAACTTCCTCACTATCATATGTAAAAGTATTATTTCCTAGTATATTCTTAATTTTATAATATGAATTTATATCAAATATAAATAATCCCTCAGGTTTTAAATGTTGCTTCACATTAAAAAATAATTCATTTAGGCTCTCTTTTTCAGTAATATAGTTTATAGAGTCTAAACAGCAGGTAATTAAATCAAATTTATTATTAACATTTAGTTTGCAGATATCTTGACATATAAATTTAGGTTTACAGCTATTATTTCTAACTTTTTTTTCTGCTTCTGTAAGCATTTCCATAGACATGTCTACACCAAAACTAAGCTTAAAGGAATTAAAAATATTTATCGTTAAGTTTCCAGTGCCACATGCAAGATCTAAGTAACTCTCTCTGTCTACAAGATATCTTTCACAAGCGTCTAAAATAAAATTTGCAAAGGCAAAATAATCAATATCATTATTTATTAGTTCATCATATATTCTAGCAAATTCTTTATAACATTCCATATGTGTTTCCCCTTCAACTTTAAAGTTCATAACTTATATTATATTTTTTACATCCTCTAGTCAATATAATATTAAGTTTTTTAGAGAATCACTACTTATTTTGTTGAAGTATTATATCCTTATTTTTAGGAAGATTTAAGGTTTTTTTTCTTTTGGTCATGATTCCACCAATTCTACCTGTCTCTTCTGCTGTAAGCCCACCCCAGCCAAAATTATTAACCTTATCAGTAAGCCCTAGTTCTTCTGCAATCTCATATTTAATTTTTTCTCTTACTCGCTCCATTTCACTTAGTTCTTTATTAGATTTTATTTTTGCTTTTATAAGTTTTTTTAAAGGTGTTTTAGACATTGAATACCCCTCCATATTTGTAACTAGTCTTAGTTTTAACTTATATGGAGGTAATTATTCATGAATATATTAGACACCCACAAAAACTGATGGAATAAAATTCCATCAGTTTTTGTATTGCAAATATTGTATTTATTTATCATATAAATGGCATGCAACAAAATGTTCCGGTTCTATTTCTACCATCTTAGGTCTATTTTCTTTGCAAATATCCATAGCTTTATTACATCTATCAACAAACTTGCATCCATTAGGAGGGTTTATAGGACTCGGTACATCTCCTTCAAGCACTATTCTTTGTCTAGTCTTTTCAACGTCAGGATCAGGTAGCGGAATTGATGAAAGCAATGCCTGGGTGTATGGATGAAGTGGTTTTTTATACAACTCATCACTTTTAGCAAGCTCAGCCATTGATCCAAGATACATTACTGCAACTCTGTCTGAAATATATTTTACCATTGAAAGATCATGTGCAATAAACAAGAATGTTAAGCCATATTTTGTTTGTAATTCCTGAAGTAAGTTTACTACTTGAGCTTGAACAGAAACATCTAAAGCTGATATAGGCTCATCGCATACTATAAAATCAGGACTTACTGCAAGAGAACGAGCTATTCCTATTCTCTGTCTCTGCCCACCACTAAATTCATGTGGAAATCTATTTGCATGCTCCTTATTCAAACCAACTAATTCTAAAAGTTCATCAATTCTTTTTTTTCTTTCTTCTCCATGACTAAGTTTATGAATATCAATACCTTCTGCAACAATCTCTGATACAAGCATTCTAGGATTTAGAGACGCATAAGGATCTTGGAAAATCATCTGTGCCCTTCTGTTATATTCCTTAAGTTTTTTACCTTTTAGAGCATGAACAGATTTGCCTTCAAATTCAACAGTACCCGCTGTAGCTTTATAAATTCTTAAAATAGTTCGACCACAGGTGGATTTTCCACAACCTGATTCTCCTACTAATCCTAGTGTTTCACCTTTGTAAATATCAAAACTTACATCATCCACAGCTTTCAAGTATTTATTTTTACCAACATAAAAATACTTTTTTAAATTTTTCACACTAAGAAGTACTTCTTTTTTATTTAATTCTACCATTTTAATTTTCACCTCTTTTTTTAGCAGATTCCGTTGTTCCTATAAAAAGACTCGGTGTTTCTACCTTTGGTGCATCAGGATGGCTTAACCAACAGGCTGATCCATGTCCCTCTCTAATAATGAAAGCAGGCGGCATCTTTTCCCTACAAATTTTCATTGAATATTCGCATCTATCTGCAAATGGACATCCAGGGGGTGGAGCAAATAAATCTGGTGGTGTACCTTCTATTGAGGACAATTTATTTTCCGTCTTAACTATATCAACTCTTGGTACTGAACTTAAAAGTCCCCAAGTATATGGATGTTTTGGATTATAATATAACTCATGAGTATCTGCATACTCTACAATTTTTCCACCATACATAACCACTACTCTTTGTGAAATATTAGCAACAACCCCTAAATCATGAGTAATCATTATTATTGAGGTGTTTATCTTTTTTTGTAGATCCTTCATTAATTCCAATATCTGTGCTTGAATTGTTACATCTAGTGCAGTTGTAGGTTCATCTGCGATAAGCAATTGAGGATTACAAACCAATGCAATTGCAATCATGGCACGCTGACGCATTCCACCAGAAAATTGATGTGGATATTCGTTAATTCTCTCTTCAGGATTTGGTATTTGAACTAACTTTAACATATCAAGTACTACTTTATGTGCCTCTTCGTTTGAAAGACTACTTTTATGACTCCTTAATCCTTCAAGTATTTGTTTTCCAATTGTCATTGTAGGATTAAGTGAAGTCATTGGGTCCTGAAATATCATGCCAATCTTATTACCTCTAACGTCCCTCATTTCTTTTTCGGACTTAGAAATTATATCTTCACCTTTAAAAAGAATTTTTCCACTTTTAAAACGAGCAGGGGGTTCAGGGTTTAGTCTCATAATAGATTTGGCAGTTACAGATTTTCCACAGCCTGATTCTCCAACTATAGCTAAGGTTTCTCCTTCAAATACTTCAAAAGAAATTCCACGAACAGCTTGAATCTCACCTGCATAGGTGTCAAAAGAAACGTGCAAATTTTCCACTTCTAATATCTTTTTTTTCAAGTCAACAACCTCCTATTTCCTTAATTTTGGATCAAGTGAATCTCTTAGTCCGTCACCAAGCATATTGAATGCCAACATAATTAAACATAAAACAATTGATGGTGTTATAAGTAAATGTGGATATTGATAAAAAATCTTTGCTCCATCATTAACTAAAACTCCTAAGGACGCAAATGGTGCTGGTACACCTAACCCGATAAAGCTTAAAAATGCTTCAGCAAAAATCATCCTTGGAATCATCATTGTCATATTAACTATAATTGGTCCCATACAATTTGGTATCAAATGCTTAAAAATAATTCGCTTTGCGTCTGCACCAAGGGTTTGGGATGCAAGTACATATTCACTATGCTTTAATCTTAAAACTTCTCCACGAACCAAAATTGCAGTATGCATCCAGCTTGTAAACGCAAGGACAAGTGTAATTGTTACAATTCCTCTCGTCAATACAATGGACAATAACATAATATATAACATATCTGGAATAACCATTATAATTTCAATAAGCCTCATCATTATATTATCAGCTCTTCCACCGACGTACCCAGATATTCCTCCATAAACAACACCAAATAACACGGTAAACAAAACTGATATTATTGCAATTAGGAAAGAAACCCTTGAACCTTCCCATAACCTAGTAAATAAATCTCTACCTAGATCATCAGTTCCAAGCCAATACTTGCTGTTGAATTTTTTTTCACCTTTAGTTTCAACAATTACATTGTTACCACTTTTCTTGAAAGTTACCCCTCTAAAATCAGGGTCTTCTTTTAGTAGCTTTTCCGCTTCAATATTTAATTTATTTATAATTGAATCCCAATTATCTGAAGTGGTTGTTTTTATCTCTATTTTATATTCCTTTTGGTCACCTTGGTAGGATTCCTCGGATTTATCTCCAATATTAAAGCTAAGTCTTCCAGATTGTTTTTTTAGTTCAACATTTTTAAATTCCAATTTTGTTTTCCTAAGGTTAGGTTTGTACTTTTTATAAGAAAACACTGAATTAGATGCTAACTTTAAACTCCTCTGATTTGAAAGAATAAAGGTTTGATCTTGTAGTTTTAAGTTTTGATTTCTGTAATTATGTCCATAAAGCCCTTTTGAAATAATGGGACCAACTATTGCCATGGTAATCAAAACAACTAATATCCAAAAGGATATTATTGCAGGCTTATTCTTCCTTAACCGCCTAAAGGCATCTTGCAAATATGACATACTTGGGCGCTTAATACTTTGAGCAGCTTCAAGATTTTTACCAACATGCTGGAATTGATCTTTTTCAATTTTATCCATTTAGCTATTCGCCCCCTTTTGTTATTTTAAGTCTTGGATCAACTAATCCATATGCTATATCAACAAGAAGAATAGATAATATGATAAGTACAGCATAAAACAGTGTTATACCCATAGTCATAGAATAATCCTGATCTGTGATGGTGGATACAAAATATCCTCCAAGGCCTGATACAGCAAAAACATTTTCTATAACAATGGATCCCGTTATAATTGCTGCAAAAGAAGGTCCAAGCACAGAAATAACTGGCATTATGGCATTTCTTATAACATGCTTCCACACAATTTTAGTTGTTGACAACCCTTTAGACTTTGCAGTCTGTATATAATCTTGACTAAGTACCTCAAGGGTAGTTGATCGCATTAATCTAGCTACAAAAGCTAAAGTACCAAGGCCTAAAGTAAAGGCTGGTAAAATCATAGAAACTTGACTCCCAGTTACGGTAACTGGCAACCACCCTAAGTTTACACCAAAATAGTATGCAAGTAATGGTCCCATAACTATACTTGGAACAGATATTCCTATAATAGAAATTAAAATGATAATGTAATCCGGAACTTTCTGATGTTTTAAAGCCGCAATAACTCCGAATAATACTCCAAAAACAGATGAATAGGCCATAGCCCTCCAACCTAAAGCAAAGGATTTAGGAAAACTAGTTTTAATCACTTGAGATACTGGGCGATTAACGTATTTATAAGAAAGTCCAAGATCTCCATGAATTAAATTATTCATATATTTAAAGTATTGCTGTGAAACTGGTAAATCTAATCCATATTTTTGTAATAAAGCTTGTCTTAATTCTGGTTTCATTTTTTCGTTATGGAAAGGATCTCCAGGTAGCGCTTTCATTAATGAAAAAGTTATAGTCGCTATGGCTAGTATTGTTATTATTGCATAAAAAATTCTTTTCAAGATATATTTAACCATTTTTTTACCTCCTTATATATAAAAATACTAATTTATCCATTTATCTATTAACAGAAGGAAAGGTATACGTTAAAACAACATATACCCTACCATCCTATTAATAACTAAATTATATTTACTTAGCTTTTTCTGCATTCTTCATTTTCATATCTACACTTGCCCAATAGAAATCTATTGATGGGCCTGCTCCTCTATTAACAACTCCAGTTAAATAATCTTTAAATGTTCTATGAAGTATTCTGAAGTATTTAGGTGCAATAACCATATCATTCATTAACATTTTTTCAGCATCATATAAATAAGCCATTCTCTTTTTAGGTTCTGCTTCTTTCTTAGCATCCTGGATTAATTTGTCAAATGCTGGGTTGTTATATTTACCATGATTATTACCATTTGTAGATTCAAATAAATCAAGGTATGTCATTACGTCCATGTAGTCAGGTCCCCAACCACTAGCACAAATACCAAAGTTTCCGTTCTTTAATCTAGTTAATTTATCACCCCAAGCAACTTGTATGATATTAATGTCAATTCCAATTTCTTTTAAATCTGCCTGTAACTTTTCGCCTTGTTTCTTAGCAATATCAGACTGATCCATTAAAACATCTTGTGCTGGTAATTTTGTAAGTTTTAATTCTGCTAATCCAGCTTTTAAAGCTTCTTTAGCCTTATCCTTTTGATTATCTTCGATTAAAGTCTTGCCATTCTCTTCACGGAAGGACTTATCAAGACCTGGGAAGTAATCTGGAATTAATGAAAGTGCGGCCATATCGCCCTGTGTAACACTTTCAACTAGACCTTTACGATCCATAGCTAAAGACATAGCTTTTCTAATATTTTTATTAGAAGTAACTGGATTATTAAATAAGTTAAATTCAAGATAGAATACTGTATAATCAGGCATATCAATTAAATCTTGAAGTTTATATTGATCAAGTACCGCTTTATCTTGGAATGTCTTCAAATCATTAGCTTGAATTGCTGATCCATCTATTTCGCCTGTTTTTAATAGATTAGTTCTTGTAGCAACATCAGTAACAACCTTTAACTTAATTGTATCAATTTTTATATTTGCCTTGTTCCAATAATTAGGGTTTTTCTCTAAAGTAAGGCTATCTTTGTGCTTCCAGTCTTTAACTATCCATGGTCCATTACTGTTTAACCCTTTAGCTTCAAGTGTGTACTCTGCTTTATGATCATTGTAAAATTTCTCATTTACAGGACAATAAACAGCATTAGCAGTTAATCCTACAAAGTAGGTACATACTTTAGAAAGTTTTATTTCAATGTTACCATTGTTCTCTTTAACTCCAACTTTTGACCATAAATCAGCTTTCTTTGTATCGAACTCTTTTTTTATAGCTTCTGGCATTGCCTTTAAAGCATCAGTAACCTTTGCAGCTATAACTTTTTTCTTTTCAGCATCTTTTTCTGCAGTTCTACTAGCAACTAAAGCTTTAAACTCTGCATTTTTTTCTGCATAAAAACTTTCATTTGTTAAGTCTGCATATTCTTGAGTTCCTTGGATATAATCAGTGATCATAAATCCATACTGACTTTGACCATCAAGAGCAAGCTTCCATCCAAAGAAGAAATCTTTAGCAGTAACTGCTGTTCCATCAGACCATTTAGCATCTTTTCTTAATTCAAAAGTGTAAGTATTAGTTGCAGCATTTAAATTCCATTTTGTTGCAACTCCCGGTTCATACTGACCTTCTTCCTTACCAAAACGAGTTAAACTCTCAATAAACATGTTTGCAATTTGAAAATCTGTCTGTCCGGTCATCTGTTGAGCATCCAAAGTTTCTGGTTCATCTGTTTCATAATAATTCAAAACTTGTGGTGTTTGATCCTTTGCAACCTCAGCCTTTTTTGTGCATCCAGCAAGTACGCTTGTGGATACTATTAAAGCCACTAGCAAAGAAGCAACTAATTGTTTCTTTTTCAATACATAACCCCCCTATTTAATAAGTCGAAAACTTTCGTTTCCTTTAATATATAAATTCCAGCGAGACAAGTTATTTTTACCCCCTGAAAGTTTATTCTAGTACTGATTTGTTTTCCTAATATTATCACAAAAAATTTTCACTGTCAATTATTCGAGGAACTTTTGACGTGATTTATATTTTCAGAATACACTGATATTTGACAGTATCGAGATGCAAATTGTCATGTTAATTCATTTTTACTTTATGACTTTATCAAATTAACGTTAAAAAGCAATAATGCAGTGTTTATTTCTACATTTTCCTTGTATTAATCACTAAATTTCTCATTTTATGCAACTATCACTTCATATATTAAAAACATCTTGCAATCGCTGTTTGTTTTTTGAATATTCTAACACTTATAACCACTGTTATATTTTTATCAAAATGAATATTATGAAAGTGTAAAAACTAATGACCTTCCTAAAAAAACATAGGATTTTTTAAGTTTCTCATATATAATATAGTAAGGAAATTTTATTAAGGAGGATTTAAATGAGTATTTTTAAAGGCTCTGGTGTTGCCATAATCACGCCCTTTAATGAACAAGGAATTAATTTTAAAAAACTTGAAGAATTAATTGAATGGCATATAGAATCTTCTACGGATGCTATAGTTATTTGCGGAACCACCGGTGAAGCATCTACAATGTCTGACCAAGAAAAAAAGGAAACTATAAAATTCACAGTGGATATGGTAAATAAAAGAATCCCTGTAATTGCAGGAACCGGTTCAAATAATACTGCTGCAACAATTAGTATGAGTAGATGGGCAGAAAATATTGGTGTAGATGGACTTTTAGTCATAACACCCTATTACAATAAAACCACTGAAAAAGGTTTATTTGAGCATTTTAAAGTTATTGCTACTAGCGTGAAAACGCCAATAATAATTTATAATGTTCCCTCAAGAACTGGAATGAATATATTACCCAAAACTGTACTAAAACTCACAGAGTTCAAAAATATAGTTGCCATTAAAGAAGCAAGTAGTAATATTGCTCAAATCACAGAGATTAAAGCACTTTGTGGTAATAGAATTGACGTTTACTCTGGTAATGATAATGAGACCATAGCAATTATGTCCATAGGAGGTATTGGAACGATTTCTGTATCTGCAAATATAATTCCTAGGCAAATACATGATATGTGTACATTCTTTTTACAAGGTAAAACCCAAGAAGCTTTACAACTTCAACTTAAATATTTCGCTTTAACAGCAGCTTTATTTATTGAAACAAGTCCAATTCCAGTTAAAACTGCTTTAAATTTAATGGGTAAAAAAGTTGGCAACCTTAGGCTTCCGCTTTGTGACATGATCGAGGGTAACCTGGAAGTTCTTAAAACTGAAATGAAGATTCAAAAATTAATCTAATTATAGGAGGTAATGATGATAAATATTATTTTAAATGGTTGTGGAGGGAAAATGGGTAAGACCATAACCAGTTCAATTACTAACTTTCCAAATCTTAATATTGTTGCAGGTATAGACGCTTACTATAATGGAGTAGAAAAGTATCCTATATTTGAAAATATCAGTAAGTGTAATATAAAAGCCAATGTAGTTTTAGATTTTTCTAGACCAGATTCACTTGAAAGCATAATTAAATTCTGTATAGAAAAAAATTTACCTCTAGTACTCTGCACTACAGGATTTACAGAAGAACAAATTGATATAATTAATACAACTAGTAAATCTATCCCAATTTTCCGTTCAGGTAATATGTCTCTTGGAATTAATGTTGTAAACTCTATATTAAAACAAGTTTCAGCCTTACTTTATGATGGTTTTGATATTGAAATAATTGAAAAGCATCATAATCAAAAGGTAGATGCACCCAGTGGGACTGCTTTACTTTTAGCAGATACAATAAAAGCCTCTATTTTAGAAGAGACTAGCTATATAAAGGGTAGAGATGGGATTGCCAAAAGGCAGCATAATGAGATTGGGATTCATGCAATAAGAGGTGGTAATATTATTGGCGAACATTCAGTAATTTTTGCTGGTCAAGGTGAAGTTATTGAAATTAAACACGAGGCCCTTTCACGAGATGTTTTCGCAGTTGGTGCACTTAAGGCTTGTGGATTTATTCAAGGAAAGCTACCTGGAATGTACAATATGGATGATTTAATTAATCAATCCATTAAAGGATAATTATTATTGATTAATTTTAATTATTAGTGTATAATATTATTATAAGTTAATTTTATATTAATATTTTAGGAGTGATATTTAAAATGAAACAAATAGATATATATACAAGTAATAATTGCCAATATTGTCATGAAGCAATGGAATTTTTTAATGAAAGTAACCTTGAATTTACTGAGCATAACATATCAATAAATAAAGAAGCTAAGTCGTCAATAATTAAAAAAGGTTATAGGTCAGTTCCTCTTATTATAATTGATGGACAAGAAATATTAGGTTTTAATAAAGAAAGAATTGTAACCTTATTAATTTAGTTTCTAGAGATACTATTTCCTGCGGCCCTGGATTTGATGTGTTGAGATTATCCGCGAGAGCCTAGTTTTTCTTTGCACAGCAAGGGATCTATAACATAAAATTCCAGGTCGCAGGATTTGTATATCAAAAAAATATTGGTTTACCTTTTTACCTTATTTCAGATGCCTTATCCAATTACCCATTCGATTAATTGCGTCTTCAAGCTGTGCCATACTATAGGAATAGGATATTCTTATGAAATCTTCCCCTCCAACTCCAAAAGCTGTACCTGGAACTATAGCAACTCCCGCTTCACTAAGAAGTCTTTCGCAAAACTCTTCACTACTCATACCGAAATTCTTAATTGATGGAAATATATAAAATGCACCTTTGGGAAGTTTACATTCAAAGCCTAATTCAATAAGTTTTTCATAAAGAAAATCTCTTCGCTTTTCAAACTCAATTTTCATAAATTCCACATCTTCATTACAACTTAAAAGCCCCTCTAAAGCTCCCCATTGCCCTATAGACGGTGCACATGACACGCTGTATTGATGTACCTTCATTATGTGTTTCATATATTCTTCTTTTGCACAAACATAACCAATCCTTAATCCTGTCATGGAAAACATTTTTGAGAAACCACTTACAAGAATAACTTTAGATAACAAAGCTTCGCACTGTGCGATAGAATTATAACTTTCATTAAAATATAAAGCACTATAAATTTCATCACTTACAATTATTATGTCTCTTTCTTTAAAAACATTAATTAGCTTATTTTTGTCTATTTGGCTAAGTACTGCTCCTGTTGGATTAGAAGGAAATGATAATACAAATATTTTGGGTTTGACCCGATCTAATATTATTTTTAACTCATGAAAATCTATACCGAATTCACTATTTAAATTATAATTAACTACCTGCCCACCCACAAGCTTTACACAGCTTTCATAAGCCGGGTAGGCAGGAGTTGGTATCAACACCTTATCTCCAGTGTTTATTAGAGCCGTAAATACACTTAAGAGGCCCTCGCTACCACCAACAGTTACGCAGACCTCCTTAGGTGAATAGCATATATTCATATTTTTTAAGTATTTTGAGATTTCTAACCTTAACTCAATTATTCCTGCATTAGGCGTATATGTAGTTTTTCCATCAATAATAGCTTTTATCATTGCTTCCTTTACCCTTTGTGGCACTTTAAAATCCGGTTGACCCAAGGTTAAGGAAATTGCAGATGGATATTTCTCAACCTTATTAAAAAATTTTCTTATTCCTGAAATCTCTATACTTTGTACGTTGTTTGAAATCGCATTATTCATAAAATCCTCCTAAAAAAACTAATTAATTTATCAATACTCTATGCCCTCTCTTGATGAAATACCCTGCTCAAAATAATGTTTAATTTGCTTCATTTCTGTAACCAAGTCAGCCTTATCTATAATGCTTTGTGGTGCATTTCTACCTGTTAAAACAAGCTCCATATTATCTGGTTTTAACGATATTAATTCTTGTATTTGTTCAATGCATAATAATTTATTACTTAATGCCCCCATAACTTCATCTAGTATTAATATATCACAACCTTCTTCTTTTAAAGTTGAAATACAAAACTCATAGGCCTCTTGAATTTCCCTTTTTAATTCTAATTTCTCCTCCTCCTTTAAGGTCCAAAAAAAACCTCTAGGCTTTTCAAATCTCATAATCGCAAAATTAGGCTCTAGTAATTTGGCACTATTAAGTTCACCTGTGGAGCCACCCTTTAGAAACTGAACCATAATTACCTTGTAACCATCACCTGCAGCTCTAACCGCAAGACCCACTGCAGCAGTAGTCTTACCTTTACCATTTCCTGTATAGACTTGAAGGAAACCTTTTTTTAATTTATGCATAACACTTCTTCCTCCTCATTATCTTTTTATTTATTATATAACATTTTTATATTTATAAAAAGTATGGTATTATTTACTTCAGAAACCTTATTAAAATTACGGAGGGATACATTATGGATTATGATTTTACAGACCCTTATGAAATAGCACGATTCATAAAAGAATCAAAGAAAACAACACCAGTTAAAGTTTACATAGACGGTGAAATTGGTGGTCTTCAATATGGAGACATAGAAGTATACGGTTCTAATAGCTTTTATGTTTTATTTGGAGACGGAAAAGAAATTTCAGATTTTGTTTTGACTAACAAAGAAAAAATAAAAAAATTTAAAATGGAGATAGATAGAAGAAATTCAGCTATTCCACTTTTAGATCTTTTACGAATAGACGCAAGAATAGAACCTGGTGCAATTATTCGAGATAAGGTTACAATTGGTAAAAATGCAGTCATAATGATGGGAGCCGTAATAAATATTGGAGCGGAAATCGGAGACGAAACAATGATAGATATGAACGCTGTCATTGGAGCTAGAGGAAAAATCGGTAAAAGAGTTCATGTTGGTGCTGGTGCCGTTGTGGCTGGAGTGCTAGAACCACCTAGTAAAAGTCCTTCAGAAATAGGTGATAATGTTTTAATTGGAGCTAATGCTGTTATTCTTGAAGGGATTAAGGTAGGGAAAAATGCCGTAGTCGCTGCAGGTTCAGTGGTTGTGGAAGATGTTCCTGAAGGTGTAGTTGTTGCTGGAACCCCAGCAAGGATAATTAAAACTGTTGATGAAAAGACAAAAGGAAAAACTCAACTTTTAGATGATTTAAGAAGGTAAAAAAAGGTAGACCGAAAGGTCTACCTTTTAAATTGTATTCTCTTCTAATTCTTCTTCAAATTCTTCCGAAGAGTCAATTGAATCATTTTTATTTATTCGTTCCATTTTTGAAATTGAAACTTCATATGCAACTTTCCTAATAAGTTCACTTTCTGAAACTCGCTTCTGGTATTCTCGACTTTGAAGTCTACCCCATACCCTTATGTTATCTCCAACCTCAAGTTGCTTACAAAAACGTGAGTTTCTTCCCCAAGCAATAGTAGGAATATAATCTGACTTATTATAGGATCTATTTACTGCAAGAAGCATGTCAGCTATTTCTCTTCCAAAAGGAGTAGTTCTATAGATTGGTTGTTTACAAATATATCCGTCAAGATATATCTGATTAGGATTTTTGCTTTTTTCTACACAAGGAGTAATATCTCTTGCAAATACAGTTAAAATTAATCTATTTGCTCCCTCTATAAATTTATTATAGGACCTCAATTGTCCTTCAACAATTAGCTCTGCATCAACAGATATTTCCATTCCCGCAATTAGCCTTTCAGATACGGTTATCAAAAGCACATCCTTGGCATCACTTAACCTTTGTACCTCTAAATTAAAAGTATAAAACCCCTCTCCATACATTTCATGGCTAAATTCAAGACCTGACAGAACTTTTCCCTCTAAATAAATTTTATTGTTTAACATTAAATTGTCCATCTAAACCCCTCTCTCCATTCGTATTTTAATAATTCTTTCATAAAAAATAATATTCGAGTTTTCCAGAAAATATGCATCTTTTGTATTAACTTCTGCTAAACTGAATATATTAAATTATTATTATCCAACTTATTCCTTACTTGTTTTGAATCCATACCTTCAATCAAGGCAATGGTTATAGCTACCATATACATATATAGATAGTCTTCATTATCTATATGAACCAGAATAGGAATTTCCTGTGGCTCAAGCACTCTAAAGGAGTTAACATTTATAAACCTTTGTATACAATAAACAAAACCTGAACCCTCTTTTTCAAAACTTGATATAGTTATGGTATTTTTAAACCCATAACCATAAGTAATCAAATTACCTTCTACTAAATTTTTGTTTTGAATTACTTTATCCATATTAACTAAATAATGATTACACTTAACTTCTTTACTCTTTATTAAAACAGTGGAATTTAAAATTACATAATTGTATAAATCGCGGTTCAATTTTGAGCTTAAGTTTATGTAGTCTAAACCTAACTGTTTCATTATACTTATTAATTTTAACTTAAATGTCATTTCATCCTTTTCACCTAATATTGCAATATTAACCACATTACCATCTCCTATTATGAATAAGGTTAATCTTATTCTTAACAACAGATTTTTTTTTATGCTATTTAAATAATAAATGTTTAAACATATTTCCATTATAATACATTTTTCCTAATTTGCAATAGTGTTGTCAGGTATTTGTTTCCCTTCATTGTTTAAATAAAAGTTGTTTTTATATATTAAATCTGAAACTGTGACAAATTTATACCCATTATTTTGTAATTTTTCAATGATTTTAGGAAGATTTTGAGGAGTATATTTTGCATTATTGTGAAACAGAATAATTGAACCAGATTTTGATTTAGTAATGACTCGTTGATACTCAATCTCAGCGCCTTGTTCTTTCCAATCTATGCTATCAACATCCCATTGTATGCAATACTTCCCAATTGATTCAGTGGTTTTTATTACTAAATCATTATACGTACCTTCAGGGCACCTAAATATCTTAGTAGTTTGTCCTGTTATTTCAATGATTTTTTCATCTGTAGTCAAAATTTCACTCCTTATTTTGTCATTAGAGAGTTGTGTCATATTAGGGTGTTTGTATGAATGGTTTCCAATTTCATGCCCTTGTGTATAGATTTGCTTTACTTCATCTGGAAACTCATTAGCCCACTTACCAATAATAAAAAAAGTTGCTTTTACATTATATTTTGCTAATAACTCTAGTATCTCTTTAGTATTATCTTTTCCCCAGTTTGTATCGAAGGTAATTGCTACTTTTTTTTCATTAGTACACACTGAATATATAGGAACTTTTCTATTGGTTCTAAAAAAAGTGGCCCTTTCCTTATGATTAATTCCTAAGGATAAGCTAATACAGATAAGGATTAATAAAATTACACTGTATACCTTCCTCTTCAAAATATTCCTCCAACAATTATTATATTAATTTATATTCTCAATATATTAAAAGAGACCAAAGCAGGGTGGATAACTTCTCCACCTTTGCCTAAAAACTTATAGTATATTGAAAATTATAAAGTACAAACTATAAATACAAAATTATATAAAGGAGAAATGTTATTATGGCTTTAGGACAAAATGGAAGCGGAAGAACACAACTTGTCAAGGAAGCACATTCTCAACTTGACAATATGAAATATGAAATCGCTGAGGAATTAACGCTTGGAGTACATCAAGGGTCGGAAGACTACTGGGGGGCAGTTACCTCAAGAAATTGTGGTAATGTAGGTGGAGAAATGGTTAAGAGATTAATTTACATGGGCGAAAATGATTTAGTAAATGGAAGTAAGGCACCTTTAAAAAAATAAGAATTTTCTAAGCACCGATATTTTCGGTGCTTATTTTATTTCAGATACCTTAAAAGGTTTTTTTTATGATATAATAAAATTAATTATTTAAGGAGGTACGATTAATGTATGATAATACTCTGGAATTAGCTGAAAATAAGCTCTTACTTCTATATGTCTTCAATGAAATAAAGCTACCAGTATCAAATAATCAGTTAACCCAGATAATACTTGAAAATAATTTTATTAATTATTTCACTCTACAACAGTATATTTCTGAATTAGTTGCTTCTAGTTTTCTAGAATATATTGAAACAAATAAAAAACATAGGCTTGTAATTACAAATGAAGGTATTAGAGCTTTAAATCTCTTTATAAATAGAATTTCTAAAACAAAAAAAGCTACTATCGATAATTACTTAAAAGTGCAAATAGATAATATAAAAAAAGAAATTACTATTACCTCTGATTATACTATTGAAAAAGAAAACAATTTCATTGTAAATCTAAAGGCAATGGAAAATGATTCAATATTAATTGATATTAAATTAAATGTTGTTTCTAACAAGCAGGCTAGAGCCCTATGCTCCAAGTGGCAGAATAATTCTTCCGATCTATATAGCAATATAATACAACTTCTAACAAGAGATTAGCCCAAGGCCATACCCGTAGGTTCTCCGCCTATATTTATGGCTTTTTTGTTTTCTGTTAATATGTTAACCTGCAACAATTGGTTATTATAATTATCTCCCACATATAAATACTCTCCTACTTTTTTAATTCCTCTTGGCATTCCTCCAACACTAATCTTTTTTAACTGCTTATAGTTATTAATGTTTACAATGCTAACAGTTCCCTCCCCGAAGTTTGAAATGTAACAATTCTCCTTATCACAATCCATATCTACCGGTGAGTATCCAATAGGAATTTTATAGAGAACCTTATAGTTACTAGCTGATATTACACTTAAATTTCCTCGCTCATATCCTCCAAGATTACTTTCGCAAACATAAATATATTCACTATTCACAGAAAACACTGCCTTTGTGGGGTACGCGCCTATTCTAATGTGCCTAATATTTTCTCTATTTAAACAGTCGATTACGGTTATGGAATCACTTTGCATATTTGACACCAACATTTTTTGATTTTTATAATCAAAGCTAATGCTATGAGGTAAATTTTCACAGGTTATTTGTTCAACTGTCCTTTTATTAATCAAATCAAAAACAACAATACTATTACTTTCCCCAC
Source organism: Clostridiaceae bacterium (assembly GCA_014380625.1). Lineage (GTDB taxonomy): Bacteria > Bacillota > Clostridia > Clostridiales > Clostridiaceae > JACMJL01. The sequence continues at coordinate 17,423 of JACMJL010000153.1, forward strand.
AAGTGATATATGCATTATTTTTAAACACGCTTATATCATTACAATGAGACCCAATATATTGATTTTCAATTTCCTTATCGTTTTTTATAATTGAAATACTATTGCTAAAATTATTAGCAATCAATAACTCATCTTTAAACCTGCAAATGCCATGCGGCCCAATTCTGTCTATGTTATTAATCCCAAGTTTTATCCTTTTTGTCTCAACGAAGTCATCCAACGCTACCTTTGATATAGTATCAGCTGAAGAATTACAAATGTATAAGCAACTCATTTTCTCCCCCCCATATCACTTAAAAATTACAATATAGATTATAACTTGTATTCTATATATAATATGAGGTTTTATTAAAACTGCTAACATAACATTTGACAGGATTAATATTTTTATCTATATTAAATATATAAACTTTTTACTTGAGGAGGATAAAATATGTACAACTATACAACAACTGGCGTATGTTCAAAAAAAATTAACTTTGATATCGAGGATGGAAAAGTTTTAAAGGTAGCTTTCCTAGGTGGCTGTGATGGAAACCTACAAGCTATTTCTAATCTCATAGAGGGAATGGAAATTAATGAAGCAATAAAAAGGCTTAAAGGAATTCCATGTGGAAATAAATCGACTTCTTGTCCAGATCAACTTGCAATGGCGCTTGAAGAACTAACACTTAAGAACGCGTAACTAATGTATATAACAGGGACTGTCTTTAAAATAAAATTAATTATTTTAAAGACAGTCCCTGTTATTCTTAGAGGTGGAAGAAATGTCTTGGTGATCTTACTATAGGTCAGTCTCAAAGACTTCTTAACCAATTTTTTAATTAAGATAATTTCGCTTTAATTATCTTCCTCATATCTCCAATCATATGAAGAGATCCAGAAAAGAGTATTATATCCCCAGAATTAGAGTAACTTAAAGCTTTTTCATAAGCTTGGCTATAATTTTCAATAGCGTCACAGTTCTCATTATACTTTAATATGACTTTCTTGAGTTCCACTGCAAGTGATCCTCTTTCGGAATGGGGTGTTACTGCAATTATTTTACTTGCTAAAGGAGCAATAACCTTTATCATATCCTCTACCTGCTTGTCTGCAAGAATTCCAAGTACAAGTATTAAATTATCATACTTAAAATACTTTTCCACACTCTCTACTAGTTTATTAATTCCATCTATATTATGAGCTCCATCAATAACTATCAGCGGGGTTTTATTCATCACTTCAAGCCTACCAATCCACTTAACACTCTTTAAAGCAAAAAGTATATGGCTTTTTTCTATTTTTATTCCCAACTCCTTCAATAATTCTACTGCAGTTAATACAGTGGAACAATTTAGAAGCTGATGACTACCTAAAAGAGAAAGTTCTATATCATACTCATCTTTATAGGTTTTTACATGAATGACTTGAGTATATTTTTTTCCATTAACACTAAAAAATTCTATAGAATCTCTTCTAACTTTAATTAATGAACTGTTCTTTTCAAAACATGTATTTTCAATAATGCTTTCCACCTCAAATTCCTGTGGATATAATACTACAGGAACCTTATTTTTAATTATCCCTGCTTTTTCTATTGTTATTTCTTTAATAGTCTCACCTAATACCTGCATATGATCATAACTGATAGAAGTAATAATACTTAGTATTGGATGTATAACATTTGTAGAATCTAATCTGCCACCTAACCCCACCTCTATAACTGCAAAATCTACTTTTTCATTCCTAAAGTATAATAGTGCAGCACAAGTGATGATTTCAAATTCAGTAGGATGCTCATAGCCTAATTTAATGACTTCATCAACTGCTTTTTTAACTTCTGTTACTACAAAACTTAAAGAGTTCTCCTTTATATTTTCACTATTTATTTGAATTCTTTCCTCAAACACCTCTAAATAAGGAGAAGTGTACATGCCAACCTTATTACCAGCTTGGATTAAAATTGAGTTAAGCATCGCACTGATTGAGCCTTTCCCATTAGTTCCAGCTATATGAATGCATTTTAATTCTTTATGAGGGTTATCTAATAATTCTAATATTTTTTCTGTTCTTGAAAGCCCATAATTTCTACCGAATTTCTCTGTATTTTTTATATAATTCATTGCTTCCTTATAATTCATTTAATCACCCAATGTTTATTTATTTTTGCTAATTTCCTTTAATTCATCCTCAATAATATTGTATATTTTATCAGTAAGATTTTGTTGCTCTTCTTTGGACAAATCCTTGGTATATATAGGCGGATGAATAACTAAATAATTTGTGTTTCCCGTTACTTTATTACCAGTTTCTAAAACCCTATAGGTACCGTCGATAGTAATAGGAACTATTGGAACCCCAACCTTTGTTGCAAGCTTCATACTTCCTTTTTTAAATTCTCCCATATCTGAACTTAAACTCCTAGTTCCTTCTGGAAATATTACCATGGTATAACCTGATTTTATATTATCTATTCCCGCATTTATGGAACTTACCATTTGACGTGGGTTTTCTCTATCGATAAATATAGTTTTAGATTCCTTCATCCAAGAACCTACTAAAGGCACTCTTAATATCTCCTTTTTAGCAATAAATCCAAGTTTTCTATCTATTGAGGCAAATAAAAGAAACGCATCAAATATTCCTTGATGATTACCAACTAAAACACAAGGTTCATTAGGAAGATTCTCTAATCCTTTCACTACCACTTTAGTATTAGATCTTTTAATAACATACCTAGCAATTTGTCTTAGCTTTTCATACGCATAATCATCAGCCAATTCTGGAGACTTCTTTTTTAAAAAATATAGTTTAATTTTAAATCGCATTGTAAAAAGCATATATATTCCAAAATATACATACCATAAAAATTTTATCACGATATCACTCCTCAAGTACATAATACAACAATTTTTGTTATTCTTAAAGTACTTTTAACACTATTTTTTTGAAGTTCCCTAAAATAAGTTTGGAGTGTCACCCTTTATTATCATTGAATATATTAACATTGAAATAATTAATAATGGAGAATAAAATGCACATTCTTTCAGCATTGGTATTTGCACTAGTAGTTAGTATTGACAACTTCACTGTTGGCATAGCCTATGGATCGAAAAAAATTAAAATCAAACCATCAAGCAATCTTCTAATTGGATTGTTTTCAAGCCTTGGAACTTTTTTATCCATGGTCTTAGGGTTAGGAATTATCCAAGTGATTTCAGCTAAAACCGCAAATTTAGTTGGTTGTGTAGTACTTTTAACCTTAGGAATTTATTTCTTAATTGACTTTTTTAAAAAGAAGTTGAAAATTCAGAGTTTTAAGTTAAGAATTAAACAAGATTTTTCAGTTTGCAAAGCCCTTTTGAATTATCCAGAAATTGCTGATGTAGATAAGTCGGGTAGTTTAGAATTAAGAGAGTCTATAATGCTTGCATTTGCACTTACATTAAATAACTTTGGTCTTGGAATAGGGGTTGGTATAACTGGGATTAACATATTTCAAGCAACACTACTAACCTTTATAATAAGTATAGTTTCAATTTTAATCGGGTATACAGTTGGAGAAAAATTTTTATCAAAATTCCTTGGCGATTATGCAAGCTTATTTTCGGGTTGCCTCATAATTATTTTAAGTATTTATGAAATATTTAAATAAGATAAAAACATGCAGTGCACAGGGAATCTCCTTAAGCACTGCATATCAATAATATTTATTATAATTACTAATCTTTAATTGAGTAGATATAATTTTCCTTTATAGAATACTTGCACTCACCATCTATATTGTAAATGTAATTTTCTTTTATAAAATATTCATTATTGCCGTCCTCCAACTTATAGATAAAGTTTTCTTTTATCCAATATATCGGTTTATTTTCTTTATTATATATATATTCATCTTTAATAAACAATTTATTCAACATATTCATTCTCCTTACTTAACATATTGGGCTTTCTATATCCACAATATTCAACATATAGTGTTTGTTAAATGCTATTACACTATATATTGTACAAAACCACAATAATATTGTAAAGACAATTATAAATAAATATTTGTTATATTTTCATCCCTTGGGTTTAAATATCAATGCTGCAATAAATCCAAAAATTATTGCCGAAGAAATACCTGCACTGGTTATTTCAAAAATACCCGTTAATACACCTATAAATCCATCTCTTTCGGCCTCCATGAGGGCACCATTAACTAAAGCATTTCCAAAACTACTTATAGGAATTGATGCTCCCGCACCTGCAAATTTTATTAGTGGTTGATATAATCCTAAGCCTCCTAGAATTGAACCAAGTACTACTAGGGTACAAGTGGTATGAGCAGGTGTTAATTTTCCTACATCCATCATTATTTGTCCAGCAATACAAATTCCCCCTCCAACAAGAAATGCCCAAATAAACTTTTCCATACTAAGTCATATCCTTTCCATCTCTATGGATACTGCATGGGCAATACACGGAATGCTTTCTTTTTGTTGATATGACATGGGTGACATCAACGCTCCTGTGGCTATAACTAATATTCTATTTAGTTCGCCTTTCCGCATAAGATTAAGAAAATGCCCATAGGTTACTGTTGCCGAGCACCCACATCCACTTCCTCCAGAGAAAACGGGTTGCCCTTTTTTATATATTAAAAGGCCACAATCTGTAAACTTTTCTAAAGGTATTTTTAATCCATCTTTTTTTAGCAAATCCATTGCAATTTCATGTCCAACTTTACCTAAATCCCCTGTTGCAATGATATCATAATAGGATGGGTCTCTATTTAAATCTCTAAAATGAGCTTCTATTGTAGCCACTGCTGCTGGTGCCATAGCTGCCCCCATATTAAAGGGGTCTGTAAGCCCCATATCAATTACCTTTCCAATAGTAGCACTTGTTACTTTAGGTCCCTCTCCTTTATATCCTACCACTGCAGCTCCAGCACCTGTAACGGTCCATTGGGCAGTTGGCGGTTTCTGACCTCCATACTCAGTAGGGTATCTAAATTGCTTTTCCGTAGCGGCGTTATGACTACTTGCAGAGGCAATTACATATCTTGCAGCTTCACAATCTACCATTAAGGCAGCCAAAGCCAAACCCTCCATAGAACTTGAACAAGCTCCAAAAATTCCAAAGTAAGGTATTTCTAAGGTACGGGCAGCAAAACTACTAGTTATAATTTGATTTAATAAATCACCACTTAAAAAAAATTGAATATCTTCTTTCTTTACTCCTGATTTTTCAATTGCTCTTTCACAAGCATGTTCCAGAAAAATCTTTTCTGCCTTTTCGAAACTGTCCTGTCCTACCCAAATATCCTTATGAATTATATCAAAATCTTTAGCTAGCTCCCCTTTACCCTCAAATGGTCCTACAACTGAACTTGAAGCTATTATGGTTGGTTTTCGTTTAAAAATCCAGGATTGATGTCCAATTAACATTTAATATCCTCCTAGCCACTTTAAAGTAATTTTAATTACTGCAACCACAAAGGCTGAAAAGGCTCCAAAAACGATTACAGACCCTGCAAGTTTAAACATATTCCCTCCTACGCCAAGAACATAACCCTCACTTTTATGTTCTATAGCAGCAGAGGCTATTGAATTAGCGAAACCAGTGATAGGGATAGCAGTTCCTGCACCAGCCCATTGGGCAATATGGTCATAAATACCAAACCCCGTTAGCAATACAGAAATTATTATAAATACAGCAGAAGTAGGGTTTGATGCTGTTTTTTCAGTAAAATTAAAATACTTTATAAACACCCATTGCAAACCTTGAGCTAAGGCACAAATACTTCCCCCTACAAGAAAAGCTCTAATGCAATTTGAAATCACGGGTCTTTTAGGTTCTTTACCTTTTGCAATATCTTTATATTGTATTTGAATTGGAGTTAACTTTTTTGTTTTTTTATTTGCCATCGTATACCTTCTATCTTATTATTCTTTTTCTTATTCTATATACTATATTGTTACAAATAATTCTACTTTCATTCATAAATTTTTATTTAAATTTAGAAAAACCCCTCAGCATTAAATATTTTAACGCTGAGGGGCCTTAGGAATCTTCAAAATATTGTTTATTTTAAACTATTTAGTCTTAAATCAACTGCATCAAGCATTTCTCTATACTTATCTCCCTTAGCCTTTTCTTCTTCTACAACGGCTTTGGGAGCCTTGGAAATAAATCTTTCATTAGTAAGTTTTTTTTCAACTCTATCAATTTCATTTAAAAGTTTTTCCTTTTCTTTATTAAGTCTTTCCATTTCTTTCTCAAGATCTATTAAATCAAGTAAGGGCATAAATAACTCTGCACCCTTAGTTATAACGGAAACAGCATTTTCAGGAACAGCCTCCTTGGATGTTAATATTTCAATTTCACTTGCAGAAGCTAATTTCTCAAAATAAATTTTTCCTTCTTCAAAAGCTGCTTTTGCTTTTGATTCTGTAATAAACGCTAAAATTTTTGCTTTTCTTGAAGCAGGAACATTCATTTCTAATCTTATGTTTCTTAAAGCCTTTATAGCTTCAATTACATAAGCCATCTGAACTTCTGAGTTTTCATCCAAAGCTTCCTCAGAATACAAAGGCCAAGTTGAAACAGTTATGGATTCAAACTCACCTTGAAGATGCAAATAAATTTCTTCTGTTATGAAGGGCATTATTGGATGTAACAACTGAATACTTGTAGTTAATACCTTATAAAGTACATTGATTGCTATTCCCTTCTGGGTCTCATCAGTTCCAAAAAGAACTGGTTTTGAAAGTTCAATATACCAATCACAAAATTCAGTCCAAATGAAATCATAAATCTTTTGTGCTGCAATCCCCAATTCATATTTTTCTATATTTTCAGTTACTTCCTTTACCACTGTATTTACTCTAGAAAGAATCCATTTATCTGCAAAGGTATAACTTTTGTTATCTTTATATTTGTTCATTAAATCATGATCTAAGTTCATCATTACAAATCTAGAAGCATTCCAAATCTTATTTGCAAAGTTCCTAGCTGCTTCAACTTTTTCTTCATAGAATCTAATATCATTACCTGCTGAATTTCCAGTAGTAAGCATAAATCTTAAGGCATCAGCACCATACTTATCAATAACATCTAAGGGATCAACTCCATTCCCTAAAGACTTTGACATTTTCCTTCCTTGAGAGTCTCTAACCATGCCATGGAATAATACTGTGTCAAAAGGAACTTCGCCTAAATTATGAATTCCTGAGAATATCATTCTAGCTACCCAAAAGAAAATAATATCATATCCTGTAACCAAAACATTGGTAGGATAAAAATATTCTAAGTCCTCTGTTTTTTCAGGCCAACCTAAGGTGGAAAAAGGCCAAAGAGCAGAACTGAACCAAGTGTCTAAAACATCTTTATCTTGAACTAACTTTTCACTGCTACATTTACAGCACTTATTTGGAGCCTCAATAACTACCATTACCTCACCACATACTTGACATGTCCAAACAGGAATTCGATGTCCCCACCATAATTGTCTTGAAATACACCAATCTTGAATATTTTCCATCCAATTAAAATATGTCTTATCAAATCTTTCTGGAACTAGCTTTGTCTTTTTACTTTTAACCGCTTCTATTGCAGGTTTTGCTAAAGATTCCATTTTAACATACCATTGCTTTGAAATCATAGGTTCTATAGAAGTATCACACCTATCATGACATCCAACATTATGAGTATGCTCTTTAATTTGAACTAAATATCCCTGTTCTTGAAGGTCCTTTACAATTAACTTTCTAGCTTCATATCGATCTAAGCCTTCATACTTACCCCCACGTCCATTTATAGTTCCATCTTCATTTAATATATTAATTTCCTGAAGATTATGCCTTTTACCAACTTGATAATCATTAGGATCATGAGCTGGAGTTATTTTAACAGCGCCAGTACCAAATTCCAAATCAACATAATCATCTGCAATCACAGGTATTTCTTTGTTTACAAGTGGAAGTAAAAGCATCTTTCCTACTAGATGGGCATATCTTTCATCCTTAGGATTAACAGCAACCGCAGTGTCACCAAGCATAGTTTCCGGTCTTGTAGTTGCAATCTCTAAGAATTCGTTAGTTCCTACTACTGGATACTTAATGTGCCAAAAGTATCCCTCCTGCTCGCTATACTCTATCTCTGCATCCGAAAGCGCTGTTTTGCATTTTGGACACCAATTAGTAATTCTATTCCCTTGATATATTAAACCTTCATGATATAACTTAACGAAAACTAATCTTACTGCTTTATCTAAGTTATCATCCATAGTAAAAGCTTCTCTAGTAAAGTCACATGAACAACCCATCTTCTTTAATTGTTCTCTAATCTTTTCTCTATACTCATCTGTCCATTCCCAAACCTTCTCTAAAAATGCTTCTCTTCCAATTTCATTCTTAACAATACCCTTCTTTAAGAGTTCATTTGCAACTTTAACCTCTGTAGCAATGCTTGCATGGTCCTCTCCTGGTAACCAAAGGGTACTAAAGCCTTGCATTCTCTTAACCCTTATGATAAAGTCCTGCATAGTGTTATCCATAGCATGACCTAGATGAAGCTTACCGGTTATATTAGGTGGTGGCATTACAATTGAAAAAGGCTTTTTATTTTTATCAACCTCTGGGGTAAAAAACTTTTTTTCTTCCCACCACTGATAAAGTCTACTTTCAAATTCTTTAGGATCGTAATTTTTATCTAGATTTTTAGAATCATCCATTTATATTCCTCCTTAAAATGTTTATTAATTTTTTTAAATAAAAAAAAGCCCCAGTCCTATAAAAGGACGAAGACTCGCGGTACCACCTTTTTTCCTGAGAGACATTTCAAAAAATGCCTAATTAACTAACAGGCTCTTAAAAAAATAACGGCAAAGATTACCGTCTTTACTTACTTCATTTCAGTAAAGAAACTCCAAAGCTACCTTCAAGACAGTTCATATAGAAGGTTTTTCAGCCATTGAACCTTCCTCTCTTAAAACTTTCTATCTTTACTCCTCTTTATCAAGGTTTTTAATTATTCATATAACATTATAAACTATAATATAATATTATACAACCTCAAATTAATCCAACACAAATTCAAAATACTTTCATAATATAAATTAATATAAATTTTATTGGAGTGATAATCTTGAAAGGAAAAGTAAAAATCTTTTTCACCCTAATACTTTCCCTTGTCCTAATTACAACTAGTTTTTCAGGATGTAACAAAAGCTCTGACAATAAGCTAACAAAGGTTAAATTAAATGAAGTTGTACGTTCAGTTTTTTATGCACCTATGTATGCCGCTATAAATCAAGGCTTTTTTAAAGAGGAAGGGCTAGATATTGATCTATCTACGGGACAAGGAGCAGACAAAACAGCACAAGATGTTCTTAGTGGTAATGCTGATATTGGGTTTTGTGGTCCTGAGCAGGTAATCTATATTTATAATCAAAAGAGAGACAATTATCCAGTTCTGTTTGCTCAGCTTACTCAAACTGATGGTTCCTTTTTAGTTGGAAGAAAAAGTGAAGGGAATTTTGATTGGTCCGCCTTAAAAGGAAAAACTATTATAGGCGGAAGACCAGGTGGAGTTCCTGAAATGGCACTTGAATATGTACTAAAAAGCAAGGGTCTAAAAAACGGTGAGAATATTAATCTGGTTACAAATATTGCTTTTACCGCTACAGCTGGTGCCTTTAAAAGTGGTACCGGAGATTATGTAGCACTTTTTGAGCCTACCGCTAGTATGCTCGTTAAAGACAAAGCCGGTAGTATAGTTGCATCTATTGGTAAGTCTATTGGTAATCTGCCTTATACCTGTTTCTTTTCTACCAAAACTTATTTAGACAAACATAATGATGTTATAGAAAAATTTACTCGTGCAATATATAAAGGTCAACAATGGGTTGAAAAAAACAATGATGAAGCAGTTGCAAATTCAATAAAATCCTTTTTTCCAGGTACGGACATAGCCATATTAGCTCAGACAACAAAAAACTATAGGAATATCCACGCTTTTGCATCAACTCCAGTTATAAAAGAAGATGATATGTCGAGACTGATGGACATAATACAAAGCTATCAAGCCAGCTTAATTAAAGAAAGGCCAGCTTTTAAATCAATTGTTAATACTGAAATAGCTAAAAAAGTTACTAAGTAAAAAAGAGGCTGTCTCAAAATAATTTTATTTTGAGATAGCCCCTTTATAATTTTAATCTTTTATTGTCACTATTTCATCAACGGCATTTTCAAATTCTTCTTCGGAATTTAAGTAATTATTTTTGATTAATATATTTTCCTCGCCCTTTGTATTCTTTGGCTTTCTTGGCTTAATATCAATCTTTTTAATTTCTGTAATCTTTTTAGGTTGATTTTTCAAATTCTTAAAGGCTACAGATAACATCAATTTAATTCTATTTAATTGATTAACTTCACTTGCACCCGGGTCATAATCTATACCAACTATGTTTGATCCTGGATACCTTCTCTTTAATTCTTTAAACATACCCTTCCCAGTAACATGGTTTGGCAAACAAGCAAAAGGTTGCATACAAACTATATTTTTAACTCCACTTTCTATCAACTCTACCATTTCAGCAGTTAAAAACCAACCTTCACCTGTCATATTTCCCAGGGAAACTATAGGGGCCGCATCTTTGGCAAGCTCCTTAATGCTTTTTGGTGCATCAAACCTTTTGCTTTCGTTTAAAGCTTTCTTCATTTCTTTCTGATAAAATTCAAAAATACTTACTATGATATTACCAACTGCTTTACCAACTTTAGTTCCTGATAAAACTTCATCCTTATAATTTTCACCATAAGCACAGTATAAGAAAAACCCAGCCAAATCAGGCATTACAGCCTCTCCACCCTCATTTTCAATTATGCTTACAATATCGTTGTTTGCAGTGGGGTGGAACTTTACTAAGATTTCTCCAACCAGTCCTACCTTAGGTTTAACCACATCTTGTATTTCTAAATTATCAAAATCAGAAACAATAGCTCTTATCTTTTTCTTATAGTTACCCATACTTTCAAGCTTTCTAACGGATTCTTTACACTCCTGCATCCACTTTTCATATAAAAGATTTGTAGAACCTTTTATCTGCTCATAAGGGCGAACTCTATATAATACTCTCATTAAAAGGTCTCCATAGATGGTTGCCATAATAACCTTTCGTAACATAGAAATTGAATACTTAAGCCCAGGATTCTTTTCAATTCCAGAGGCACTAACAGAAACCACCGGAACATTATCAAAACCAGCATCCTTAAGGGCCTTTCTTAAAAAGCCTATATAATTAGTAGCCCTACAGCCACCACCCGTTTGAGATATGAACACTGAGGTATTATTTATATCATATCTACCAGATTTTAAAGCCTCTATTATTTGACCAACAACAATTATAGAAGGATAACAAGCATCGTTATTCACATACTTTAGTCCCATATCTACTGCACTTTTATCCACTGAAGGAAGTATTTCAATATTATAACCTGAGGAACTTATTGCCTCCTGATAAAGTTCAAAATGTATTGGAGACATCTGTGGAGATAATATTGTATGATTTTTTCTCATTTCCTCAGTAAATACTATCCTTGGGCTAGGTTCTCCTTGTCTAACAGGCTTAATTCCATTTCTATCTCTTTCTTCCATAGCAGCTCTTAAGGACCTTATTCTAATCCTAGCAGCACCAAGATTGTTTCCTTCATCGATTTTGAGTACTGTATATATTCGGCCATATTGGTTCATTATTTCTTGAACCTGATCTGTAGTAACTGCATCAATACCACAACCAAAAGAATTTAATTGTATGATTTCTAGGTTTTCATGTTCTGCCACATAACTTGCTGCAGCATACAGTCTAGAATGGTATGTCCACTGATCCACTACTCTAAGAGGACGCTGTACTTTCCCTAAATGTGCTATTGAATCCTCTGTGAGGACTGCCATATCAAACCCAGTAATAATATTAGGAATACCATGATTTATCTCTTCATCAATATGATAAGGCCTTCCAGCTAGCACTATCCCCTTTTTACCAGTATCTTTTAAATACTGAAGTACTTCCTCACCTTTTTTTCTTATGTCTGCCTTAACAAGATCTTTCTCAACCCAAGCTTTTTCAAAGGCAACCTTCATTTCTTTTTTTGAAATATTAAAGGAGTTAAACTCTTCAAATAATCTTTCAAAAAGTTTCTTTTTGCTATTTAGAGGAAGGAAAGGGTTCATAAATTTAATGCCTTGATCTCTAAGCACATCCAAATTATTTTTAATAACCTCAGGGTAAGAGATTACAATTGGACAATTATAGCAATTATTTGCACCCTCATCTTCTTTTTCCTCATAAGGAATGCATGGATAAAAAATCAAATCAACTTTTTTATTAATTAATGTTATTATATGCCCATGTACAAGTTTCGCTGGATAACAAACTGATTCTGATGGAATTGTCTCTATTCCTAACTCATGAATCTTCTTTGAAGATCTTGGTGATAGCTCCACCCTAAAACCTAATTCCTTAAAAAACACAGCCCAGAAAGGGAAATTTTCATAAAGGTTTAATACCCTAGGAATTCCGATTGTACCCCTAGTAGCTTCTTCCTTTTTAAGTGGAGTATATCCAAATATCTTCCTATATTTATAATCATATAGATTAGGTATGTCGCTCTTATGAGTTTCCTCACCAGCACCTCTTTCACATCTATTTCCTGAAATAAATTCTCTTTTGTCTGAAAATTTATTTATTGTTAACAAACAGTTATTTCCACAAAGACCACAACGTCTCATAGAGGTTTCTGTGGTAAATCCTTGAAGTTCTTCTGCTTTCAAAATAGTACTTTGGTAACCTTCTACAAGTCTTTCTTTACCAATAAGCGCAGCTCCAAAGGCACCCATCATTCCTGCGATATCAGGTCTAACAGCTTCTCTTTCCGAAATCAACTCAAAACTTCTTAAAACTGCATCATTATAAAAGGTTCCACCCTGAACTATAATTTTTTCACCTAATTCCTTAGGGTCCCGAACCTTAATAACCTTAAGTAATGCGTTTTTGATAACAGAATAAGACAGTCCTGCAGAAATATCTCCTACATGGGCTCCTTCCTTTTGCGCTTGTTTAACTCTTGAATTCATAAAAACTGTACATCGTGACCCAAGATCTACAGGACCCTTTGAATCTACCGCAGCCTTTGCAAAATTTTCAATACTCATATTTAATGAAAATGCAAAGGTTTCCAAAAATGATCCACAGCCTGAAGAACAAGCCTCATTTAAGAGTATGCTATTAATGATGCCATCCTTAATTCTTAGACATTTCATATCTTGTCCACCTATATCAAGAATAAAGTCAACCCCTGGAAGGAAAAAATTTGATGCCTTAAAATGTGCTACAGTCTCAATTTCACCTATGTCTATCCCTAATGCAGACTTAATAAGAGCCTCTCCGTAACCAGTTACCACTGAATTAGCAATTATCGCTTCCTGAGGAAGAAGACTATATAACTCCTTTAGAATCTTTGTACATTGCTTTAAAGGACTTCCCTGATTACTACCGTAATAGGAATATAAAAGAGCCCCCTCTTCATCAATAAGTGCTGCTTTTGTAGTAGTTGAACCAGCATCAATTCCTAAATAACATCTTCCTTTATAAGTGCTCAATTCATTTCTTTTTGCTTTACTTAAACTATGTCTTTCATTAAATTCTAAAAGTTCATCATTATTTTCAAATAAAGGTCTAAGTCTATCAACCTCATGGCTAACAGATTGTTTCATATTAACCAATCTGTTTTTTAGCTCCTCGAAGTTAATATTAGGCTCTTCCTTAGAGGCAAGTGCAGCACCTAAAGCTACATATAGTTGTGAGTTCTCAGGAAAAATCACTTCCTCCTCAGATAACTTTAAGGTTTCTACAAACCGCTTCCTTAATTCTGATAAAAAATACAAAGGTCCTCCTAGGAAAGCAACTTTGCCTTTAATTGGTTTGCCACAAGCTAATCCACTAATAGTTTGGTTAACCACCGACTGGAATATAGAGGCAGCTATATCTTCTTTTGCTGCACCTTCATTTAGCAGCGGTTGTACATCTGTTTTCGCAAAAACACCACATCTGGCGGCTATTGGATATAAAACTTTATAACTTTTAGCCATCTCATTTAGACCCATAGCATCAGTCTGCAATAAGGATGACATTTGATCAATAAAGGCACCGGTACCCCCAGCGCAGGTTCCATTCATCCTTTGATCAACAGTACCATCAAAATAAGTTATTTTAGCATCTTCTCCCCCGAGTTCTATAGCTACGTCTGTATGAGGAATTAATTCCTCCACTGTTCGAGTTCCTGCAATTACCTCCTGAATAAATGTTACGGATAACCAGGTGGATACATTAAGCCCCCCAGAACCTGTAACCATAACTGTCACAGTTTCCTCTTTAAAAGTTAAACAAGCTTCTTCAATGATTTCAACTATGGTGTTTTTTATATCTGAAAAATGCCTTTGATATTTGCGCAGCAAAATATTATTGTCATTGTCAATAACAATGAGCTTTACCGTTGTTGAACCTACATCAAGACCCATGTGTAATACTTTTTTCATAATTCATCGTCTCACTTTTCTAAATTGATTTTATCTAATATTATAAATATATTAATTCTATACCATATAATTATATGTGTATATTCTGTAAATTTCAACTCTTTCTAATTTACTTGCTGTTAAATTTTTCATTTAGTATACCAAAATCCTTTTATTCATCATATACTAAATTATGGTTTCATAATTTGCTAATGGAGGTATAACTATGGAAAAAAATAAAAAGGTAAAAATTAATCATATTTCTATGAACTATCACTCTATAGACTTTGAAACTCCAGCCTTAAATGACATTAATTTTTCATTAGAGGAAGGAGAATTTATAAGCATTGTTGGTCCCTCTGGCTGTGGAAAATCAACTCTTCTAAATATACTTTGTGGTCTTCTGCCTCCTTCTAGTGGCGAAGTATATATAGATGAGGAGTTAATGAGTTCTATCTCAAAAAAAATAGGCTATATGTTTCAGAAGGATCATTTATTTCAATGGTTAACCGTAATGGAAAACATTAAATTAGGATTAAAGATTCAACATAAAATTAACGAAGAAAATTTGAACTTTATATATTTACTATTAAAAAACTATAACCTTTGGGAATTTAGAAATCATCATCCTAATGAACTTTCAGGAGGAATGAGGCAAAGGGTTGCCCTTATAAGAACTTTAGCTCTAAAGCCAGAACTCTTACTCCTAGATGAACCCTTCTCTTCCTTGGATTATCAAAGTCGACTCACCGTAAGCGATGAAATTTCAACTATAATTAGAAAAGAAAATAAAACTGTTATTATGGTCACCCATGATATATCTGAAGCAATTGCCATGAGTGATAGAGTTATTGTTCTTTCAAAAAGACCTGCCCAAATAAAATATCAGCTTAAACTTTGTTTTCCCTCAGAATGCAATAGCTGTATAAAAAGAAGAGATAATCCCTTATTTCGAATATATTTTAATTCAATTTGGAAGGAGCTTGATTTAATTGATAAATGAAAGTGAAGAACATATTAAATATATTAAGAATGTAAAAAAAAGAAGTAATAAAATCATCGCTACCCAATTGTTAATTTTATTTTCAATATTTTTATTATGGGAAATCGCTGGTGATCTAAAATGGATGGATCCTTTCTTAACTAGTACTCCTTCAAGAATGGCAAAGGAATTAGTTAAGTTATTTTGGGAAGGCAATCTATTTAATAATATCCTTATAACCTGCTTTGAAACAATTCTAGGTTTTATTCTTGGAACCCTTCTTGGAATATTTATTTCAGTGCTTTTATGGTGGTCCGATTTCGCATCAAAGGTAGCTGATCCTTATTTAGTAGTATTAAATTCTTTACCTAAAATAGCACTAGCCCCTATAATAATTTTTTGGGTTGGTAACGGATTAAAAGCTATTATAATTGTAGCCTTGCTAATTTCTATTGTAGTTACAATAATAGATATCTTAAGTGGATTTAAAGCAGTTGATGAAGATAAAATTAAGCTTTTAAAAACCTTTGGGGCTTCAAAACTTCAAATATTGACCCATCTAATAATTCCTGCCTCTCTTCCTAATTTGGTCTCTACTATTAAAATAAATGTTGGTCTTTCTTGGGTGGGTGTTATAATGGGTGAATTCCTTGTTGCAAAAAACGGACTTGGTTTTTTAATTATTTTTGGTGGCCAAACGGCTCAACTAGATATGGTTATGCTAAGCATTGTAATTCTTGCTATTCTTGCTTTTATTATGTACAAAATTGTATCAATTATAGAGCGGCACTTTAGAATTTGGTAGGTAAATAATTTAATCTTTCTTTTCCCGCGTGAATAAAACCTCTAAAAGTGGCAATAAATATAGGTACTAATTCACATTGAAACTTAATAGTATTTATAATACTTTTCTTTTGGAGGGATAGAATGAATTATTTTCACAAAGCAAATGAGCTATATAATTCAAAGGATTATAAGAATGCCATAGAAATGTATCAAAAATCATCCCAAAGTTATGAGGCTAAACCAGTTTGTTTATATAACTCTGCAGTTTGTTTCATTAAATTACAGGATTACATTAAAGCAATCCCACTTTTAAAAGCTGCAATAAAGTTAAAAACACAAAGTATTTATTTTTTTAATCTTGGGTACTGTTATGCTATGATTAAAGATTATAAAAATGCTTTAATTTATTTTAATACTGCCTGGTCGTTAGACTCTAAAGACAAAGATTGTGAAAAAGCTATAAATCTAATTGTGAAAAGTCTAAGGAAATAGTTATAAAAGGGCCTTCTCAAAATAATTAATTATATTATTTTGAGAAGGCCTCTTACCATTCCCCAGCAATCTCTGAAGTTCTATGGTCTACATTAAACCGTTGTGTGTCAAAATAATTCCCACCCTTTGAAAATGTAGTATCCACGTTAATCCAGCTATTTTCTTTAGCAACATATACTTGATTCCAAGCATGCCCTACCCAACTTACGCCATTAAAGCCATCTCCAGTTATTAGTCTTACCTTAATATTATTTGCCCTGCACATTGCAACATATAGGCATGCATAATCAAAACAAATTCCTTTTTTAGTTTCAAAAGCTTCAATTGCACCTGAACTTTTGCTGAAATCATTATGCAAGATTAAATTAGCTTTTTCGGTATCGTAATCAATATTTTGACCAACCCAATTATACAGTTCTTTAGCTGTAGTATAAGTATTTTGCGGACTACTAATAATTTTAACTGCATGATTATCTATCTTGCTATTAGACTTTACCCCTTCTTCAATGGTGACACCATTATAATAAACAATGCTATTTGGCTGATTAATATTCTTAATTTGTATTTTAAAAGAGTTATTAATAATATTAGGTAGCTTCTTTGCAATAGTTGATTTTGTGATTGGAATTACAACTTCCTTACAAATGTTATTATATAATTGGGACTGCTGTAAATACTTGTCGATCTCTTGGTCTTTGTAAAACATGGAAAAGATATTTAAAACAAAGGAAATTACTAGTAAATAGACAAAGGCCCTTGGTAATTGGAATAATACTCCTAAAGTCCTTTTAAAGCTATTACCCCTGGATCTAACCTTAGTTTCAATACCATCTAAAATTGGAAAGACTGAAACTAGGCATATACCATAAAAAATAAGGGTTACACATTTATATATTATATAAATAACTATTGGGATTATAATTAAGTATAAAGTTAAATTATTATTTTGAATGTAACTAGTTATATTCTCAGGGAGAAAGGAATACATCTTTTTATAAATCCCCTCATTATGTTCAACAAATACTTTTCTTGCAAGATAACTTCCTAAAAACAAAGCAATAATAAAGGCAATATCAAAACCAGTACTAATTAAATCCGTTTTAGAATCCTTAGATGAAAATTTTCGCAAAAAACCTTTCACTAGAGGAAATAAAAATGCTACTATTAGTAATAAGGTAATTGGGTTTAATTTCATTAAATATCATCCTCCTTTATCATCACTGATTTTACTATATGCTTAATATTATCCCACTTATAACCCTTCCTTAAAAGAAAATCCGAAAGTTTTTTATAAACCTTAGCATCATTTTTTTCAGATTTAATTATTATATTGTATCGTTTTTGAGCTAATTCCATTAATTTAGAACTATCTTCTTCTGTTTCATCAACTTTTTCTTCAACATCGTAAATTACATCTTTCAAAACATTTTTTACAACTTCGCTAACAATATCAAAACTATAACCACTTCTAACTAAAAAATCTCCTAGTTTTTTATATAACTTGTTACGATCATTTTCACTTTTCATCAATTGGATAAGTTTTTTTTCTCCAAGCATTAGTGCAACTTCTCTTTCACCATTTTCACCTAACGTTTCTAAACCATCTTCAATTATGTTTTTAGCAATTCCTTTTTTACTTAATGCAAATTTTATTTTATTTCTACCTGAAGTTCTCATTTTCTCTTTAATGTAACTTTGCACATATCTTTTATCATCAATAAAATTATAACTTTTCATGAACTCAATAACTCTATTTATAACCTTTTCTTCATATTCCTTTGCAATAAGTTTATCTCTAACTTGCTGTTCAGATTTATGGGTTTTTTCAATACACCTAAGAGCATCACTTTTCCCCTTTAAAAAGTTATCCTCCTCGGCAATTGCATTTAAATTTTCTTCTTGGATTTCTTTACCCTTTTGAAGTCCATATTGATATACTAATTCTAAACTACAAGGAATGGCAAATTCATCATTAATATAAACGTTAACTCTTTTAGCATTTTTTTTTTGAGCTTGTATTTCAGTTATTTTTCCATACATTTTATTCACTCTTTCCAGGTAATAATATGTGAATGGTTGGATTTTTAAATATATTTTCAGCTGCTATATAAATATCTTCTCTTTTAATGATTTTAAGTCTATCCATATCCTCCACAAAACCATAAATATCCTCGCCTTCAATACTTTTATGCAAAACATAGTTTCCAAGATCCATGGGATCCTCTATGGTTGATGCTACCGCAGTCTTTAAAACTTTCTTCATTAATTCAATCGACCCATCATCAAAAATAATTTCTCTTTTTATTATACTATCTATACACCCTTCGATAATTGAAATGGCTTCTTCAACTGCGTCTTCACTTATTGAAGTATATATATATAAGGTTTTTACATGGGGGGTAGTATCTACTTCAGAGTAGATATCATAAGCAAGGCCTCTTTCTTCTCTTAGCTTTCTAAACAGTATGGAATTATTACTACCTCCAAACCTATGATTTAATATTCTTAAAACAAGCTCCTCATATTCAGTTAGCCCATAAAAAGTATAAAGATACACCAAGGTACTTTGTTCAATATCGTTTTTATATGAGGTAATACACCCTGGAATATTTTTTTCCTCAATAATAGCTTGTTCTTTTAAGTCTTGACATTTCCATTCATTAAAATACTTCTTAACTAAACTCACTACATCCTCATGTTCATTAGAAGATACTATTGAGATGTAACAATTATTTGGCATATAGTACTTTTTATAAAACTTAATTAGTTTCTTGCTATTAATTGCATTTATTATTTTCTCTTCACCAATAATATCATATTTTAAAGGACTCTTTGAAAATGCTATTTCGTTAATTTTATTAAAACTATATTCTTCTATATCATCTTTGCTTGTCCTTATCTCTGCTAATATTACTCCTCTTTCCTTTTCAAGTTCATCTTCTGGAAAAATTGAGTTTAATAACATATCGCTTATTAGTTCCACAGAGTTCTCTAGTTCCTCGCATAAAGCAGAAATACAGTAAACTGTAGCGCCATAATCAGTATATGCATTATACTCGCCACCTATCTGCTCAAGCTCAGTATTTAAAACCTCATTATTTCTATTTTTGGTACCTTTAAAAAGCATATGTTCAATAAAATGCGAAGTGCCTTTTTCTTCTTTATTTTCAATAAGTGACCCAACTTTAATCCCTGCATGTATGGACATTAGTTGAGAATCCCTTTTTATGCTTATCAATTTTAATCCATTATCTAAGGTATACGCCTTAGCATCAAAAACCTTCTTACTCATAACTACTCCTTTATTTAACTTAATACTCTAAGACTATATAATACCATATCATTCAATATAATTCTATGAAGATTTTACTTAACACTATGCCTTTAAATAGATAGGGTATAATTTATGAATTGAATTACGATCTTTTTACCCTTCAATTAAAAAGAAGAGCCCTTAGGCTCTACTCAGTTCCTTTTATGACTCCTTTTGTTGAATTCTTCTTTATTTCATCTTCATGGATGGTGTCTGGACTGTTTCTTTTTTTTGTACCTCTTTTAGCTGCTTTTTTGTCTTCTCTATGAGTCATATTTTTCTCCTTTCAAAAACTTCGATAGTCTAAAATTAATCTAAATGCTTTTCCTCGCGTGCTCCAAATATTGCTCTTGCACTCTCAGCCGCTGGATTGTGCTTTATATTCATTTTCTTAAAATCTCCATCCTTCTTTTTATTTTCCTTAGTAGGTTTAATCTTACGCATAAAACTTCTCCCCTTTCTATAAGATAGGTTTTGTCATTTATATAAGTTTTATTCATTCAGTTAAGACCCATTTAGTGGTTTATGTTATAACTCTTTTGCTAAACGTATTTAATATTTTATTCAACTTTATATTTATTATTTCACTATACTTTTCTCCAAATTCATACATTAATAAAGCTAACAAATTTGATGCTATAATACAAATTAATAGAACAATATATTTATTTTCTTTCTTTAAGACTTGAACTAATAAATCAATTAATGAATAATGTATTAAATATAGAGTATATGAATATCTAGCTATTCTTTTTAATTTGTTATTCGTATTAAGCACAAATTTACTTTCACTATCTTTAAAAGCCACTAAAAACAGTAAAAGTGCCAAACAAAATAAAAGTACAAATTTAATATCATAATAATCAGCCTTAGTTAAACTAAATAAAAAAGCCCAGCGTAAGCATAATATCCCTAAAAATATTAATACATACTTGTTAAACTTTTCACCTACGTTCTTAATTAAGTAAAAAATAGCACCACCAATTAACCAATATAGGAACAATCCATTTCCTCTTCCGTTTGTTACATTAGAAAGCGGAATAATACTTAACAGAAAAAATATAACCCAATTTAAAATAGTTAGGTTCCTTTTTTTTAGCATAATTATATATGTATATCCATAGAATAAATAAATGTACCACTCTATAGCAATTGTCCAAAGAGGTCTGGCGGATCCAAAACTCGTTAATGGGTTACCCTTAAATATGTTAAAACTAAATAACTTAAAGGTAATTTCATTAATGTTTTGTATTGGAAAATCTTGAACCATGAGAATATTTCCAAGTAGAGTTTTAAAATTGAATGAATTTCCATATTCATAATTAAAATATTTATAATTTATAAAATCTAAAACTATAATTAATATTAAACATGGTATTAAGGCTGAATATA
>JACMJL010000154.1 GCA_014380625.1 Clostridiaceae bacterium
AATATCCGCTATCTAATACTAAACTACTATCTTTCATCACAACAAACCTATATTGAGCATTTCCAGTTCCATTTATCTCTGTAATACTATACTTCACTGGATTTCCCACTAAAATTGAACTTTGAGTGCTTATATAATTCATTGTAGGCTGTGTATAAACGGGAATATTCACAGTCTTCATATCATCGTAGGATTTAGTAGAAAGTGTATCCTTAACATAAATTGTAATTATATAAGTTCCAGAATTATTCAATAAATATTGTAAACTTACATTATTACTGTAATCTACAGTAGATAAGGTTACTCCATCCTTTGAAACTACATATTTGTATAGTTGACTACCAGATCCTGAGGAAGCTGTAACATTTAAATTTACATTCTGTCCTGTTAAATATTTAGACTTATTTGTTTGTACTGTATTAATCTTAGCATTTTCCAATACTATAAAGCTTAGATTATTTATATCATCATAGGCTTGACCAGATAATGAATCCTTTACTTTCACCGAAACATTATAATTACCTGACTGAGTTGGCGTAAAGGCTAGTGTATTTAAGGTGCCGAAATCTTGAGTTAATAACACTGTACCGCCCTTTGTCACAACATATTGGTATATAATTCCTTTACCAGAACCTCCACTAACCTGTGAAGTTAAATTCACAGCATCACCAACAAACACATTCTGATTATCCTTAGTGATGGAGGTTATTTTTAATCCATTGAAAGCTGTAAAACTCTGTGCCTGCTTAAAATCATAAGGGTTTATTGAAATAGAATCCTTAACATACGCAGTTATTGTATAGTTTCCAATCTGGCTTGGTATATAGTTAAACTGCTTATCTGCTAAAAAATCTCTTGTTGCAAGGATATTTCCATCTTTTGAAACCTCATACTTGTAAAGGAAGGAACCTGAACCGCTATCTACATCAACATTTGTAGAGACACCTTCACCTACAGTTGTAATTGCACTACTTAAGGTAAAGCTATTTAAAACCGGAGTTCCATACACAGTAAAAGAAGAGTCCTTTGTATCATCATAATCTGATATAGAATATTTGTCTTTTACAAATGCTGAAACAGTATAACTCCCAGGATTACTTGGTACATAATCTAAGGTAGAAGTACTGCTATAGTCCCTTGTAAATACAACATTAACTCCATTTTTCACTACATACTTAAATAGGTAACCATATCCATTACCTGCAGTTGCTGTAGTATCAAAGGAAATTACGTTATCTTCATATAAAAAGTTTTTGTTTTGAGTAAGGGTACTTACATTTGCTTTTAAAATTAGATTCTGTAAATAACTATTTTGATAATAGAATTTTAATATCTGGTCATAGCTATGTCCAGCTGTAGCACGATTTTTAGCTCCAATCTGACTCATTCCAAGACCATGTCCATTTCCTTTTCCTGAAAAAGTATATGCACTATTAACCACATCGTAGGTTACAGTGTAAAGATTACTAGGCAAGCTAAGGAATGTTCTGGTATTATCATTTATTACAAGTTTTGTTTTAGTAGTTCCGGCTATATCCTTATAGATGATTTTAATATTAGCTATTCTGCCACTTGCAAATTTAGTGATTGAATTTAAATCTAAACTCAAAAAAGTATCTGTAGAAGCTAAATATCCCTTAGTTGTTAACAAAGTTTTTATCTGACTATTGGTCACGATTATATTCCCATTAGGCCAGGTCAAATTTTCATAGGTGTCTTGTACAGATCTTAAATAAGGAACTGTATTACCCCACACATTTTCGCTGTTTTCTGAAATTCCACCATGCCAAGCAGAGTATAAAGTCTCCACCAGGGTGTTATTATATAAAAGAACTTGTCCTCTTGTTTGATCTACTGCATTGATTACATTTTCAAGATTAGCATTTAAGCCTTTATAAACTTGATAAGCTGCAGTATCATCAAAATCATAACCTTTTGCTGCTGCATAGCCCACTCGAGATATGGCATAATTTCTTGCCGCAACTGCCTGAGCCTTTAGAGACTCCAGTGGCCAGCCGTCAGACATTTCATAACCTACTACTCCCTTTAAATAATTTTCAATATCTATCATATTAATAGGAAGAAGTTTACTACCACTAAGCTGTATCAAAAAAGATCCCATATACTTATTTGATACAGCACCTGAAGTAATCATTAATAGATTAGAACTATTGTTGGGGTTTAAAGTAATCTGACTTTGTAAGGTACCATTTAAAGTAATGCTTGTCCCATTTATCCCTAGATTAATAACTGATCCAGATGGATATACTTGTCCATTCAGAGTATAATCTCCATTTAAAGTTAAGGTAAGTCCTGTTGATAACATACTTACCAATCCAACCTTCACATTATTGAAATAAGCATTATTCTGATAAGCCTGTACCCTTTGAGTAATGGCAATAGGAAAAATAGTAATAAAAAAGAAAACTGCTGTAAAAAATGCAACATACCGCTTAAACATGAACTGACCCCCTTGATCTATTTTGACCTGTACTGAAGTATCGGAAGAATATTCTTAAAGTTCAGTGAGGCTTAGAGGTAATTGTGGCAATTCGAACCATGGAATGCTTAGGAAAAGGCAAAAAAATAAAGGGACTGTCTCAAAATAACTAATGATTTTGAGATAGCCCATTCTTATTAAGTTAGTATTAACTGAATTTGACCTTATTTTAAATTTTGATTTTCTAGGCCTAAGTCATAAACTTTTACATAATCAACTTCCATTGATTGTGGGAATATACTGTTATCAATTCCCTTTTGTCCTCCCCAACCACCTCCTACAGCTATATTTAAAATTAGATAAAAAGGTTTATCAAAAGGCCAGGCTTTCCAGCCCTCTGCTTTATCTTTAATAGGATCATATTCTGAGGTTAAATATTTTTTGCCATCTATAAAAAAGTCTATCTTATGCGGTGTCCACTCCATGGCGTAGACATGGAATTCACTGTTTACATTATCCACTGTCATTTGTCCAGTTTTTTGTGTATTACTTTTCCAATAATATTTTTCAGAATGGGTTGTAGCATGTACTATGCCATTATCAAATCCCACATGTTCCATTATGTCCAGTTCACCGCTTGAAGGCCAACTTCCATATGTACTATCTTTAGACATCATCCAAATTGCTGGCCAAGTACCAACGCCTTTCGGCAATTTAGCCTTAATCTCAAACCTTCCATAAAGCCAGGAATCCTTACTTAGAAGCCTGGCTGAGGAGTAATCATTAAAGGCAACCTTTTCTTTTTTTGCAGTAATAATTAAATTGCCACCCTTAACACTTGCGTTTTCAGCACTATCAGTGTAACATTGTTTTTCTTCGTTACCCCATCCAGATCCCCCTATGTCATACTTCCATCTTTCTTTATTTGGGAGCCCATCTACGTTAAAATTTTCTTCATATACCAACTTAACATTCTCTTCCTTATATCTAGGTGCATCTTGTGAGGTTAAAAAATACTCTCCATACTTTGACATATTTATATTAGCAACGCCCTCATTATCTACTAACACTTTGTCAACAAAGTAATATTGCTTTGTTTTAGCCTCATACCTATATACATTGACTTCTTTTCCATTTAACTTTTTATCTACCTGAAGAGAAGCTTCAATGCCGTAACCAATTTGTCCATCTTTTTCACCAATTTGAACTCCGTAGACCTCATACTTTTTCTCCGAATTTTTTGAAATAATACTACTTATCTCTTTATTTTTATTATCATTTAGTTCTTTTAGTACTATGCTTATATTATCTTTTTGCTTTCCTTTAAAATCCGAAGTGTTAACAGTATATTTTATTCCGTTACCAATTATAGTAAGTTTTTTCTTCTCATTTTCAATTTTGTTTAGAAAATCCTTACTTAGCGCTTCTGTAGATCCAAGACTAATTTTAAAATCCTTAGAAGTATCTTTTTTAATAGACTTTAGTATATCGGTTTCTAACTTCTTTGATGTACCATCGTGTGTAACCTTAAAGTATGTTGTAACAGATACTATTGAAATTATTACAAAAAGCATTACCATTACAATATATTTTGTTTTTTTCACCCTTAGCCCCCCTCTAAACTTCACTTATTTTCTTGGAAGTTTATTTCAACATTATGTTCCTTACCATCTAGATAATTATTTATAATATTTCCTTGAATTTCTACATCATCAACCTTTATTGAATAGGCAGAATCCTGCATTCTGTAGAAGCCCTCAGGTTTTAAAATTTCTATATTTAATTTAGTCTTGCTAGTATTAATAATTAACTTTAGTTTTTTTTGTTTTTCCATAAGTATTGGATTTATTTCTATACCCTTTGTTGTATATTCAATACCAAATGCATCAATTAAAGATAGGGTTAGCCAAGTTGAAGTACCACTTAAGGTAGGTCCTATATTCTCTCCCGTATCGCTATTATTATATTGTGTACAGAACCGTGGATTGCCACAGGTTTCAAAGGGCTGATTCATAGTATTATAGGGCAAAACTAAGTCAATCATCCAGTAAGCTGTAGAAGTTAGCCTGCGGGACAGTTCATTACTTTTCACCTTTTTTGCAGCTTTAAACATAGCACTTGTTGCCATCATAGTAGCATGCTTAAATATACCTCCATTTTCTCTATCTCCCGGGAAATATTCCCCTGTAGCTGTTCCCATTGCTATCTTTCCTAGATCTGCTTTGCTAATAAGTTTTATCCCATAAGGAGTTTTCAAATGCTCCTCAATTGAACGCAACATTATCTCAATTTGATTTTCAGTAGCGCAATTAGCTAGAATTGACCAATTGAAGGAATTTAAAAAATATGTACCATCCTTATTTCGATCCGCCGAAAGTTTATCCCCCTTGGCCCCTAGATAAGTGTATTCATCCTTCTTATATCGGTTGAACAGAACCCTTGCAAAAAAATCTTCTTTCCAAGCATATTGCTGAAGATTATCATAAAGTTTATTTGAAAGTCCTTCTAGACGATTATAGTATTCTGTATCCATCCAGATTTTTGTAAGTTCCATCATTTGATCCATAGCTAATTTTAATAGGAAGCCATTCATAACACTTTCCGAATAATCACTTTGAAATGGTTGTCCATCTTCTCCAGTTCTTGCTATCTGTTCTTTATATCTTCTCTCCTTTTCAACTCCATTTATGAAGTTTGTATCTAGCTTTAAGCAGTCATTCCAATCAGCAAAATCAAGTAGAGGTATACCATGTTTTCCTATTGAAACTTCGCCTGAATA
Source organism: Clostridiaceae bacterium (assembly GCA_014380625.1). GTDB lineage: Bacteria > Bacillota > Clostridia > Clostridiales > Clostridiaceae > JACMJL01. The sequence continues at coordinate 5,220 of JACMJL010000154.1, forward strand.
TCTCAAGATGGCTTTCATAGTTTCATATAGGCTTCTTGTCTTCATTGGGCTACTCCCACTTACCTCACATTGTTCCTTTAAGAATAATTTATCACCAGTTATATTTATATATCTATATACTGCTTGAATTAGCCACAATCCATCGTCAGACCATTTACCTGGTTCTTTACCAATCCAGAAGAAATTATGATAGGCATAACCAAATTCAAATACCTTTTCAGCCCATTCTTTAATAAGGTTTTTTATAAGTTCCTTTTTACCCATTCCAATAAAGTAATACATGGATGCATAAATATCCTGTATTTCTCTAAAACCTATCTCCCTATAACCCTTTTGAGTTTGATCAAAGGAACGAGACACAAAGGTTTGATACAACACTTGGAAAGGTAAATTCTTATTTACATAACAATCAAATTGATTATTTTCTGACCTAACTTGAAGATATCCACTATATGCTTCAATAAAGTCCTTATTTTTATTTAAAGATATTTCCAGTTCTTTTTCATCACTATATTTATTGATTAAGTTTTGTATCTCAGTTTGAAATGTATCCTCACTAAAATTAGGATTGGTCTTAGTTGAGACTAATCCAGTAAAGTTATCAACAATTGCTTTAGAAAAAGGAGATAATGTAAGATTAGTGCTTAACGCAAAGAATCCTGGCCCTTTTCTATTTAACTTATTACTAAGCTTAAACAGACCTTGTGGTCTTTCTAAGGACCCACTTCCTACAAATTCACTATAACTTGTACAAAATTCCTTTGATAGCATAACTCCTTTTTCAGTATGAGAAATCATTGTATGGAATCTATAATCCCCTTTTGTTCCCAAAGGATAATAATCTGAAGATATAGCCATTAATGCACCTGCATCGTCTAGCAAAACTTTTCCCTGCATGATTATATTACTATAAAGAACATCTTCCATTAGCGCACCAGGTACAGCAGAACCAAACATACCTGTATAAACTACCTTTATGTCCCTAATTCTATCTGTGTTATTTGTTATTA
>JACMJL010000155.1 GCA_014380625.1 Clostridiaceae bacterium
TAATGAAGTTAAAAACAATGAATTGGTTAAACAGAATAGAGAATTATTAATTGAAAACCAAAGACTCAAAGAACTTCTTGAAAAATTAAAAAAAGAATTATCAAAGAAAGAATAAACTTATTTCATGAATGTGTTTAGGTAGCGGTACTGCAAACCGCTACTTCTGTCAGAGATGTTGAAATAGAAAGATTTATGAAAATGTGAATCTTTCTATTTTTATTTTTTCATCAGATTTAAATTCTCATCTATCAGCAATGTTATTCATATTTGGATTGTAGTTTCTGGAATTGAAGAGATAATAATTTAGATAATGCCAATAAATATATTAACCAGGTATGATGCTTTCATGAGGAATTAATAACACAAGATTATGTTATAATAAAGAAAATGTATAGAAATATTTTTATAGACGAATATATTTACAAGAAGACATAACAAAATTGATGACAATTAAGGGTGATAATATTATGGGATATAGCGTTATAGATCTAATTAATAAAGCAATAAATATTGAAGTTAAAAGAAAAATAATTTATGAAAAAATAGGAAGAGAAAAATTTGATATTCAATCAATAAAAATAATGTCAAAAGTTCTAATAAAAGATATAGATAGAACCATACAATACTATGAAACAATAAAAGTTCAAGTAGGTGACATAGAATTTGAAGAGATTGATTTTTGGATATATGACAAGATGTCCTTTTTAATAGATGAGTTTAATAAAAAAATATGTGATGTAGATATTAATGATGTTAGAGAGTTTTTAAAATATTCATATGGATTAGAGAAAGACATATGTTCTTTAATTATTGACGTACAAGGAAGATTTGTAAAAAACACCAGCGATACGCTTACCAATACTTATAGAATTTTATCACATATGATTGATATAAGGACGAAGCACATTGCGACTCTTGAAGTGACTTTAAGATAAAAAAACAATCTTATCTCCTGGTTGTATTTTGGTTGTCTAATATCTAAAAGGTTAAAGGATATTTACATATATTTCAAGCTGTAAAAACCTTAAACACTAGATATAATCTAAGTTTACAAAAGATTCCATGTGATTTTTGATGCTTCAGATTGGTCTCCAAAACCGTTGGCCTAGGTTCAAGTCCTAGTACCCCTGCCATATTCTTAAAAATACAGCTTGTTGGCTGTATTTTTTTATTTTATATTAATCTAGTTGCGGAGTGAACAGTAACTATAATAAAACTTTTTTTAATAAGCTTTCTTAACTACATCTTTAGGGTCATTCAATAAATTGTTTTGTTTGTTATATGAACTTTGGTATTGTACAAGAGACGGTTCTTAACAAAATATATGCTGAAAAACATTTATTAATAACCATCTAAATAAAACGAAAATAAGATTAGGCATAGGATGAATGGGAGCAGTTAGGGAATGTAGATATAAACTTAGGTAGTGGCAAAATTAATAGGATATACAAATACTATAGCCATACTTGATTACGGAAGATAAAAACCTGCTAGCATTTGATAGCGGGTTCAATTTGCCTTTAAAATTTTTCGTGATTATATCTAACATAGAATTTACGCTACTACCCAATACTTCTATTCTAATCGTCATTGTAATCGCAAATATAAAGATTATTCAGGCGTAAAAGATAAATGTAAAACATTCTTTACTGAAAATAGGAAACTCATTTATAAAAGTATTAGTATAGAGGTTGTCATGCTTCGGCCTTTTAAAAAGTTAGAATTAGTTACCAAGAACAATTTGATAAATTAATAAAGAAGAATTGCTTCAAGCTAGCAATACTATTAAATCTTTTGATGAAATAAAAAAATCTATATCAAATATTTCTGAAGCTATGAACGATACTATGAATTCAATCAGTAATTTAGGTTTTACATCTTAGAACTATTAATATCAATAGTGCTCTGAGTAATTTCAAAATTGTAATATGAAAATTATGGATGGTACAATAGGCAGCTGCTTTAAGAACATCTTATGTAAGGTTAATATCCTTTTCTCGAATCAGTTTTCCCATTACACTAAGAAGGGCAGTTGCAGCAGGTACGACTGGTATACAACATATAATAACAATAGCATTAAACCCATCTGGGAGTGGATTTGAGCTATTGGATAATAATACCATTAATATGAAAAGTAGTGGAATATTGAGAAGTAGAAAGTAAAAATTACCAAGAAAAAACCAAAATATATAAGTAGTTATTGTGTATATAGATCCTTCACCAAACGTCTATTTTGAGTTAGCCATTTTTTCCTCCATCTGCATTTATCGAATGCTAATCTAATTATTATAACAATTTTATAACTCTTTAGAATGTAATATATATATTAAATAAAGCAAATAGGTAAAAGCTATAATCGATTAAGATTTCTAAATTCAGAAGGCGTAACGCCTTCATTTTTTTTGAATAAAGCACAGAAATAACTTTCGTCATTGTAGCCTACTTCCGTATAAATGGTACCTATTTTCATTTCCATATTGTTCAGCAACATTTCCTTGGCCTTTTGCAGTCTATATTTTGTCAAATAAGTGAAAGGTCGCATGTTCATGTTTTTCTTAAATAGGCGGCATAGATATTGGGGAGAAACCTTTATAAACGATGACATATCATCAATAGATAGATTTTTATTGTAATTACTTTCAATAAAGGATAACACTGGTTTAAGTTTTTCATAGTTAATATTCTCATAGTTACTATTATTTTCTCTTGCTAAGTTTTTCACTTCAATTAGTAGATTAAAAAGCTTAGAAGAGTTTTTTAGTCTAGTAGAAGGGTTGTCGGCTTTCGCTCCATTAAAAATATCAGTAACAATAGAATCTAAAAATTTAATGTCATTGAAGTGAAAAATCCCATAATTAATAAGACCTAAAGATTCTAATAGTTGCTGCACACCGTAGCCTGAAAAAGCTACCCAATGTGTTTCCCAAGGCTCATCAATTGAATAGTATTCATGTGGGAAATTAGGTGAAAGGTAGAAACCTGTATTTTTTGATATTATAAACTCCTTTCCATCTATTAATAATTTACCAGAACCCTTTACGCAATGTAGCCATTGATAATCAGGATATCCACTAGGACGTAGGACTTGATTTTGATTATTATGGCCTCCTACCAGCTTTACATAAAAGGGTAAAATATTTTCCTCTGTAATAAAGGGTTGAATATAAGTATTAATAGTATCACCTTCAGTTTCATATTATTATATAAGTGTAATATATTCAAATTGAAATGTCACTAGGGAAAGCATAATATAATTACATAATCTTATTCCATGGGCAAATCAATAAAAAAGCTTATATATATTTATTATATTCAAATATTCTTAATATAATAAATATATATTATTGGTAATCAGTACTTAAGAAACTTCCAGATGGAAAAGGAATGGGATAATCAACTCTTTTTGATTTTAAAGGTAAGGAATTATGGTCCCAGGATATTTTTTAAAATGCATTCATAATAATAGTCATACAAATATATTACGAGGTGGTTAAAAAAATGAAAAAATATGCACCAATAAGTGAAAAATTAAATCACTTTTACCACGGTGGAGATTATAATCCAGAGCAATGGCTTAAGTATCCGGAGATATTAGAAGAAGATATTAGGCTAATGAAACTTGCAAAATGTAATGTAATGACACTAGGAGTATTTTCTTGGGTTACTTTAGAACCTGAAGAAGGAAAATTTAACTTTGATTGGCTGGATAAGGTTATTAACAACCTTTGGGAAAATGGTATTTACACGATTCTAGCTACTCCTAGCGGTGCTAAACCAGCATGGATGGCAGGTAAGTATCCAGAGATTTTACGAGTAAGTTCAAATCGGGTTAAGAATCTTCAAGGTCAACGTCATAATCACTGCTACACTGCTCCCATCTATAGAGAGAAAGTTGCAATTATTAATAGAGAATTAGCCCAGAGATACTCTAAACATCCAGCTATAATAATGTGGCATATTTCTAACGAACTTAGTGGAGAATGCCATTGCAATTTGTGCCAGGAGGCCTTTAGAGTTTGGCTTAAAAATAAATATGGTACCTTGGATGTTTTAAATGAAAAGTGGTGGTCCAGATTTTGGAGTCATACCTATACTGATTGGTCTCTAATTGAATCTCCTTCTCCACAAGGAGAAAACCAAATACATTGTTTGAATTTAGATTGGAAGAGATTTGTTACAGATCAGACTTTGGATTTCTTTAAGCATGAGATAAAGCCATTAAAAGAAATAAATGCTAATTTACCAGTTACAACAAATTTTATGAGGACTTATGATGGCTTGAATTATTGGAAATTTAAAGATGTATTAGATGTAGTTTCCTGGGACTGTTACCCTACTTGGCATGATAACACAGATGATTCTAAGCTTGCAGCTTGGATTTCTATGGTTCATGATATTAACAGATCTTTTCTAGATGGAAAACCTTTTATGCTAATGGAAAGTACTCCTAGTATTACAAATTGGCAACCAGTTAGTAAACTGAAAAAACCCGGAATGCATTTGCTTTCCTCTATTCAGGCAGTAGCTCATGGTTCTGATACAGTACAGTATTTCCAGTGGAGAAAAAGTAGAGGTTCCAGTGAAAAGTTCCATGGTGCTGTAGTTAGCCATTGTGGCAGGGAAGATGCTAGGGTGTTTAAGGATGTTATGGAGGTAGGAGCAAATCTTGAAAGATTAGATGAGATTCTAGGCTCTAGCGTACAACCTGAAGTCGCAATAATATTTGATTGGGAAAATAGATGGGCAATAGAGGATTCGCAGGGACCAAGAAACTGCGGAATGAAGTATGAGGAAATGATTAGCGCCCAATACAGACCATTTTGGGAAAAGGGTGTATCTGTAGATATGATAGAGATGGAATGTGATTTTTCAAAATATAAACTTTTAGTTGCTCCAATGCTCTATATGGTTAGGCCTGGAGTTGGTGAAAGAATTGAAACCTTTGTTAAAAATGGAGGCACTTTTGTAGCAACCTATTGGTCTGGAATAGTAGATGAAAGTGATTTATGCTTCCTTGGAGGCTTTCCAGGACCATTAAGAAAGACACTTGGTATATGGTCAGAGGAGATTGACTCGCTATATGACTATGAGTCAAATTCTATAACATTTAATGAAGATAACGAGATTGATATAAAGGGTGAATATAAAGTTATTGATTTATGTGACTTAGTTAATTTAGAAGGTGCAAAAGTTCTTGCAAGTTATAAGTCAGATTTTTATGCAGGAAGACCTGCTCTTACTGTGAACAATTTTGGCCAGGGAAAAGCTTATTACATTGCTGCAAGAACTGAAGCAGATTTTAATGAAAAGTTTTATAGTAAATTAATCGAGAAACTTAATATAACACCAGTTATTGAAACTTCTCTTCCACAGGGAGTAACGGCTCAGCTAAGGACAGATGGGGAAAATGATTTTGTGTTTTTGATGAATTTTAACAATCATGAAGAAAAAGTTATTCTAGAACAGAGTATATTTGAAGATATTTTTACAAATAAAAAACTTAAAGAAGAAATTAAGTTAGATCCACTTGGGTTTAAAGTTATGAAGAGAAAAACACAAATATAATAATGGATTTTCCTATAACATGATGTTTGTTGGTCCAGGGTTCCGTGAAGATAAAACATATACAGAACCAACATGCTAGTTAGAATAAAGAAATTCGATTAATCTATTTTTCTCACGTTTTAAATATGTACAAATAGAAGTTGTCTCAAAACAGAAAGAAATTTTTGTTTTGAGACAACTCTTTTTGATTTTTGTATCAGTGCTTTTATATGGTTAATTTATCTATTCAAGGGGCAATGAGGGCTAACTTTAAGATCATGATCTTCAATTATAAAATTACTAAAGTATACTTGGCTTTCAAGAAATCATCAAATATGACGAAGAACCAATTTTGCTTGCCATTCTACAAGAACATAATAAATAAGGAATTATCGTAAGAATGTTATCTATAAATTAGTATCAAATATGCATATACTTAAATTTAAAAAGTTAGTAAAAATATATTTATAACTGGTTATAAGTTTAATAATGTTACTTATTGTTGCTAAAAACCTACAATTTTACAGTGTGAAAAACAGAACGGAGCGTATTTATGAGGATTAATAGGGTATCTAGTGCGGTTAAAATTAAAAGTGAGAAATTAATAGATAAAATTGGTATATTACAAAAAAGTATTAAATTTAGACTTATTTTCACATATGTTTCATTGTTATTAACTTCAATGCTTTTAATTAGCGTATCAGTATATGTTATACTAAAAAATTCCATTAGTTTAAAAGTTACTAATTATACTCAGAATATTGTTGAACAGGTTAGCTTTAATACCAAAAATAAATTTGATAATGTAGAGGATATTTACGACAAGATGGATCAATTAGGTGTTTTTTTTAATTTAGAAAAGAAAGCAAGTGTCACAAATGATTTTGATAGATTTGAAATTACAAAGGTCATAACAGATCAGCTGACTTTTTTAACTTCCTTTAATGATGCAATGTTAAATGTATGTATAGCTGACAAAACTAAAACTGTACTGGGTACAGCACCTAAGTTTATTAGTCTTAATCAATCTAGTTTAGAAAAGATTATACTCACAGCTAAAGTAGATGACGGTAAATTTTATTGGATAAATTATATGGACTCTGAAAATGGTAGTTTAAAATCTCATATTCTTTTAGTTAAAGGCATTACAAATAAGATAACAAAAGAAAATATAGGAACATTAATTATTGAATTCTCTGGTAAAAAAGTTACTGATGCTTATGATAATGTTAATTTAAGTAATAATTCTAAAATATTTACTATGGACAAGTATGGCAACTCAGTCAGTGATAGCTTGAAAATTAACAGAGATTACTTAAATGAGGAATTTATGCAAAAAATAATTGATAATGAAAATAAAGGCAGAAAGAATTTTGTAGTAAAGATTAATGGACAAAATACCCTGGTAGTCTTTTCGAAAATATTAGGAACTGATATCTATAACATAGCAACGCTTCCAACTAATAGTTTTAGTAAAGACTCTAATTCTATGTTGTTTTTAATGGTATTGATCGGGTTAATTTGTTTTACAATTTCTTTAACAGCTGCAATTATCGTAGAAAAGAGTATTACTGTTCCGTTAAAGAAATTTGTAGGTTATATAAAGGTTGTTGGAAAAGGTGATTTTACTTATAGATTAGAAGATTATAATAAGGATGAAATAGGTATTATTAATCAAAGCTTTAATGAAATGTTAATAAAGGTAGCTCAACTAATTGGTGATGTTAAGGATATGTCTAAGAAGGTTAAGGTGGGTACTGTAAATATAGATGAGTTAGCAAAACATTCTAAGCTAGCTTCAGAGCAGGTCGCAATAACCATGGATGAAATTGCCAATGGAAGTAGAGAGCAATCTCAAGAGGTTTCAAAAGGAGTTACTATTATGGAGAAGTTGGCTTTAGGTATAAAAGATATTACTGATAAGATATCCCATACGTCCATAGTTATTACTAAATCTAAGGATACAATCGAAGGATCTATAGCAACTATTAAAATACTAAATGATAAATCAGAAGAAACCAATGAATTTTCAGAGGAGATAATCAAAGAAATAAATGAACTAAATAATGATATGAAAGAAATACAAGAAGTAACCGACATAATCATGAGCATTTCAGCTCAAACTAACCTTTTATCCTTAAATGCAGCAATAGAGGCAGCAAGAGCTGGAGATGCTGGAAGAGGCTTTTCTGTAGTTGCAGGGGAGGTTAGAAGGCTTGCAATTAAGTCTAAGGAGTCTTCCCTTCAAATAAATGCTATTATAAATGAGGTAAAGATAAAGACTGAATGTACCGTGGAAGAGGCAAATAATTCAAGACAAATTGTGGAAGAACAGAAGCAAGCTGTGGATAAGACAAATAAAGCATTTATAGAGATGAATGCTGCTATGGAGGGTGTAAATGCAAAAATTGAAAACATGAAAATAGCTGTCAATAATATTTTGAAACTTAAAGATATTACATTGAATACTATAGAAGGAATTGCAGCAATCTCAGAGGAAACCTACGCTTGTACAGAAAATGTATTAAATAGTACTCATCAGCAGATTGCGGGTGTTCAGGAATTAAATGAACTTATTGTACAATTATCAAATCTTGCTAAGGGATTAAATTACTCTATAGAGCAGTTTAAATTAGATTAGTTAGGTAGCATATAGATTCTAAACAGGGTATGTTAAATGGAACAAAGATAATCTTTATATAGCAATGGTGGTAAAAGATGATGTTCATTACCAAACAGGTAATGGAGGAGATATATGGCAGGGGGATGGTATGCAAATTGCTATTGATCCTGAAAGAGGCACTGGTGTAACTGGTGCAGGGCATTACGAGTATGGATTTGCATTATCAGATACGGGTGTACAAAAATGGCGTTGGAGTGCTGCCTATGGAAGAAGTACAGGTAAAGTAGATAATGAATCATGTAGCATAAAGCGTGATGAAGATAATAAAACTACAACCTATGAAGTTGCTATTCCTTTTACAGATATATTAGCTGATGGCAAGCAGTTATCTTTAAATAATTTATTAGGATTTTCACTAGTAGTCAATAATTCAACTGATGGGGACAGAGGATATCTTCAATATTGTGGAGGAATTGCGGGAGACAAGAACACAGAAAATGAAGGAAGCCTGATTTTAGAAAAGTCAGTACCTACAAATAATGCACCAGTAATAACAATTACAGGAATTGAAGATGGGAAAGCCTACATTGGAAGTGCAGCAGCAATAGTAACAGCTGACAAAGGGATTTTAACATTAACATTAGATGGCAAAACATATAATAGTGGCGATAAGATAACATCAGTAGGTAAGCATACTCTTATTACAAAGAGTATAGATGCTGATGGAAACAAAACAGAAAAGACAATAACCTTTACTATTAATGCAGTTAATGCACCGGTAATAACAATTACAGGAATTGAAGATGGAAAAGCCTACATTGGAAGTGCAGCAGCAATAGTAACAGCTGACAAAGGGATTTTAACATTAACATTAGATGGCAAAACATATAATAGTGGCGATAAGATAACA
>JACMJL010000156.1 GCA_014380625.1 Clostridiaceae bacterium
TAAAAAAAGCCCAACATCTCTAAAAAGAGACGAAAGACACTTCCGCGGTACCACTCTAATTAGGCATAAGCCTCACTTTTTAAGAGATAACGGTTCAACCGTACTTGATTTTTGTCAAGTATGCTTCCAGGCGAGTTCATAGTCTTTAACCACTGTTTTGCACCCTGCAACAGCTCTCTAAAGGTTTAAAGATTTACTAATATTCCTGTTCACTGCATTTTAACTAAAATTATATATTAAATAGAATATGATGTCAATAAAAAATCCCCATGAAAATTCATGGGGATTATGGCTGCCCAACCTGGACTCGAACCAAGACGATGCCTGCGTCAGAGGCAGGTGCCTTACCAATTTGGCTATTGGGCATCAGCGACAATAATTATTATAACAGAAATATAGAAGGTGTCAAGATATATTTTTAATATAGCTTTAAGGTATATTTTTAATATAGCTTTAAGGTTTATTTTTAATATAGCTTTAAGGGTATATTAGTATCCTTTAATATTTCATTCATTGTTTTAGAGGTAGTATCTTCCATTTTATATCCTAACAAACCAACAACTTCAATTAATTCTTCTTCCTTAGTTGACTCGATTTCTATATATGGAAAGGGACAATAGTCAATATCATTTATATCAATTTCAACTAAGGTTTCTTTATATTTGTAACTTTCTCTATATTTCTTAATTGAATGAACTAATTGAAGACCTAAGGCAATAAAAATATTTTTGCTTTCTTCAGGGTTTAATACTTCTACCTCGTACTCATCCATAATTTTATATTTTTCTTGACTAACCATTTTTTTCACAGTCATATAATAGTGGTCCTCATTATTTAGATGGTCCCTAACGGTTCTCACTCTAGCATAACCTTTATTAGCTAAAAGTTTTCTATCATTAAAATCATAAATGTCATTGATTTGATCTTCTTGTTTAACTTTTTTAAAATTCAATTGTAATAGTTTAATTCGTAGTTTTTCCACATCAATATTTATAATCTTAGTTTCAATTTCTTTCAAGTATATCACTCCAATCATTGTGAATTATAACATATTTTCAATAGAAATATACAAACTCTTTAGATTAAAATAAAAGCATGTTATAATAATTATATGAATTTTATGGAGGAGATTAAATGGATAACTTTTATGAACAACTTGAAACCGTTGTGGATTTTACTAACTACAAAATGATAAAAATGGCTATGTACGTTTTTGGGGTGCTTGCATTTCTTTGCTTATTTACTGTGCAAATTATTCCATTGATTTTTTCTGTAATAATAGCTGTAGTAGCGTTTTTTATGAAAAAAAAGGCATATGTTGAGTATGAATATGTATTAACTAATGGTGTAATAGATATTGATGCAATTTATGATCAGAAAAAGAGAAAGAGATTGATAAGTTTCGATGCTAAGGATATGGAATTATTAGCAGAAGCTAATAGTGTTTATGTAAAGGATTTTTCAAATAAACCAGATAAAGAGCTTAAATGCTTTCAAGCTAAAACAACTAAAATAGTATATATTGCTATGATAACTGGTGGAGTTACTAGACTTCAATTTATGTTTACTCCTGATAAGGGTTTTCTAGATTTATGCTATAAATATAATCCAAGAGCCGTTAAGAGAGCTATTAGATAAAGTTTATATAGGACAGCCCTTAATTGTAAGGGCTGTCCTTATGCAAAATACAAATTATTGGAACTAGTTATAACTAGGAAAAGACTAATTAATACAAACTTCATTGACAAAATTAAAATTTTAAATAGAATTATAGTAGAGGAAATAACAATTGGATGGTGAAGTTTTTTGGAGTATGTAAGAGAGATAAATATAAACGAGGCAGTTATACATATATTAGATAGTAATTCAGAAGAGGTTATTATTAATGAATATCCTTTAGAACTTAATGATGAAATATATGCTTTTTTAATGAAACATGTACAAAAGTGTTTAAATGATGAAGAACTTAGATATGCAGTATTTAATCAAGGCAGAGGTATTTTAAAAGAGATTTCACAGGAGTATTTAAATGGTGAAAATAACTTAATTGAGGTTTCTAAGGAACTGGCTAGGCAGATGTTTCAGCTAATTAAGGCTAATGGAAATATACCTTCTTGCGATTTAATAGTTATATCTCTTTCTACGGAATTTGGAGTAATGCTTGGAATATTAAAGATGGACTATGTAAAGAATTATACACATAATATTAATTTTGTTGAAAATAAAATTGGGATTAACATTATACCTCAATTCACAGGACTTCCTAATGGTGGTCAAAAGATCCAAAAGTGCGCTTTTATAAAGCCATCAAGGGAAGAAAATGATTTTGATTTAATGGTAATTGACAAACAAAATAAGGGTAAGGAAAATGATGATTATGGTACAAATTATTTCATATCCAGTTTTTTAGGCTGTAGCATAATAAATAATGAGAGAGATATGACTAAGGGATTGTTAAAGGCAGCAGAAAAGTGGACTAGAGATAATTATAAAGAAGATGCTGATACAGCTGAAGTTATAAGAAGTGCAATAAAGAAAAGGCTAAAATCAGAAGAAAATATTGAAATACAGGGTTTCACCGAGGATATATTTAAAGATCAAGTTGAAGCGCAAAAGAATTTTATGGAATATATTTCAGGTCAAGGGGTGGAGAATAATATTAGTGTAGATAAGGAGTGGCTTGATAAGAGGTTAAAAAGGGTGAGATTAAAAATTGATAAGGATATTGATCTTTATATCAATGAAGAAACCTATGATGATATAAATAGGTTTGAAATTGTTAGAAATGGTGATGGAACTATTAATATGATAATAAAACATGTAAGTAATTATATAGAGAAATAGCAGAGGGACGGGGTTGTTGACATTGTCAACAACCCCGTCCCTCTGTTACCACTTTAAAATCTCAAGCAAAGCCCTGGCGACCCCATCCTCATCATTTGAAGAGGTTACAAATTTGGCAATGTTTTTAACGGCCTCAACAGAATTTCCCATTGCAATTGGAAAACCAACATATTCAAGCAGGCTTAAATCATTATAATTATCACCAATTGCAATAATTTCTTTGGGATTTATCAAAAGCCCTTCAGCTAGGCTTTTTAAGGCTTTACCTTTTGCAACCCCAGTCTTCATTACATCTAATAAATTATGAGCTGATTTATAGGCTACAACTCCTTCAACTTTGTTAATCTCAAGCTCAACCTTTTTTAGATGAACCATATCCTCATCGGTAACTAAAATTTTAAAGACTTTTTCCTTTGGGTCCATGTCAGTTAGAATATCTTTACCGATTTTATAAGGTATTTTATCTGGCTCTGAAAGAATTTTATTATAGTCTAAAATAAAGTTTATTCTTCCTTCGAAAGTTTCACTGTAAACAAAGCTTTCTCCATCTATACGGTAAGGTACTTTATAATATTTACATATATCAATAACCTTTTTATAGACCTCTTTGTCCATAACTTCTTCGTTAAAAATTTCTCCGGTTTGTAGATTTCTTACAAGAGCACCATTACAACCTATAATGGGACTTGAATTTTCAATTTCTCTTAAATAAGACTTAATCATGTAATCTATTCTACCTGTAGCAACAACAAACATGATTCCTTTAGTTTTTAATGCTTTAACAACCTTTAGATTTTCTACAGAAATTTCATTCTTTGAGTTCAAAAAAGTGCCATCCATATCTGATACAACCAATTTATATTTCATAAATGTTTCTCCAATGATTTATTCATATTTTAAAAGATTTACCCAACAATTTTATTATAAACTTATTTATTAATTTGGACTAGAAGGAATTTATATTAAAATTGCTCAGAATCTAGATGCACAAAACTTCTATGGTTTAAAGGAAATTCATTTTATATGTAGAATAACGGTAGTAGATAATTCTTTAATAAAATCAACTAAAAGGGATTATGAAAGGAAGGTTTATAAAATGGAAGAAAACAAAATTACTTTTGGATCAATTGATGAATATATTTTAGGATTTCCTCCTGAGATTCAGGAAACACTTAATAAATTAAGAAAAGTTATAAAAGAGTCTGCACCTGACGCGGAGGAAAAGATAAGTTATCAAATGCCTACTTTTGCGTTTCATGGTAATTTAGTGCATTTTGCTGCCTATAAAAATCATATAGGATTTTATCCAGCACCTAGTGGCATTGATGAATTTAAAAAGGAATTATCGGAATATAAAGGGGCAAAAGGTTCAGTACAATTTCCTATAGAAAAACCATTACCTTATGAATTAATAACAAAGATAGTTAATTTTAGAGTTGCTGAGAATATAGCAAGGGCAGAAGAAAAATCGAAAAAGAATATATAGAAAATGTGGAACTATTTTTTGACTTAAGAACCTAGACAACAAGGAAAGTTATTAAAAAGGGAAGAGGTGAAAGAAATTTGAAAAAGCGCTTAATTATTTTATCCTTAATTATTTTATGTTTAAATTTATCTGGTTGTAATAAATCTTTATCTGTTGAGAAACGTGGAGATGAGTCTGTTATTAATGTTAAGTCAGAAGATAAAGAAATGAATCAAATAATAGAAAAGGCAAGACAAAGTGTAAATGACTTTTTGAAAGAGTTAAATAACCCAAGTACCTCAGGAACGGATTTTTCGGTGAAATATCCATTTGCTACTGATGCTGGTAGTGAAAGTTCTAAAGAACATATCTGGCTTGTGAATATTGAAAAAAATAATGATAAATATTATGGTGTTGTAGCCAATGAGCCATTTTATATAAAAAACATGAAAATAGATGATAAAGTTGAATTTAACATTGAGGAAATCTCTGATTGGAAGTATATTGAAAATGGTTTCTTAGTTGGTGGTAAATCAATCATTTATTTTTATAATCAAATGCCTGATGGAGAAAAGAAGGATTTTGAGAAGGCAGCAGGCTTTAAAATAAAAAACCATTAGAAATATTGCTCACAAACAGATACAGCAAATTTTTTGTCAGTAAAAAATTATCTATTTAGTTCATACTTGAAATGGAAATTATTTGTAGACGGGTACACCCAAATAAATCAACCCTTAAAATCAACCGAAAGGTTGATTTTATTTTTATCCTCGAAAGGTACAATTATTACTAAGGAGATGGTTTGAAATGAGCGAAATAATTAATGTGAAAAATCTAGAGAAAAGTTATAAAGGTAACAAAGTTATCAAAGACATGTCTTTCGAGGTAAACAAGGGTGAAATACTTTGCATCTTAGGACCAAATGGTGCAGGGAAAAGTACTACTATTAATATTCTTACAGGAGCTTTAGGTTATGAAGCAGGATGTATATTCTACAAAAACAGAAAAATTGAAAAAGAGGATAGAGACTTTAAACAGATTCTTGGAATAGTTCCTCAGAATATTTCCCTATATGAGGATATTTCAGCTGAAAAAAACTTAAAGTTCTTTTCTTCCCTTTATGGGCTAAAAGGTAAGGAACTTAAGGAAAGAGCTGCGGAGGCACTAGAATTTGCAGGCTTAACAGAAAGAGCAAAAGATAAGGTGAATACATTTTCAGGAGGTATGAAGAGGAGACTTAATATTGCTTGTGCCATTGCACACCATCCAGAAGTTTTGATAATGGATGAACCTACTGTTGGCATTGACCCTCAATCTAGAAATCATATTCTAAGTTCAGTAAAAAAGATGAGAGAAAAAGGCATGACAATTATATATACAACTCATTATATGGAGGAAGTTGAAGAAATCTCAACAAGGATAATTATAATGGATAAAGGACAGATAATAGCAACTGGTACAAAGGAGAAATTAAAAGAAGAAGTAGTAAACCATAAACGTTTTATTATTGAAGTTGATGCTTTAGATAGAGTGAACTTGGAGGAATTCTATAACGTTGAAGGGGTAAAGGATGTTAGCATTGAAGCTGGTAAGCTAGAAATTAACACTTTAACAGGGGTAGAGAACCTTGATAAACTTATTTCTATTTTGGTAAATAGTTCTACTAGGATTAATAATTTAACCTGCGAAACTGCTAGTTTAGAAACTGTATTTCTAAATTTAACAGGAAAAAATTTGAGGGATTAAGGGGGATTTAATATGTATAGATTTTTTCAAGTTTTTAAGAGAGATTTTTTTAATCTAGCTATTAATCCTATGTGGATTTTTTACATTACGGTCTTTCCTTTTATGCTTGTCTCAATTCTTGGCTTTTTAAACAGCGGTAACTATGGAAGCAACATTACAGCTTATGATTATTATGGCATTTCCATTATGATTTATATGGTTTTTAATACCTCAACCTTATCCGCAAACAGCTTTATGGAGGGACGTATTAAACAGGGAAATATGAGGATAATCTACTCACCTCTGCCTAAAGGACATATTTATATTTCAAAAATAGCTGCCACCGCTATTCTATCCTTTTTTTGCCACCTGCTGGTAATGTTATTACTTCATCTTATTTTAAAAGTGAATTTCGGTGGGGAAAATGTGATCTTTATTATTTTAATACTACTCTTATTTGAAATTTTTGTATCTATACTTGGAGTATTGTTTTGCTGCATTTTTAAGAGTGAAAACACTGCAAATCAGATTTTAAGTATTGTAATAAATATTTCAGCAATAATGGGAGGGTTGTTTTTTAGACTTGATGGATTTGGTGAAACAGTAGAAAAAATAAGTTATTTATCACCTGTAAAATGGATAGTTACTGATATTTTAAAAGTGATATATGATAGAGATTTTTCCTACTACCTACCTACAGTGACTATATTGGTAGTACTTTCCTTATCAGCATTATTATTGTGTAAGAAATTCTATAATACGGAGGATTATATATGATAAATTTTATTAGAAATAACTGTTACAGAATTAAAAGTAAAGAAAATCATATCATTATATCCTTATTGATGACCATGATTTCCATCATTTTTGCCGTATGTTTAACCTCGAAAATTGAAGTTCAAGGCAGTATAGCAGTGGTAACTAATAGTAAAGCATCAGTTTTTCAATCACAATATATTAAATTTACATTTATGGAGAAGAAACCTGCGAAATATCAATTGGTACTTGGAAAATATGATGCAATTATAATAGATGAAGGTAACGGTAAATATTATGTTGATACTATTAAAAGTGAAGATTTTAGAGAAATGTTAGAGGAGGTAGTAAAAAACCCTAAGGGATTTGTGCCAGAAGTTAAAGATACTAGAGGTGTAGGAACAAATATTATGGGTTATCTTTTAATGTTTATTTTGCTTCAAAGTGTTCTTTTTATGTTTACTTTGGCTGAAGATATAGAATTAAAACAAATTGAAAGAATTGCAGCTGCGCCAGTATCTTTTTTCAAGTATTTGCTGTCCAATTTCATAGTTATATTTTTACTTATTTTCACACCAGCATTTTTTATACTGGTAGTGATGAAAGGCCTAGGGTTTAATATAGGCTTTAGTTTATTGCAATATATAGTGTTACTAGGACTAATATGCTCCTTTGGTATAGCCTTTTCAATGTTTATTAATTCTCTGGTAAAGGTAGCGGATACAGCTAATATGATGGGATCTTCAATTGTTATTCTCACAACAATTCTTTCTGGAAGTTTTTATTCCTTTGAAAAGGGGAATGAAATTCTAGATAAGGCTATTTGGATAATACCTCAACAGGATTTTCTTCAGCTTGTGCAGGGACTGGAAAGTGGAAAATCAGTTTCTGCAATGCTTTTTCAGTTGTCATATATAATAATAATATCCTTTGTATTATTAATTTTCTCAGTGGTAAAAATCAGAAAAGACTATTTGTTTCGAAGGAATTGAAGTAAAATATAGGTAATAGTAATTAAGTTGAAAATTTGGGTGTTATGATGAATGATAAGTTGCTTTTGATGTCTACAAGACTTAAAATACCGCAGGTGAGAAAAAATTATATAGTCAGAGAAGAACTTTTTTCAATGCTGGATAGAATAAATGAATACAGTGTTATCTTGATTAAAGGTGGTGCCGGCACTGGAAAAACTACACTCATCACCTCCTTTGCCAAAGAAAAGGGTATTTCAAATCTAAAATGGATAGCTCTTGATGAGAGCTGTAATAATGTTTTTTTGTTTTGGAATTATTTTATTGAAACAGTAGGTGATTATCTTGGAGCTGGAAAGCAGGATTTCATATCCCTGTATGATTCTAATTTTCAAAAGAGTAATTTGGAACAACTTATTACTCTTTTAATAAATAGGTTGGATAATCAGGAAGATATATTTATAGTTTTAGACGACTTTTATTATATCACTGATAGTTTTTTACTCCATACTATAGACTTCTTTTTAAAGAACGTGTCTGATAATATTCATATAATTTTACTTACAAGACAAGAACCACTTCTGTATTTAGGAGCTATTAACATGAAAGGTAGACTTCTTGTAATGAATGAAACTGACTTAAAACTTCCATTGGAATCCGGAATAAGATTTTTAAAAGATACTTTGAAATTTAAACTTAAACTGGAGACACTGGATTTTATGAATAACCTTTCTGAGGGGTGGATAGGGGGATTACAGCTTGTTGCTGCTGTAGCTGGTGGGAAGAATGAAACTGAAATTATGAGGTTGAACCTCGATAATAGGCTTATAGAGGGGTATCTTACAAAAGAAATCTATGATTTTTTAGAACCTTCAGAAAAGGAGTTTCTTGTAGTAACTTCTATGCTGTCATATTTTAATGAAGCCCTATGCATTAAAATGTTAGACAATTTTCAATTCAAAAAAGTTATGGATAGTCTTTTGCAAAAGAATATCTTAATTATATGCATTGATGAGAAAAATGAAATTTATAGATATCATAATATTTTAAAAGAATATTTAAAAGGAATATTTAAGGGCCTTAATAAGAAAACTCAAACCCAGTTTCATAGAAAGGCAGCAGAAGTTCTCGAAAAGCTTGGAGATTATAACCAGTGCATTGATCAATTGCTACATGCTGAGGATTACGAATCTGCAATGAAGCTTATTATAGAGCTTCCTAATAATGCAACATTATTTTCATATGTTGATTGTATTCCCAAAAAAGTTATTACAAAAAATTCAGATTTTGCATATCAATGTTTCTTTTACTATTATGTTAATATAGAATTTGAAAAGTGTAAGGAATTGTATGAGGCACTAAAGGACAATACTTATGAGAATCAAACCTTTTCTGCATTTAGATTTTCAAATATGTTTGTAGAAGACACTTATAAATTAAATGAAATTGATGTTTTACCTATTTCAAAAATTGATAAATTACCTTTGAAAGAAACAACAAAGGCTTTAATATTAATTAAAGATGCTAGCTTTTTACATGTTCAATGCAAATATTATGAGGCATTGAAATTCATAGATAAAGCCATGAGTTACTTGGTAATCCGTAGTAACTACTATATCGTTTTCTTTTGTTTTAGTATTAAATCTCAAATACTGGAGGATATGGGGGAACTAAATAAATGTGCAGATCTGTATAAAGAGATGAATAAAATACTGGAATCAAATGAAGGCCTGTCTATGCTTACTGCAAGCTTTTATATAGGGATTATCGGGATTTATTTAAAGCAGATGGATCTAAAAAAAGCAGAGAACTACTTAAAAAGTGCAGAACAGTATCTTTCTGATTCAGTTCTTTCAATAAATAGAGGGTATATATACAACCTGGCAGAATATAAGTTTATTATTGGAGAAACAGATGAAGCTTTAGAAATGGTAAAAGGACTTTTGAACATGGAAAGTTTTAATAATCCTGTTTATCTAGCTCCACTTTTAAAATATGTTTTCAAGTTAAATAGATTTTCGGGGGAACTTGTACAACGTTTTATAGAAGGTTATAAAAGCTTAGAAGAAATAAATAGAAGCTTGGATAGCAAGTTACTTTATGCCAATATATTATTGAAGGCAGGAGAAGTTGAACTAGCTATGAAACTTACTGATGAGATTCTAAAATACTCTCGTATGCACAAAATAAAGCTAAAGCTGGTGCAAGCATCTCTTTTCAAAATAAATATGATTTATGAAACCATAGGTAGAAAACGTGACATTATAAATTTACTCCGAGAAGCAATATTTTATAGTTATGAGGATAGTATTCTTAATCCCTATTTTTTTGAAGCTGAGGTTGTGGCTAAGGTTATAAAACAATATGAATCTGATCTATACAATGATTTAAGCTTAGCTGAAAAAGAGCATTATAAAAAGATAATGAACCTTTGTAAAATTGGAACGAAGGCTATTCTCAGTGAAAGAGAAATTGATGTGCTAAATGAAATAGCTAATGGTGAGTCCAATAAAGTAATTGCAGAACATCTTTGTATTTCATTAGCTACAGTTAAATCTCATATTATCAATATATACAGTAAACTGCAGGTCAATAATAGAGTTGCAGCAATAGAAGCATCCAAAAGGTATGGAATTATATAATACTGTTTTAATGAGCTAGCACCCTGAGAAATTATTCTCAGGGTTTTATTTTTAATTATTATCATTCACCCATTTATTCACAAGACCATAATATGATACTGAATAAAATTTTATTTGTGAGGGATTTTCATTGGAATATTATATTAAAGTAGAACCAGATGTGAAAATTTATGTGGAAGATATTAATCCCGGAGGGAGGAAAACAATTTTATTTATACATGGATGGCCGTTAAGCCATAAAGCATATGAATATCAGTTTGATAAATTACCCCAAATGGGGTATCGATGTATCGGCATGGATACCAGAGGATTTGGAGATTCAGATAAACCTTTCTCTGGATACTCTTATGATAGACTGGCAGACGATATAAGGGCTGTAGTTGAAGCTCTTAAATTAAAAGATTTCACATTAGCAGGACATTCTATGGGTGGAGCAACTGCCATTCGATATATGGCTCGCCACAACGGTTATGGGGTATTAAAACTTGCGCTTTTCGGGGCTGCAGCTCCTAGCTTAACTAGACGTCCAGGTTTTCCCTTTGGATTACCCAAAGAAGATGTAACTAAGCTTATTTTGCAAACCTATAATGACCGTCCCAAAATGCTAAGAGATTTTGGAGACATGTTTTTGTTTAAGTATGCTACTGAGCCACTATCAGATTGGTTTTTTCAATTAGGATTAGAGGCGGCTGGTTGGGCCACTGCTGCTGCTGCAACAACCTTTAGAGATGAAAGCTTATTTTCTGATTTAGAGAAAATATGTGTTAAAACCTTAATTCTTCATGGTGTTCAAGATAAAGTTTGTCTGTTTTCATTAGCTGAAGCCATGCACCAAGGCATTAAAAACTCTAAGCTAGTACCCTTTGAGAACAGTGGTCATGGATTGTTCTGGGAAGAACAGGATAAGTTTAACAAGGAATTAATTCAATTTATTGAGGAATAAAGTTTAAAATTCTAAATACAAAATATATGGGCATCTGATTGAAGCCATTAATTTAGTCACATTTTTTAACCAGGAGGATATTATATTAGAGAGAAAGGTACTACTTAAATTAAATAGGAGATGAATAAGATGAGTAAATCAAGAAAAAAATGTGGTTGTGATTCAGATATATCTAATATTGTTGATACATCTAATAATTCCAGAAGTAGACAATCTGGAAGAAGAAGATTCATGTTTCCAACAGATATTAGGGCTCTTTTAATACTAGTAGCAGAAGATGATGATGAAGATAATAGAGTATCAATAGTTCTTGATGCATGTTCTAATCATTGTTTTATTGAAGATGCAAGAGTTATTGCTGTTATGGATAATACTGTTGTAATTAGAGATTGTGATAAGTTTAGATTTGTTTGCATTGGCTGTATTTGTGAAGTTATGGTTGATTGTGATGTTATTCTGGATGAACTTTTCGAGCAAAATTCGTTAAGTAGAGATTAAATAGAGATTAATAGTGACTTTTATAGCCTTTAAGAAACAAAATTCAAAATCTTTTCACTAAACAAAGAAGACATGTACATTTCTAAAGAAGTATGCATGTCTTTGACCTTTGTGAATTTTCTAGAATAATTAAAACAGTGTATCATTGAAGACTATAATTAACTAATATATAATTAGATAATATATAATAAACTAAAAAACGAGGAGGATAAATGAAAATGCATAGCATTAGAACAAGACTAAGTTTAATATTAATTGTTTGCTCAATTGCCGCAGTATTATTGACAACTTTATTTGTAAATTTGGCTATTAATAGTACTTTTAATGAGTATTTGAGCGATATTCAACAGAAGAGAAATGTAAGTATTGTAGAGCATTTTCAGCAAGTTTATAAGAGTGATAGACAATGGACAAAGGTTTCTGGTACTGAAATGATGCATGAGGCATATATGTCAAATTATTGTATTACTCTTTTGGATGTAAATAAAAATCAAGTTTGGGGTATGAGTCCTACGGATATAAAAGAAAAAACTCAAATGATTATGCACGGTCAAGGAGATGGGGTGTATACCTCCAAAACCTTTGATATTAAGGATAATAATGAGACTGTAGGTTACGTTTTAATCGGTCAATATTATCCAGTTATATTATCAGAGGATGATGTGAATTTTAAAAATTCAATTAATAGGGGTATAGGAATTGGTGCACTAGTAACTATAATCGTAGTTTCTTTCATAGGACTTACCTTGTCAAAGCAGTTTTCAAAACCAATTGCTCAAGTATCTGATATGGCTATGGATTTATCAAATGGTAATTACGAAACAAAGTCAGAGGTTAAAAGTAAAATTAGAGAGCTTAGTTATTTAACTGCAAGTATTAATAATTTAAGAGACAAGCTAAAAGAACAAAATGGGCTTAGAAAAAAACTTGTATCTGATATATCACATGAGATAAGAACACCTTTAAATATTCTACAAAATAATCTTGAAGCTATGATTGATGGAATAATTTCTGTCTCACCACAGCGATTAGTAAGTCTTAATGATGAGGTAATAAGATTTAGTAAGTTACTAGATAACCTTCAAATATTAAAACAATTTGAAGCAGATGACATTAAATTTAATCAAGAGGATTTATTTATCGATGACTTGGTTGTTGGGGTTTGTAAAGATTTTTCAATAGCAGCTAGGGAGAAAAACATAGAACTTCAATATAACATTGAATCTGGAGGAAAATATTTGATTTTTGGAGATTTAGATAAGCTTAAGCAAGTATTTATTAACCTTATGTCAAATTCCATAAAGTTTACTAGTACTAACGGAAAAATGTGGATAAGTATGAATGAAAATAATGAACAGATAGTAGTTAGGGTAAAAGATACGGGGATGGGTATAAAGAGAGAAGATATTCCATTTATATTCGAAAGATTATATAGAGGGGATAAGAGTAGGCATGAAATTCAAGGTAGCGGACTTGGACTAACAATGGTTAAAAGAATTTTAGATCTTCATTCAGCTACCATTAAGGTAGAAAGCGAAGAGGGTAAGGGGACTGAATTTATTATATATTTTAATAAGAAAATAGAACATTGAACATAATGGGTATAAATATGTACTTTGATGTAAAGTATAACAATGGCTAATATTATTAAAATAGGATTGATTTACGGAAGGGGCTATTTATGAAGATTGTATCATGGAACACTACTAATAAGTGTAATATGTACTGTGAGCATTGTTACAGAGATGCAGGTGTTGAAGCCAAAGAAGAATTAAATACTATAGAAGGAAAGGCACTTTTAGATGAAATATCTAAAGCCGGGTTTAACATAATAATCTTTTCTGGTGGGGAGCCCTTAGTTAGATCTGACATTTATGAATTAGTAGAGCATGCTTCAAAAATAGGATTACGACCTGTGCTTGGAAGTAATGGAACTTTAATAACTCCAGAAGTTGCTAAGAGATTAAAAGATGTAGGGGTTAAAGGTATTGGTATTAGTTTGGATAGTCTTGATCCTAAGAAACATGACGAGTTTAGAACGTATGAAGGTGGCTTTACTGCAACGGTTAATGGCATGAAAAACTGTAGAGAAGTTGGTTTACCTTTTCAAGTACACACAACAGTAATGAATTGGAATATGGATGAAATACTTGACATAACTGATTTTGCAGTTAGTCTGGGTGCCGTGGCTCATCATACTTTTTTCTTAGTCCCTACTGGAAGGGGATTAAACATTGAAAAACAATCCTTAAATCCAGAACAGTATGAAGGACTATTAACAGCTATCATGTTAAAGCAGAAGGAAGTTAATATAGAATTAAAACCTACCTGTGCACCCCAGTTTATGAGGATCGCAAAGGAAATGGGCATGAATCCTAGGTTTAGTAGGGGGTGTTTAGCGGGAACTAGTTATTGTATCATTAGTCCTATAGGAGACGTACAGCCATGTGCATATCTGAATTTGCCCATTGGAAATGTAAGAACCACACCTTTTAGTCAAATTTGGAATAGCAACACTATATTTGAAAAATTAAGAACTTTAGATTACAAAGGGAAATGTGGTGTTTGTAAATACAAGCAAGCCTGTGGTGGTTGCCGTGCACGTGTAGCATTTTATAATAATGGAGATTATATGGCAGGGGAAAAACAATGCTTGTATAATAACGAACAAGTTGTAAGTATTTAACGATAGTGTGGAGTTCATGTATGTTCTTTCTGCGTGTTTTGAGAAGTAAAATTAGATAGTAGAAAACAGCAGGAATTTTTAATAGTACTTATGCTATAATTCTTATATAAATAAGTTTATGTAAGGAGCTGTACTTTAATTATGAATAATGCATATTGTTATGAAACCAAAATAGGAAAAATAATAATTGTTGAAAATGGCAGTGCTATTACCAGGCTGTATTTTGGAGAGGTCATTCCTAAAGATGTTAACGTTATTGAAACTCCTTTACTTGAAAGAGTAATTCTAGAGTTTAGAGAATATCTATGTGGGAAAAGAAAAGTATTTGATTTCCCCCTTGCACCACAAGGCACAGAATTTCAACAAAAGGTTTGGAAAGCATTAAAAGAAATTCCTTATGGGAAAACCTATAGTTACAAAGATGTAGCTATAAGTATTGGAAATGAGAAGGCATGTCGTGCTGTAGGTATGGCCAATAATAAAAATCCTATACTTATTTTTATTCCCTGCCATCGTGTCATTGGCGCTACGGGTAATTTGGTTGGTTATGCAGGTGGTTTAGAGGTGAAAAAAACACTTTTAGCTATGGAACAAGAAAATTGAAAAATACAATAAGAGAACAAATCCTCTAATTAGCAATAGTACAAAACTTCTTTACTACCTAGATAGATATGGTAGATATGTATTATCTATGATTGTTAAAGTATAAGTTATTATAAAAGTCAATAATAATTAACTCAACTGTATTGACTACTAAAAAATAATGAAGTATCATGTGGGAAGATTATCTTTTTATTTAGGGGGCCGATTGTATTGCAATTTTCCATAGGAGTAGAGTACGCATTACATTGTTTATTATATATGATAGATATCCCATCAGGAAAAGCTGTAGGAATTAAAGATCTGGCAGCCTTTCAAGGCGTATCAGAAACTTATTTATCAAAGGTATATACAAAATTAAGAAAAGCAGGTATAGTCAAGTCAATTCCAGGTGTTAATGGAGGATATGAGTTAGCACGTATTCCAGAAAGTATAACTTTTTGGGACGTGGTTGAAGCAGTGGAGGGGACGACCCATCTATTTCAGTGTGCAGAGATTAGACAAAAAAGCATTATTTTAGATAAAAATAATTTACCTGATACATATACAAAATGTCCTTGTTTGATAAAAGTTGTAATGTTAGAAGCAGAAGATCAGATGAGACAATATCTGAACAAACAGAGTTTAGGCTGGTTACATGAACAAGTATACAATAAGATCCCAGCAGAACATGGAAAAGCAACCATTGAATGGTTTAATAATACTAAATCGCGATAAACGGAAGATACCTTAATAGAATTTCAATGCTTTCAAAGTATACCAATACTTTGTTAAAATAGCTTTGAATCATTCTCTTAAGGTATTTTTTATTTTATATAAAGTCATAAAATGAAAATAAGTAGCAATGATTCTATATTTTAGAAAACACATTAAAGACATATAATGAAATAGAAATAGTTGATGAATGGAATATTTGAAGTAAGGAGTATAAATAATGGAAATAAAACAATTTAGAAAAAATAAGGATAACTTAGTGGCATACCTATTCTTGTTACCGGCTTTAGTAGGATTTATAACTTTTATAATAATTCCCTTTGTATCATCTCTTATATTAAGTTTTACAGAATGGAACTTTGTATCAGGTCTTAGTGGAATTAAATTTATAGGACTTAATAATTTTAAAGAATTATTTACTGATCCATGGTTTATAAGTTCCTTTACAAACAATCTAGTATTTGCTATTACAGTAGTTCCTATTTCTTTAATCTTAGGATTAATAATAGCAGCTGTTATACAAAAATACGTTTATGCTGGCAATCTAATGAAGGTTATGATTTTTATGCCCTACATTTCAAGTGTTGTGGCCATTGCCATAGTATGGATGGTTATGCTTCAGCCTTCCTATGGACCCATAAATCAGTTCTTAGGGAGTATGGGCATTACTAATCCTCCTAAATGGCTTGCAGATATAAAATGGGCTTTACCAACTTTAATTCTTATAAGTATATGGCAAGGCATCGGCTACTATGTAATCATTTACATAGGAGGGTTAAACTCAATTCCTAAGGATTTATACGAATCAGCTGAGATAGATGGAGCAACCTTTTGGGGTAAGTTTTTTAAGATATCGGTTCCACTTGTTTCGCCCACTACATTTTTTCTAGCAATAACCGGAATTATAGCTTCCTTTAAAGTATTTGACTTAATTAGTGTATTAACAGATGGAGGACCTGGTACCTCCACCACAGTAATTGCTTATTACATGTATAAAACAGCCTTCCGATACCAAAAAATGGGGTATGCAAGTGCAATGGCGGCAGTGGTATTTCTTATAATATTTATAATTACACTTCTGCAATGGAAGGGACAAAAGAAATTGGTTAATTATGATTAGTTTGAAGGAGATAAAGGTAATGTTAATTAATAGAAAAGTCAAATACTCAAAAATAATTCTAACAGTTATAATGATGCTATTTGCACTAACCATGGTTATACCTTTTTTATGGATGATATCTTCTTCCTGTAAAATTGAAAAAGATATTTTCACCTTCCCAATTCAATGGATACCTAATAAGTGGAATCTAATTAACAACTATAAAACGGTTTGGGGCGACCAATATAATTTTGGCCTGTATTATTGGAATTCAATTAAAGTAACAGTTCTAACCACCTTCTTTCAAGTTGCAATTTCTGCCATGGCAGGTTTTGCTTTTGCTAAGTTGGATTTTAAATTCAAAAATCAGTTATTTTTATTATTTCTAGCCACCATGATGATCCCGGATCAGGTAACGATAGTGCCTCAGTTTATGATTCTAAATAATCTGAATTTATATGATACCCATGAGGGATTGATTTTGATTGGGAGTTTTAGTATATTTGGAATATTTTTTTTAAGACAATATATGACTTCTATTCCTGATTCAATTATGGAGGCCTCAAAAATAGATGGGGCTAATTACCTCACCATATTTTTAAGAATAATAATTCCAATAAGTAAACCAGCTTTAGCAACCTTGGCCATACTTAAATTTGTATGGACCTGGAACGACTATATGCATCCGTTAATATTTTTAAATTCACAAAAGTTATTTACCATACAAATTGGAATTAAGTCCTTTGTAACTGATTTTTCTGCTGATTACGCACTAATGATGGCAGCAGCAGTATCTGCTACGCTTCCATTAATTATAGTATTTCTAATTGGACAGAGAAGTGTTATTGAAGGAATAACTAATGGAGCAGTTAAGGGCTAGGGCTTTAGAAACATTATTTTGCACCACAAAAGGTGGGGTACAATATAAAAAAATAATAGGGGGAAAGTTAATATGAAAAAGTTTGGGAAAAAGACAATTGCATTATTAATGTCTACTTTATCCTGTGCACTATTATTCTCATCCTGTGGTAATAGTAGTAAGCGTAGTACTGAATCCACAGAAAAAACCACTGATCCAGTTACCATAACCTTTTACACCTGGGAAAAGACCGGTTACACAGAGCAACAGGATAATATAGTAAAAGCTTTTGAAGAGAAAAATAAAAACATTAAGGTTAAATTTGTATATCCTACTGATAATAACAATGCTGATTATTTACAGAAGATGAATACAACGCTCATGTCAAGTAATAATGATGTTGATGTATTCGGAGCTTCAGGAGCATCCTCTGTTGCTGATTTTATAAAAGCAGGTGTAATGGAACCCTTAGATAGTTATATAAAAAAGGAAGGAGTGGACTTTGATAAAACTTATAGTTATCACTTTATAGTAGATAATAAAACTTATGCAATACCAACCTTTGAAACTACTTGGTTTGTAATGCTAAATAAAAAACTACTTGATGAAGCAGCATTACCAGTACCAGCCTTGAACTGGTCTTGGGATGATTATAGAATGTATGCAAAAAAGCTAACTAGTGGCACAGGTAAAGATAAGACCTATGGTTCCTATATGCACAGCTGGCCTGATTATATAAAAATGGGCATATATGCAAATAACACTAGTCCTTTGTTTTACGATAAAGATAAAAATCTTGTAGTAGAAAAGCCAATGTTTAAAGATTGGATGAAGTTAAGATTTGATATGGAAACAGTAGATAAAAGTCAAGTGCCTTATTCAGATGTAAAGGCAATGAACCTAGCTTATAGAACACAATTTTTTAATGGGAAAGTTGGAATGCTGGCAACAGGAGCTTGGATGGTTTCAGAAATACAAAATGTAGCTAAATACCCACATGAATTCGCCACTGCCTTTGCACCTTTACCAAGGTTTGAAGATAGTAAAGAAGGTCGTACCTTTGGAGATTCACATTATTTTGGAGTAAGTAAAAATAGTAAAAATAAAGATGCAGCATATAAATTTTTAAGATTCTATTCTGAGAATCGTTCAAAGATTGCTCCATTAACTGGTTTTACTGGTGTTAAAAATCAAGATAAAGCTAAGATTGTGAAAGAATTAATTGGAACAAATGAAAAGTATTATGATATGGATTCTTTAATAAAGGTATATAATAATCCTAAATTTGAAGTGAATTATTTGAAAAATTCAAGTGATTTAAGTGATGTAGAAAAACAAACACAAGACTTAGTAAGTCAGGAATCGGAAAAGTATCTTATGGGAGCACAAGCCCTTGATAAATCCATTCAAAATATGTTAGATGGATATAAAAAAATAAAAAAATAACCTAATTAAGAGGTTGTCAGTGATAAGGCAACCTCTATAATATGTTATTATATACATAAGTATTGTTAATTTAAATAACAAAAAAATAGGCGGTAATTAATATGTTAAGTAAAAGCATTAATAGATTAAATTCCATGAATTTGATAAGTAAATTGGTAATTTCTTTTATAATAATCATAGTGTTACCTTTAACAATCGTATATTCATATTCCTATAATACTATAAAGAATTTAATGATTGATAATACTTATAATGATACTTTAAAGTCCCTAGTTATTATCACAAAGGACCTTGATAATGTTTTTAATAATATGGCCTTTACTTGCGTCTATGTTAATTATGATTATAATATTAAAAAGTTTTTAATTGATAAATCTATTAACTCCCAAACCTTAGGTCCAGATGAAAAGATGAAGTTCCTTGAAAATTTGAATTACCTTAATCGATTTTTTAATAATATTGTAAATACTAATTTTAATCATAAATTATATTTTACACTTTTAGATTCAGAGGGGATAAGGTTTACTAATTGGGAACAAAGTTTATCAAATGAAAATATATATTTAGACCAGTATTTAAAAGACTTTAATATTTCTAATTATAATATTCAATGGGATAATATCGAGGGTAGCTATATAAATTCAGAAAAAATTTCTTATCCCTATGTTATCACTCTAAAAAAGGATCTTTTCGATACAGGTAACAATAAAAAATATGGAGTATATATTGTAAGTATTCCTGAAAATGAAATTAGATCCATTATGCTTGGAAACGATACCAAAGTCAAAAGGTTTATTGTAAACGAAGAGGTTATTATTTCTGCTTATAAAGATAAGTTTGTAGGGAAGAGTATTGATCAAATATTTACAAATAAAATGCTTAAGGGTGATAAAGGTTATTTTATAAATACAAATCAGAGTGGACCCAAAGATTTAGTTGTATATAGCAAGGTATTCAATACAGACTACTATCTAGTAGAAATGAAATCCTATGATATGTTTATTAGTCCAGTGAATCAACAAAGAGATAAGTTATTATTCATTTATTTTATATGTGTTCTAATATTCACTCTCGCAGCAGGGATTATAAGCAAAGGTATTTCAACGCCTTTAAAAGAATTAGCTGAAGAAATGAAAAACTTTGATATTAATAACTATAATTCTGTTTCTAATATTATGAGAAAAGATGAAATTGGATCTCTACAAAAAAGTTTTTTTAGGATGAAAACTGACATAAAGAATTTAATGGGGGAAAATATTGAAAAGGAAAGAAAAAAAAGAGCTGCTGAGCTGGAAATGTTACAGGCTCAAATTAGTCCTCATTTTCTATTTAACACTTTAAATTCCATAAGGTGGGCAGCTATTAATAATAATAATGAAAAGGCTGCAAATATGGTATTATCCTTGGTGAAACTTCTAAGGATGATAATAAATAAAGATGGTGAATTAATTACTATGGAAAATGAGATAGATAATGTAAATAATTATATTTCAATATTACAAATGAGACACTCTATAAATATTAATCTTGAAGTAAGGCTTGAAGAAGATTTAAAGGATTATAGAATCCCTAGATTATTATTACAACCTATTGTAGAAAATTCAATAATGCATGGTGCTGAGGATGAAAGGATTCAAATAAACATAAAAATATATGTAAAAAAAACTGAATCAGAATGTTTAATACTAATTGAGGATAATGGCAATGGTTTTGATACAGAAAAAGTAAATAGTAATAAGCTTAAGAAAAATAAGTTTTCTGGTATAGGTTTAAGTAATGTAAATGAAAGGATTAAGCTTAATTTCGGTGAAGGATATGGACTTCAAATTAATAGTGAAATTAATAAAGGGACTACTGTAAGTATAAACTTACCACTAAAATAGGAGGATTTTTATGATTAAAGTAGTTATAATTGACGATGATATTGAAATGTTAATAGGGCTGAAGAAAATAATAAACTGGGAGACGTATGGGTTTACAGTCATTGGAGAAGCAGATAATGGAGAAAAAGGATTAGATTTAATTAAAGAATTTATGCCTGAAGTTGTAATAACAGATATAACAATGCCTGGAATAAATGGTCTTTTATTAATTGAAAAGGCTCAAATCCTAGTTCCTAATATTAAACCCATAATATTGACATGCCATGAAAGTTTTAACTATGCGAAACAAGCACTTAGGTTAAAAGCCTGTGATTATGTATTGAAGTATACATTAACTAAAGAAATTCTTGTGGACATGATTATTAACTTAAGAGAAAAAATTGAATATGAAAATAGTATTAATACTAAAATTTCAGCTATTGATGAAGAATTAAATATCAATAAGAATATTTTAAAACAAAAAATATTAAAGGACTTAATAAATTGTAAGGATATTGACAAAGATATTCTGAAAATTAGCAAAGAAGCAGAAGCACTTGATATAAGACTTCCTAATAAAGCTTATATATTAACTAATATTTTTATAGATAACTTTGATATAAGTATTGAAGTTGCAAAGATTAGTAATCAATTATTAGCCTTTGCTATGGAAAAAATATTTCATGAGGTAAATGAGGACAATAAAAAATATAGTTACTTTGATTTTAATATGAGTACGAAGTGTATACTTTTCTGGGGAGATAGAGCTGTGAAAAAGGATAACTCATTTAATTTTAAACTACAACAATATCAGAAATGTATTAATGAAAATTTTAACCTTAAGATCTCAATCTGCACTAGTAGTATTTATACTGATATATTTAAAATTAATGAAGCCTTTAAAGAGTGTCAGGAGCTTAGAACTGAATATTTTTATATCGGAAGTTTAGGAATTGTAAGATGTAAAAAAGAAAAATGGATTGGGTATAACAATTTATACAGCAAATATAAAGATGAATGGATTGAAGTGTTGCTTACCTACAGTAGTGAAAAAATAATAAACTTTACATTGAAATTATCTAATGAAATAAAAAACAGTAATTATGCCCCAGGTATAGTTAAAGTTTTATTTAATAATTTAATTATAGATATAAAATCCTTGGCAAATAAAAAGAGTATTGAGATAGACTGTAATACTGGTTTCGACACAATGGATGCATGTGTACAATCCTTGGAGCGGGTTATTAATATTTATAGCAAAGGATTACAAGAGGTGCTTGATAAAAATTTTGGAACTGAAATAAAAAAAGTATTGAAATATATTGATGAAAATTTAAATGAACATATTACCTGTGATAAAATGTCAGATTATATAAAAATGAATACTAGCTATTTTAGTAGATTGTTTAAAAAAGAAATAGGTATGAGTTTTTCTGATTATGTTATTAAGCAGAAGATTGAAAAGGCAACATATTTTTTAAAGTACTCAGGGTTATCCGTAGAGGAAATAGCCTTTTCAACTGGTTTCTCAAATGTATGCTATTTCTACAATTCCTACAAAAAGGTTACTGGGAAAACTCCTGGAGAAGTTAGAATTGTATAATTAATTTAGGATAAATGCGACGAGGAGGAAAATATATGGAGGATCAAAAAAGTAATTATCAGGAAAATATACATAATGAGGAGTTTAAATTAAAGTATACCAAAGCTAATATAACTTATGAAGATATGATTTACGATAGTGGAAGAGAAAAGGAATCTTTAAATGGATATTGGAATTTTTGTATTGATCAATATGATACTTTCTTACGTGCTG
This sequence comes from Clostridiaceae bacterium, assembly GCA_014380625.1. Taxonomy (GTDB): domain Bacteria; phylum Bacillota; class Clostridia; order Clostridiales; family Clostridiaceae; genus JACMJL01. The sequence goes on from JACMJL010000156.1 coordinate 22,927, forward strand.
AGTGGTATAAGGAAGAATCGAGGGATGATAAGGGAAGGGATTTTCCTTTAGATTATGATTTTGAAGACTGGGAAAAAGTTTTTGTACCCTCCTGTTGGAATACTGAAAAACCTGAGTATTTTTATTACGAAGGTTCTGCAATATATACACGTACCTTTAAATATATTAATAGAGGTGAAAAAAAGGTATTCTTAAAATGTGGAGCTGCAAATTATGAGGCTTATATTTTTCTTAACAAGGAAATCATAGGGTACCATAAGGGTGGATCAACCCCTATGTTTCTCGATATTACTCATCGTGTTCAAATGTATAATCGCGTTACCATTGTTGTTAATAGCACTAGAAGAAAAAATCAAGTACCAGCTAATAATACTGATTGGTATAATTATGGTGGACTCTATAGAGATGTGGAAATCATAAGACTTCCTGAGGTGTTCATAAAGAATTTTAATATTAGTCTGGTTAATGGTAGCAATTTTAAGGATATAAAGATAAAAATTCAATTGAACTTTAAAATAAATTGTGAGGCAACTTTAAAAATACCTGAGTTAGGTATAAAGAATATTATTAGTATCAAAGAAGGTAAAGGCTACGAGATTATACAAAGCCAACCTAAATTGTGGAGCCCAGAAGATCCTAAATTGTATAGGGTAGAAGTTTCCTGCCAGCATGACGTTATTAAAGAAAATATTGGATTTAGAGAAATACAGGTTAAAGGAACAGATATATATTTAAATGGTAAAGAGATTTTTCTTAAGGGGATATCCTGCCATGAAGAAAGTGTAGTAAATGGAAAAGCAATTAAAGAGGAAGAAATAATTGAAAACCTAAAATTAGCAAAGGAAATGAATTGTAATTATATGAGGCTAGCACATTATCCTCATACAGAAAAAACTGCTAAAATTGCTGATGAGATGGGAATAATGTTATGGGAAGAGATACCAGTGTATTGGGCTATTGATTTTGATAATCCAGTTACGTTAATGGATGCACAGAACCAATTGAAGGAATTAATCACTAGGGATAGTAATAGGGCAAGTGTTATTATATGGTCTGTAGGTAATGAGAATGCTGATACCAATTCTAGGCTTGATTTTATGAGGAATTTAGCTATTACCGCTAAAGAAGAGGATCCTACAAGGCTAGTATCCGCTGCATGTCTAGTGGATCATGTTGAAAATAAGATTGATGATAGGCTGGCGGACTACCTAGATATACTAGGAATCAATGAATATTATGGCTGGTATGATCCAGATTTCGAAAAGCTTCCAAGCTGCTTTATCAATAGTAACATTACTAAGCCTGTGATTATTTCAGAATTTGGTGCAGATGCCTGTGCAGGGTATAGAGGTACCTACGACGATTTATTCACTGAAGACATGCAAGAAGATATTTATAAAAAACAAATTAAAACCATTAGTGGTGTTAAGTATATTAAGGGTATTAGCCCCTGGATTTTATATGATTTTAGGTGTCCAAGACGACATAATAAAATCCAAAGAGGCTACAATTTAAAAGGGCTTTTTTCAAGAGATAAGAAACAAAAGAAGTTAGCATATTATGTTATACAGCAATTTTATGCTAATAAATAATTATATGGGAAAAGGAATCCCAGCTTGGATACCTTTTCCTGAAGTAGGGTATTTGATGTGTAGAGATTATTCGAGAGATTTAATCTTTTAGTACCTTAAACACCAGAATATGCAGAGAAGCCGCCATCAATAGGAAGAACTATACCGTTTACAAAACTTGAAGCGTCTTCATGTATTAGGAATAAAAGAGCTCCGATAAGTTCTTCTGGTTCACCAAATCTGCCCATAGGTGTGCTGTTTAATATCTTGTGAGAACGGGCAGTAAGGCTTCCATCAGGGTTCTTAAGAAGAGCCTCATTTTGCTTTGTTACAAGAAAACCTGGTGCAATTGCATTTACTCTTATACCTACCTTTGAGAAATGAACTGCTAACCATTGTGTAAAGTTTGACACCGCTGCTTTTGCACCTGAATATGCAGGAATTTTTGTCAGCGGAGTAAATGCATTCATTGATGAAACATTAATTATGTTGCAACCTTTTCTCCCAATCATATCCTTTGTAAATTCTTGAGAAGGAAGTAATGTCCCAAGGAAGTTAAGGTCAAATACAAATCTTATTCCATCTTCATCAAGATCGAAGAAGGTGACAAGGTCTTTATTTTCTTCTACCAGATCCTCTTCATATAGATATTCCTTAGTTGTTGTTCCTTTTGGATTATTTCCACCAGCCCCATTAATAAGTATGTCGCAGGGGCCAAACTTTTCTAATATGCTTTGGTGAGCTTTTTTTAGGCTTGCTTTATCAAGAACATTAGCTTCAAAACCTAGAGCGATTTTACCATTCGCTACAACCGCTGCAGCTTTCTTTTCAGCTAGGGCTAAATCTCTATCAAGTATTGCAACCTTTGCCCCACATTCAGCAAGAGCATTAACAAAACAACTTCCAATAACTCCTGCACCACCTGTAATCACTACTACTTTATTGTTTAGATCTATTTTAAAGGGTATGCTCATTTTAATTATCTCCTTTACTGATTTTATCAAGAGTTTCCCATATTCCTGTAATATACATAGCTCCTAATGCACGGTCAAATAAACCATAACCAGGTCTTCCCGATTCACCCCAAATCATTCTTCCATGATCAGGACGAAGATATCCATCAAAGTTATTTTTATGAAGTACTTTCATAATCTCTACAATGTCTAGTGAACCACAAGGGGAGTAATGTGCGGTTTCTTCAAAGCTACCATCCTCAAGAAGTTTTACGTTTCTTACATGCATGAAATGGATACGCCCTTGCCTAGAATACTTATCCACCATACTTACTACATCATTAAAGCTTGCAGAACCAAGAGAACCAGTACATAAGGTAAGTCCGTTATATTTGTTATCTACCAGCTTTAGGAATCTATCTAAGTTTTTTTCATTGGTGATTATTCTTGGAAGTCCAAATATACTATATGGTGGATCGTCTGGGTGGATTGCCATCTTCACATCACATGCCTCTGCAACAGGTATAATTTCTTTAAGGAAGTATTCAAGATTACTCCATAGGACCTCCTCATCTACCTTTGAATATTTCTCAAATAAATCTGCAAGTTGGTCTTTGGTATAGCTAGTATCCCATCCTGGGAGTGATAATTCTCCAGTAAGAGGGTCCATTTTTTCTAGCTGATCTTTATAGTAAACAAGAGCAGTTGAACCATCTTCTAAGACTTTATCAAGTTGTGTACGTGTCCAGTCAAATACTGGCATAAAGTTATAGCATATTACCTTAACCCCAGCTTTTGAGAGGTTTTTTATATTTTCTTTATAATTAGCAATGTATTTGTCTCTTGTAGATAATCCAAGTTTAATATCCTCGTGAACTGGAACACTTTCAATAACATCAAACTTTAAGCCTACATTCTCTACTTGGTTTTTTAGACTAAATATGCTTTCAATACTCCACTTTTCTCCAACAGGCACATCATAAATTGCAGTTACAATGCTATACATACTTGGTATTTGTCTAATATATTGAAGTTTTACTGCATCATCAACTCCATACCATCTAAATGATAATTTCATATTATATTCCTCCCTTACAGAATACTAATTTAAATCAATTATAATCCTTTTATACTTAAACAAATATGTTATTCTTGCTATAAGACTTGCAAAAAATGCTTAGATAAAATATCATAAAGACAAAACGTAAATAAAAAAAATCAGAAGGTGTTTTAAATGAAAATGAAAACCCATAAATATCTAACTCGTCAATATATGTTGCCAGGTAATCATGAAATATTTCACTATGTAAATAATGATCTTGCGGGCATTAATCTTCACCATCACGATTTTTATGAATGTTACTTTTTTATTTCCGGAGATGTAACATATTTAATTGAAGGAAAAATTTATTGCCTAGAACCTGGAGATATAATTTTAATAAATTCAAAAGAACTTCATCAGGCTATTATAAACTCAAAAGACGTAACCTATGAAAGGATTGTTCTATGGATAGATAGATCATTTTTAAAAGAGATTTCAACTATGGAAACTGATCTCTCGCTTTGTTTTGAAAGCCTTATTAGAAAAAATGTTTTAAGAGCAAACTTTGAACTACAGCAAAATATAAGATCGCTTCTTAACAAGCTAATTAGTCTAGAAGAATATAAAGGGATAGGTTACGAACTCCTTTATAAAGCATATATTATTGAACTTATGGTTCATATAAATAATATAACCTTTAATGATAAGATAAGATTGGATGTAAATATAAAAAAAAGTAATCTAATAGATGGGATAATTAAATATATTAATGAACATATAGAAGAAGACATTACTGTTGATGAGCTTTCTGAATGTTTTTATCTTAGCAAGTTTCATCTTTCCAGAGAATTTAAAAAGCATACAGGAACTACAATTCATAGATATATAATTCAGAAAAAACTAATAGAAGCAAAGGAGCTAATTCTTAAAGATACCCCAATTACCAGTGTGTATAAGCAATGTGGCTTCGGTGATTATTCGAATTTTTTTAGAGCCTTTAAAAATGAGTATGGAGTAACTCCAAAGCAGTTTTATGAAGCTATGATAAAATAAGGGAATATCTCAAAATATAAAGCTAAAAGTCTCCTTTCATATTTCATACTATGCAACACTAAATTTAAACCCCGTGATATTGAAAATGATTCTCAATATCACGGGGTTTAAATTTTATATTGTTTTGTAACAATTCAATCACATAGTAATAAAATATACAACAAACAATTTTCTGCTTAAATTTAGGAAGAATCTAATTTTAGAATAGTTATCAAAAGTAAAAAAAAGGAGTGAACAATGTGTTATTTAATAGAATATCAGGATTAGTTAGTGTTGTAATAACTAATTATAATCATGCTCAATATATAGTAGAATGTCTTGACAGTATTAAGAATCAGACCTATAAGAATATTGAAATTATTATCGTTGATGATGCCTCTACAGATAACAGTGTTGAGGTTATAAATAAATGGATTGAGACCAATAAGAAATCTCTACAAGAACAAGATTTAATAATCTTCACATCACTTCCAAGAAATTTAGGTTTTGCTGGAGCTGTTAGCCTTGGTTTTTTTCTTGCTAGAGGAGAATTTATAGCTTGCCAGGATTCAGATGATCTATCGCATCCTAAACGTATAGAAGAACAAATTAAGTTTTTAAAGAAAAATACAGAGGTCCATGTTATAGGTACTAATTATTCAACTTTTGAAGATAATTATGCAAATGCAAAGCCTGCAAAAAACTGGCTCAACTATGGCATAGATAATGTTAAAGAATTATATTCAAAAGGTGGACATTGTGTAAGCTACGGAACAATTCTATTTCAAGGGAAACTATTTGATAAATATGGAGGTCTAACAAGAAGACTTACGGGAGCTGAGGATTACGAATTTATAACAAAACTTCTATCTACCGGTGTAGATAATTTACCAGATAAATTGTATTATTATAGAATTCATTCAAAACAGCGTTCTCATGAATTCTATAATGAAAAATCAAATAACATCAATTTTGACCATATAAGAGTTTTATTAACTATGGATAGTATGAACATTGGAGGCACTGAAACTCATGTATTGACCTTGGCTACAGAATTAATAAGAGTTGGGATTTCTGTAGTTATATTATCCAATAAAGGAGTTTTATATGAGGATTTTACTAAATTAGGCTGCACTATTTATACTATGCAATTTCCTTTAACTATAATTGACTCTAAGAGTAGTGCTATTGTGTACAAAGATAAAATTAAGAAGATTATTAAAAGTGAAGGTATTAATGTTATACACGCTCATCAATCCCCTTCTGGGGCCCTTTGTATAGATGTTGCAAAAGATCTTAATATTCCCTGTGTCTTTACTGTTCATGGCTTATATTATCATGATATAGCAGCCGATAGGTTAAGTAAGTCCACGAAGGTAATAAGTGTAAGTGAGCCTGTTTTCGATTGGCTTCAAGACTTTAATGTTCCATCGATAGTAATTCCCAATGGGATAGATTTTAATACTTTCTATCCTAGAGTTTCTACAAATATTCGGGAGCAACTGCAAGTACCTGAAGATGCCATGGTTGTTCTATACGCTAGTAGAATGGCCTGGGGGAAGATTAACATTTGTGAAAATGTAATAAGAGTATGCAGAGATTTACGAAATATAGAAAAGATGAATATTCATACTTTTATAATTGGAGATGGACCTGGCTTTAATGAAATTAAAAATACTACTGATAGAATTAATAATGCTTCAAAAGAAAAATTTATCCACCTTTTTGGTGAAAGAACTAACATGATAAATTTTTATTCCAATTGTGACTGCGTAGTAGGAACCGGGCGTGTTGGATTAGAGGCAATGGCTTGCTCAAAACCCTTAATTGCCACAGGAAATCAAGGATATTTTGGGCTATTAACCATAGATAACTTTCAAGAAGCCTGGAGAATTTATTTCGCAGATCATAAGGCAAGTAAAATAAATAATGCACATTTTTTATACGAAGATTTAAGTTATATTTATAAAAACAAAAATTCAATAAAAGAGATAGGTAAGGCAAGTAGTGAATGGTCTAGAAATATCTTTGATATTAGAAAAACTACCCAGGAAATCATTAAGGTGTATAAGTCTGCTATACAAGAAATTATGGACTAACTGCATACAAATTATGGAGGTAACAACTATGAAAAGAATACTTTATTTAGGCTGGCTTGGTTTTAATAATATAGGAGATGAATTAATGTGGGAGATCTTTAATGATTTGTGTAGTGAATATCTAGATCTCTCTAAGTATGAAATTATACCCTCCAATTTTTGTGTGAATATAAAAGACACAGCACAATATGATATCATAATATTAGGAGGGGGCTCCCTCTTCCTTCCAGGGTTTATTGAAATTCTCCATGAGTGCATTAAGCAAGGAAAACAGGTTCTAATATGGGGAAGTGGTTATGATTGGGCAGATAAATCCTATATTAAAATAATAGAAGACGCTAAGATACCATCTTATCTATTTAATGACAATACAGAAATGCTATTAATTAATCTTGTAAATAAAGTAAGTTATATTGGTGTAAGAGGACCTTTGACCTATGCTTTACTAAAGTCAGTAAACGTAAATATAAATAAAGTTGAAATTAGTGGAGACCCAGGTTTGCTCATAAAGTCTAAAATAATACCCGATTTTTCTCCTGTCTTGGAATGGAAGGATAATGAGAAAATAATAGGAATAAATTGGGGAACCTCAGAGAACAGAATATATGGACAGAATGAAAGTGACTTGGAGGATCAATTAGCCTGCACCTGCAAAACTCTTTTAAAACAGGGCTATAAAATCTATATGTTTGTTTTATGGGGAAGAGATGTAGAGGCTAGCAAGAGACTATATAATAAAATTGATTGTTATACGGACATTATACTAGACACAAATATTTATGCTGGTGGTGAATTATTAAGCATCTTAAAGCAATTCTCATTTTCAATAAACTTTAAATTACATGCTAATGTTTTATCCACCGTAGCTGAAATCCCTTTTGTTTGTTTAGCGTATAGATTTAAATGTTTTGATTATGTAAAATCCCTAGATTTAGAGGATTTAATAGTAGCTACAGATTCAAATTCAATACAACAGGATATACTGAAAACTATAGCTTATATCGTTTCAAATGAAGTAATGATAAAACAAAAGCTGGTTAGCTATATGAGTTTATATAAACAAAGATTAATGACCCCATTTTTAAATTCTTTAATTAAGTAACTAAAAGAACCTAACATTTGATAATTTCAATGTTAGGTTTTTTAGTTGCTTTTATCATGTAAATTAATGAAAGAATGCTGTTATGATTTTAATATATTATAATATAAGCTAATTATTTCACTTGTGATTTTTCCTATTTCAAATTTCTCAATACACCATTTTCTACCCCATTTACCTAATTCCAATGATCTACCAGGAAGGGCAATTAAATTTTCAAGACTCTTAGTTAGGATGCTATTATCAGCATCTGCTAAACCTTGGTGATCTCCGAAATATACATTCCACATTTCTTCCTTATTTTCTTCACTTACAATGCCGACACAACCAATACTTCCAGTAGCAATTACTGCTCTTTCACAACTTAAGGCCTCTAAGGCAACTCTTCCAGTTCCAATAACTAAATCACTTTCTAGATAATATAATAATACATCATATCTTGCACCTATTACGTGAATTGCTTTTCTATTTAGTGATATGTTTAATTCTTCTGCCATCCTAATTATGCTCTTCTTTTTGTCGCCCTCTCCCATGATAATACAATATATATTGCTATTCTTAAGTGAAATTTCCTTGAACTTTGATAAAACCTGCTCAGCTACAGCTCCTTTTCCCCAACCCAATCTGCTACAGTACAGGATAACAACCGCGTCCTCAGGAATACCTAGATTTTTTCTAATGGTTTTCTTACCTTTGACAGGTTTAAAAGTCTCCGTATCAATGCCATTAGCAATTACTTTAAGTATCCCTTGAAATTTAGTCTCAAGGCTTTCAAGAAAAAGGTTTCTTACAGGATTACTAACGGCGATAATTGCTTTTGCGTTAATACAAGTAGCCAATAAAATTTCTTTTGAATAAAACATTCCATGTAGGGTTATGAGGTAGGAGATATTGTATCTTTTATAGATTTCTGCACCTAACTCCATACTCTTAATTAAATGACAGTGAAGTAAATTAATTCTTTCAATATCTATAAGGTGTTTTAACCCTTCAAGTGCCTTTAATTTTATATTTATTGAAATCCTAAAAGTCTTTATTCCATGTAGCTTAAATAATTCTTCGGCAATACCTCCCGAACTTGCTATAACAATATATACCCCCATTTTTATTAAGGCTTTAGTTAGGTTAAAAATGTAGGTTTCAGTACCACCAATATTAAGTTCATCAACAAGCATTAGTACTCGAAAAATGCTGGATTGGCTGGAATGTAGCTTTTCTACTTTAAGGGATACCAATTCCTTATGAAATTCTCTGAATTTTATACTATTGGTTAATTCCATATCATCAAAAGCAGCTCTTAAAAAAACTTTTGGATCTATATTATTAATATTATGATAAGCGTTTCTATGTCTACGATAGTAATAAAGAACTTTATCTATTTTTTCAATACTTCCTTCTTTCAATAGATTTAATACTATTTTAATCTCATCTTCAAAACTCGGTTTTGTATTTAAAATACTATTATTTCTAAAAAGATCCCTTCGTATCATTATAGTGGGAAAAATAATAGGGTAGTTACCTCTAAGGAAAGCATCATCAATATCTTCTTTAGTTTTATAAAAGTTTTGTACTCTATTTATATTTTTGCATTGTCTTTTATAACTAGAGTCCTTGGTAAAAGCTTTTATACAACAGGATACCATTCCTACCTCATTATGTTCTTCAAGATACCTTACCTGAAGTTCAACACGTTTTGGTAAACTGATATCATCTGGATCATGTCTAATTATATAGTGGCCTCTTGATAAGTTAAGTCCAGTAGAAAAGGCTTCAAGCATTCCTAAATCTGTAGCTAGCTTTACTAAATGAATTCTTGGATCATTAAATTTATTTACTATTTCATAAATTTTTTTTAGTGGGTCATAAGCTAAGATAATTAATTCCCAATGCTTATAGGACTGTTTACATATACTTCTAACACTGTCTTTAAGGTACTCCTCACTAATAATTGGCATGATTAGACTAACTAGTTTATCTATGCTTCTCACTTCCTTTAAGTATTAACCAGTATTTTTGAAACCAAAAGGGGAGGTCTTAAAATAATTATTTTTATTTTGAGATCTCCCCTTAATATAACTTTAAAAACTCGAGTTGTAATCTCTATAGGCTAAGGGAACTAACTGGCGATATAATACAGTATTACCCTCACTGATAATTCCAGTATCACTAATTCCGAATATATTTACTATAGTGTTTTTTTTATTGATTATATTTAAACGTACCTCATAAAGCTTAACATCTAGAGAATCTCCATATCCTGAGGTCACAATTTTAATATCGCTTAATTTAACTTCTATAGGATCTAATTGAACAAAATCTGCCGTTAAAAGAATTGGAGTACCATTACTCCAATCATAAACTTGGTATTTAAGAAACTCTGAATTCATTCCAAGGTTAACCCAGGATATTCTTATGAAGTCTGTAAGTTGAGCCCTTGTTAAAACTCCAGTTGTAAAATATCTTCGATTATTAAAAAGCCACATGTTATTACTCCTTTCTTTATGAACCCCACCATATAATATGAAGATGAATTCATTATTGACCATAGAATTTAATAATATAAAAATCTAGCTCTCTTCATCAGCCGAGCTGAAGAAGAGAGCTAGAAAGTTAGGGGCTTATGGATTCACAGTAATTGCAAAGGTTGTAGTAGTATTTTTTATTGGAGTAACTGTGCTTATAATAGATAAATTGTTAAAGGTTGCAGAACCAACTGCAGGTCCTTGACCAGCTTCAGGGGCTTCATTTGCCCAAATCCCTATACCTGATTTAGCATCAAAAGCATCTCCGCTCTTCTGTGCTCCTGAAATTGTGATGTTATTGAAAACAGTGTCTTTAACTGGATTTTGTGCTACACCACCTGAGTAATTTGTTTGGAACATAATTCCGGAATAGGTAGGGTCAACGATATCTACATTACTTACACGGATACCTTGAAAAATTTTAGAGGCTGAGAATACCCATATAGCAGGGAAAACCTGAGTACCCCAGAAATGTCCTCCACAACGAACTAAGGATATATTATCTAGATTAGTTGTTGGTGAAGCACCAAATCCGTTCATTGCATAGCCAAAGTCAAGTGAACTAATTGTAACACCTGAGTAACACAAGGTATCTGCAATATAAATATTTTTGAAAGTGTTAGCATATCCACCATAAACTGCAATACCGGCTGCACGCCAGGTTAATATAGTTGTAAGGTTTTGAAAGGTGTTATTTATTTCATCAGAACCACCACCATCGATGGCAGAGAATAATGCAAAGCTATCATCACCCGTTGCACGAGCTTCACAGTTACTAACCAAGTTTCCACAACTTCCATTGGTCATATTGATACCATCAGCAAAGGTGTTACGAATTCGGCAGTTTGTAATTACCATATTGTCTGTGTTTAAACCCCAATACATACAAACTGTGTGTTCAATCCAAAGGTTGTCGATAGTGTCGCCAGAAACATTAGAGAAGTCAAAGACTTTACCGGGACCATCATTACGTATAGTGTAGTTACCAAAGAAAGAGAAATTTGAGAAGGTAGATCCGTTTGCTGCTGCACTGGTAGAAAATCCTGCATCAGTGCCTGATTGATTTTGGTCAGTGCTTAAACGAGTATACCATGGACCAGCACCTACAATTTTTAGTGGCTTACTACCAACTTGTATTTTGTAGGATACTAAATAATTTCCTGCAGGTAGATAAACACCAACCATAGCAGAATTCTGATTGGCTGTATTAATTGCATTTTGAATATCTTGTTGTGTAAATCCTGCAGGGGTTACATACTTAGTTGGATCAGGATTAGCTATAGGAGTTACCTGCTCTAAACTTATAAAGTCAATAGCATATTGAGAGTCGTTTGCAGCATCCTTTTGTAGCTTGATGGTGCTTCCGGCAGGAATACTTGAATTGAACATAATATTTGCTTCATCATAAATATGTCTAGCCGCACCTGCGCTAGGTCCATTGCTAGGAAGTGTTTCTGAACCATACAACCAGGAATACTTGGAAGTAAGTGTGATTGTTTGATTGAAAACACCGTTTATATACACATTGAGGGTAGCGGTCTTTCCATCACCGCCAGTACCGTCAGGAATTGAGAAACGTGTTACTAAAGTGTTTGTACTGGCTTTTGTTGTAAATTGAACATAGCTACCAGTTGAGTTCAAAGTCACTGCTTTTCTACCAGAAGCTTCGCCGGCCAAATCACCAATGATTCTATTTGGTCCTACTATGGATGCACCGCCGCCAATAGTTCCATCTTCAGCCTCATACATGTCGTAAGGCATATTGGCACCACGCCCTACGAAGAAGGATTGTGTAGTGATATTGTTTGATTGCTTTATTAAGATCTCATTGCTATCTACAGCCAACTGAACTTTAATATTGTATTTTCCGTTGATAGCAGTAAAACTTCCCATACTGATTGGGCTTGTTGTTGTACCGGCAGCAATAACACCATTGTAGGAACCCGTAAGCGTTTTGATAACTGCATTCGTTATGGCATCAGTAAGTATAAGTGTTATACCATGGGCTCCACTTGCAGAAGTTATAGTGCCCTGGTTTTTGATGGAAACAGTGAAAGGTACAGTATTGCCAGCAGAAGGGTTACCTGGAGTCCAGCTAACCGACGCTGGCACAAGGTCTGAACTGGAAACTGGTGTAACCACTAGCGCGGCTACTTTTGAGAAGTTATTGTTTGTTTCATTAATCTCAGCTGTTGTGTTTGAATTGTCTACAATTGCTTTTATTGTATGGTTTCCAAGGACAGAAGTCCAACTACTACCTCCAGAAATAGTAGCAGTGCCTCCTACAGCTATAGAAGTTGTATTATTCAATGATGCTGTCACCTGAGTACCGTCAACTTGGAATACTAGGATACCTGCAGCTCCTGCTGCTGTTCCGTTATTCTTTACTACTGCACTAAAGTTAACTGCAGTTCCTTCTATAGGGCTTGCAGGCGTCCAAGTGATATCAGTAACAACTAGATCAGACTTTTGAACAGTTGTAGGTCCAACCGTAATGAAGTCTAAGTTGATATTTCCATTATCTTCAGTATCATATTTATATGCTATTGTGTTATTTCCTGCATTTAAGTTAAGCGTCTCAATCTTATTTCCCCAGGCATCCCAAGTTGCCAAATTAGGAAGCACAGTCTGTTTTACGTCATTACCATTGACGTAGATGCTCATAGTTCTGTCGCTGCCCATAGCATCTGCATACCTTAATGTTACATCATAATAGCCTGCAGTTGAAACATTGACAGTAAATAATGCTTGAGAAGAACCTGAAGTTTGAATACCATCTACGAAACCTGTACCAGTGTAACCTGAATGGTCAGTATTGATTTTTGCTCCGCCAGAAAGTGTAGCACTTTCTCCTTCATATTTTGTAGTACTTCCACCACCTGAAATAAGCAATTGTGTTATACTAGTAAAGGAGTTATTTGTTTCACTACTTTCAGCTATGACATTTGTATCATCTGCATTTGCTGATACTGTATAAGTTCCTCCTACTGATGTCCAGTTTGCGGTTACCGTTGCTGTGCCGCCGGCTGCTATGGATGAAGTTGTTGAACCTGTTACTTTTGTACTTCCGATATTAAAGCCGACAACATTTATTACTCCTGCTGTTGTTGCAGTTGTTCCCAGGTTCTTAACTGTTGCTGTGAGAGTAATCGTCTGTCCTGCTGTAGGGTTCGCTGGTGCGAAGGTTAACGCGGTCACTGATAGGTCCGGTTGGAGTGTAGTAGTTCCGCCATATACTTCGAATTCTGCAACTTGCGCTCCAGAGCTACCGCTGTTAGCGGTAAAGTTTAAGCGAAGATACCTTATACTTGTGTTTGTAAAGTTTATTGTTACTGTATTGCTGGTGTTTGGGTTAAAGGTATAGGTAGTTGCAGCAGTAATTGTACTAAAGGATATGTTGTCTGTACTACCCAAGATAGAAAAAGTCTGTGTTCTTGTAGCCCAGACGGTAGCAGGATTTAATTTCAATACGACCTTGTTCACAGCCTGTGTACTACCAAGGTCTACAGTAAGGGTGTTGGGATATGAATTAGCTGCACCTTCCCAATAACTGTTAACATTACCATCATTAGAATTAGTAGCCACATAAGTTTGAGTGTAGTTACTGGCAGTGATGCTCTTACCTTGTGCTAAATTAACGGTGTCAGCAAAAACCTCAGGTGACATTATAACTACCTGTGAGAAAATCATCATTAAAACCATAAATAAGCATTTGATTTTTAAATTTTTTTGATGCATTACTATACCCCCCGTATTTTTTATGAATCATAATAAATTATCTCTCCATATATCACCCCTTTATATTTAATTTGGTCATATCACTCCTTTCTATATAAAGTTTATTCTATAGCAATTTACAAAATTTAAAGTAATAGACATCCCTGATTCCTCATGAGTAAAAGGTATGTGAGTAAAGGTTTTAATAACATGAGTATACTCCTGTAAATAATTTTACAAAAGTAGTAAATCATGCTAAATGGTTTGTAAAACTATTTATAAGACGACAATAAAATTCACTAATATTCATAAGCAATATTAATGCCTTTAAAGTAGATAAATTTGAAATACTCGAAAAGTAGATTGACAAGTAAAATAATTAAATATACAATTAACTAGAGAATTAAATTGTATGAAATTAAATTGAATCAAATCAAACTTAAAATTGAGTGGGTAAGCATCGATAAATAAGAAAAACAAGATGATAGAGTAGTTATAGTTGAATAAAAGATATGTTGAGTAGAGTTTTTTGTAACTAAGGGTTTTACTTAATATTTTTTTGAAAATAAATCAATTGTATAAAATTAATTTAAAGTGTGAAAGGAAGTAATAAATATGAAGTTTTATGATTTTTGGGCAAAAAAAGATGAATGGTCAAGAGGTAAAGATGAAAACGTAATTAAGAGATATGGACCAACACTAGACTCATTAAAAATAAAAGTTGATATCGAAAAGTTCTTAGGGCGAGGGGTAATATTGTAGCACTATGAGCCATAGCCTATGTAGATGAGCAAAAAAATAAAAAAATGTGTATAAAAAAAGTTAGTCATAGGAGATGAAGGAATGAAAACTGATTTTAGTTTATCTGAATATGTTAATACTGGAATTGAAAATATTGTAAAGGGTATAGTAAAGGCATCCTTTAAAAACCCAAAAGAAACTGCATTTGTATTAAAATATGCATTAGCAAGTAAAGAAGCAAAAAAGAAGAGGGCCAGCTTTGAAGAAACCGAAGAGAACATTCCTGCCTTTTTGATTTCAAGTATAACAAACAGTTGTAACTTATTTTGCACGGGGTGTTATGCAAGGCAAAATAACTCCTGTGGAGAAGGCTTAGGAAATAATCAGATGACTACTAAAAAATGGGAAAGTATATTCAACGAAGCAAAAGAACTTGGAATCTCCTTTATATTACTTGCAGGCGGAGAACCTTTGATGAGAAGAGATTTAATAGAAAAAGCAGCTGCGGTGAAAGAAATTATGTTTCCAATATTCACTAACGGCACAATGCTTCAAGAAGAATATATAAAATTATTCGATAAAAACAGAAATCTTGTACCTATGCTTAGTATGGAAGGGGACAAGGAACAGACAGATGGTAGGCGAGGAGAAGGAACTTATGAAGTTTTAATGAATGTAATGGATGAACTTAAGAAAAAAGGCATCATATATGGTGTTTCTATTACTGTAACAAATGAAAATTTGAAAACTGTAACAAGTAAAACTTTTTTTGATAAGCTATACAATAAAGGCTGTAGGGGGGTAGTTTTTGTAGAATATGTTCCTGTGACAGAGGCAACAAAACACTTGGCGCCAACAGATACTGAACGGGAAGTATTGGAATGTGAGCAGCAAAAACTTAGAGCCTGTTATGAAGATGCCATTTTTATTTCCTTTCCTGGTGATGAAAAGTATTCAGGAGGATGCCTTGCAGCTGGTAGAGGTTTCTTTCATATTAACGTAGATGGTTCAGCAGAACCTTGCCCATTTTCACCATATTCTGATACTAACTTAAAAGATTGTACTTTGAGAGAAGCTCTGAAGTCACCATTATTTAGAAAACTTAATGAAACAGGGATGCTACTTGGTGAACATGAGGGTGGTTGTCTTCTTTTCGAAAAAGAAAAGGAAGTTAAAGAATTAATTAAAAGAAATAATGAAGAAAACTGATGAAATAAATAACTTTAAAACCCTGAATTTATTAATTGATTCAGGGTTTTCCGTTATATTAATTTATTTTAAACTTTTACCCAAAATAAAGTGTTATTACTTAAACTAGATTAAATCCTATTCTATGAAAGACATTTTAATAGCATTTAACTCCCCACCAATGAGAATTATTAAAGTGCTTATATATATCCATAAGATTAATGCAATAACCCCACCCAAACTTCCATAAACCTTTTCATAATTTGAAAAGTTATTAACATAGAAAGAAAATAATAAGGAAATAGCAATCCAACCAATAGTTGCAAAAATAGTGC
Organism: Clostridiaceae bacterium; assembly: GCA_014380625.1. Taxonomy (GTDB): domain Bacteria; phylum Bacillota; class Clostridia; order Clostridiales; family Clostridiaceae; genus JACMJL01. The sequence continues at coordinate 39,226 of JACMJL010000156.1, forward strand.
CTACTATGATATCGCTAAATTTTAAATGTCTATTTGGAACATATTTATATAGTAGAGAAAATGTTAGAAGCATTAAGGTAAGAGGAATACTATATCTTAAAAATGACCAAATAATATTAAATACAGCCTGTGCTCCAATTAGTCCAAACACATAAGTTCCTATGACCTTTCCAAATACAATCATAGTAAAGGCAAGTATTATTATAATTATTACTCCAAAGGTTGAAATAAGAGCTATAGAATTCAGTTTAACAAAGCTACGATTTTCATCTATATCATATGCTTTATTGAGACCTTTTATAATAGCATATATCCCTCGAGAAGCTGACCAAAGGCTTCCTAGCATACCTAGAAATAAAAGAACTGTACTTTTAGCCTGCAATGTCTGTGCCACTATATTCTTTACTAAGGTGCCAGTTTCCATTGGAAGAAACGTGCTGAAGTTTGCAATTAATATTTCACTTGAAAGGTGTGTAAAACTTAACAAGTTAATTAAGAAAAGTAAAAATGGAAAAAAAGATAATATCAAATAATAGGATATTTGTGCACTCATTGAGGGTACATCATCCTCTTTATATCTTAGTATTAGTTGCTTAATATATTTAAATAAAATACAACTTCTCAACCTATCAATCATAATTACTTCCTCCAATTCTAATACTCACTTAATTGGCGCTACAAATAACACAAAAGAAGTTTATGATCACCAATAGTCTTCTTACTTAACAGTTTGTAAGATTATCTTGTATGGCATACATTTTACCATGATATATAAAAAAAGTCAATAATTACTCGTAGTTAACAACGATTATTTGCAATTCAGTAATGGTTTATTAAGTAACTTAAAGAATTAATTAACAACTGTAGATAAGTAAAATTTTATGATATAATATAAAATAAAGGAAAAATAAATCCTAGGAAAACTTAAATAAATAAAAATAATAAAAGAAACAAATGATAATAAACCTTTCTTGAGAATTGCAACTGATGAAGGCAGATATGCCTTAATAACAACTATTATAATTACAAAAATATATGTTATCTAAAGATTGAGACTAGTAGTATTGTATTTTATGTGTTTAATTCTGAAACTTAATTTTAAAAGTAATATTAGCAATAATTGTTTTAAATCTGGAAGGTGATACATAAAATGAAATATAAACTGTATTTAAAAATAATTAATTAGTCTCTAAAGAAGACAAAAAATTAATTCTAAATTTTGTTTTAATTATGAAGGAGGGGGTATTACGGAAAAACTAATAAATAGATGTAGTGAAATTGCCATAACTATTAAAGAAAAACCTAAAAATAAATGGAATAGAATACTCATAAGTATTAAAGAAAAACTCAAAATTAAACGAAATAAAATATTAGTAGGTATTATTATTTCTTTTTGTACTTTACTTGTTATATATTTTGGAATTGCAATATATTACATGAATCATTTTTACTATGGTTCCCAAATCAACAACATTAATGTTTCAGGTAAAACTGTGCAGGAAGCAAATGGACTATTGGCATCTGAGCTTTCGTCATACACAATGAATCTGAAACTGCGAGGCGGTAAAAATGAACAAATTAGAGCTAGTGACATTGGCTTAAAGTATACTTCTGATGGGGAAGTTCTGGATTTTAAAGATAGGCAGAATGCCTTTAAGTGGATTTCTGCATTTTTTAGTGCAAAAAATTCTAAAATGACAGAAGAAGTTTCCTATGATAAGAAATTATTAAAAGAACGATTGTATAAGAGCTCTTTTTTTGATAGTAAGAATATAATTGAACCTAAAAATCCTACCTTTGAATATACAGATAAGGGTTATGTGATTGTACCTGAAGTTCTAGGGAATAAGGTTAATGAGGATATTTTATATAATTATGTATCAAGTGCAATTCTTAAGGATGAAACTACAACAGATTTAGAAGCTATTAAATGTTATGTGAATCCACAATATACTTCAAACTCACAAAAAATTATCGACGTTAAAAACATGCTTAATAAATATGCACTCTCAAAAATTACCTACACTTTTGGAAGTAATAAAGAAGTTTTAGATGGTTCTACAATAAATAAGTGGCTTAAAGTTGATGATAAATTTAGTGTGACCTTTGATGAGGGGAAAGTTAAAACTTATGTGTCTACACTTTCTAGTAATTATAATACTGTAGGTAAGGCAAGAAGTTTCAAAACAACCTCAGGGCAAACAATAAATGTAAATGGCGGTGATTATGGCTGGTCCATTAATACTGCTAAAGAAACAGAAGCTTTAATTAAATCCATAAAAGAAGGACAAATTATAACAAAAGAACCAACATATAGTCAAACTGCTTTATCGCATGAATCTGGTGATATTGGAAACAGTTATGTAGAAATAGATATGGGAAGGCAGCATTTATGGTTTTATAAAAACGGCACTCTTATTGCAGAAGGAAATGTTGTTACTGGTAATATAAGAGATCATGCAACACCAGCAGGAGTTTTTAAATTGAAGTATAAAGAAAAAAATGCAACATTAAAAGGACCAGGTTACGAAGCACCAGTTACCTACTGGATGCCATTTAATAACGGAATTGGAATGCATGATGCTAGTTGGAGAGGTGAGTTTGGAGGAAACATTTATAAGTCAAATGGTTCCCATGGTTGTGTAAATCAACCCATAAATTTAGCAAAGACAATATTCGATAATATTCAGGTTGGTACTCCTGTAGTTTGTTTTTATTAAATGGGTAAAGGGACTGTCTCAAAATAATTTTGAGACAGTCCCTTTATTTTTTCAAGAGTGAGGCTGGTTATGTAATCACTATGTTAAAGAAAAATTACTTTTAGCAATTTTAACTGAAATGGGCAATGATAGGGTTATTGGATATGAAAATGTAAAAACATTGGGGTAGCAATTATTATTTATTTTTCATAATTTATATAGAGGTAATATTCTTACATTTGTTCAAACTGAATCTCCTATACTGAAATTGTCTGATCTAAATTATGGGAGTACTGAAATATTGATAAAAGGAGGATGAATATGGAAAGTTATAGTTATTGCGCTATAGATAAAGAGGATAAGAAATGTAAAAAGAGTAACTTACCCTGTGGTATTTATAACTTAATGGAAAATGACATAGATTATTGTGATCCTAACAAAACCAATAATAATATTAAAGAAAGTTGCTCAAGTCAAGTTAGTAATCCTAGTCATAGAGATTGCTGCGACGATGGTAGAAATAAAAAATGTACAACAGGTGCCACTGGACCAACTGGCCCTACAGGAGCCGGATTATTATCATTTGGTTATGTTTACCACTTTGCATCTATTTTAACTACAACAATATTAGGTGGAAGCAATATACCTTTTAGTAATAATGGGCCATTTAGTAATATAACTCATACGGCAGGTTCTACAACTATTACTGTAACTACAACAGGAATTTATGAGATATTCTATGGTGTAACTTTTACAGCAGGAGTAGGAGCACAAATTGCACTTGCTGTAAATGGAACAATAGATGCATCGACACCAATCTCTGCACTAGTAACTACCGGTGAACTCACTGGTGAAGTAATTTTAGTTCTTACTGCAAATGATCAAATTACTTTAAGAAACAACTCACTTATTACACTAAAGTTAGCATTGGCTCCTGTTGTTGCAGCGCAAATAACAATTAAAAGATTAAATTAGAATAGTGTTGCTGGAGCTATCTCACTGTTAACGCTGTGAATTCTATAAGGGGGTTTTTATGCTTAGTATTAGTTTGTGTATGATTGTTAAAAATGAAGAAGATGTTATTGCCAGATGTTTGGATACTATAAAGGATATAGTGGATGAAATAATCATTGTAGATACGGGATCAACTGATAACACTAAAGAGATAAGTAGAGTTTTTACTGATGAAATTTATGAGTTTGAATGGGTTGATGATTTTTCTGTAGCTAGAAACTTTGCATTTTCAAAGGCTACTAAAGATTATATTATGTGGTTAGATGCAGATGATGTGCTTTTAGATGAGGATAGGCTTAAACTAGGAGAACTAAAAAAAACGCTAGATAAGACTGTAGACGTAGTAATGATGAAATATAATGTAGGTTTTGATGCAAATGGAAAGGTTACTTTATCTTATTATAGAGAGCGGTTATTAAGAAGATTAAATAATTACAAATGGAGAGAGCCTGTACATGAACATTTAGAATTATGGGGAAAAATAATTAATTCAGATATTTGTATTACACATAAAAAAGAACATGTGAATATAGTAAGTAGAAATCTGACTATCTATGAAAAATTAATAAATAGGGGGAAAACTCTATCTACTAGAGGACTTTACTATTATGCTAGAGAGTTATATTATAATGAAAAATATGAGGAAGCTATTAAATTTTTTAATAAATTTTTAAATACTGAAGAGGGATGGTTAGAGGACAATATCTCAGCTTGTTTTGATCTTTCAATGTGTTATAACCATATAAATGACAAGAAAAGTATGCTTAGGTCCTTATTAAAAAGTTTTGAATACGATACTCCAAGGGGTGAAATTTGCTGTCAGCTAGGTTACTATTATTTTAATCTAGCTGATTACAATAGAGCTATTTTCTGGTATAAGACTGCAACAGAATTAAAGGAACTTGTAGATAGTTGGGGATTTATTTCCCGTGATTATTGGAATTTTATACCGTGTATACAGTTATGTGTATGTTACTACAAACTTGGAAATATAAAAGAAGCAATAAGATATAATAATAAAGCATCAGAATACAAACCTAATGACGTATCTGTAGAATATAACAGAGATTATTTTCAAAAGACCATATCTAGTGAATTATAAAAAAAGTGGAGTAATTTAATCCACTTTTTTTGTGCTGTGAATAATTCCAAGAGGACAGTATAAATAGTAATAATTTACTGCTTTTCTGCAAATGATATCCATAAGGGAACTTTTTATTATGTTTCAACTCCCTAATAGAAGAAATTAAGAATTTATTAAAAGGAGGCTTGTACTTATGTCTGATAAAATTAAAAAAAGCCAATATAATCTAGATACAGATAACCTAAAAAAACTTGAACTTTACATTGATGGATTAGAAGAGAAAGAAGGTTCTCTTATAAATGTGCTACATGAGGCACAGGATATTTTTGGATATCTGCCAGAAGATCTACAGCTTTTTATTTCTAGAAAACTTAATATTGCAGCTGCAAAAGTCTTTGGTGTAGTAACTTTCTATTCTTTTTTTACAATGAAGCCTAGAGGGAAGCATCTAATAAATGTTTGTCTTGGCACAGCATGTTTTGTAAAGGGTGCAGATAAAATTCTTAATGAATTTAAAGTTCAGCTTAATATAAAAGAAAACAATTCTACGGAAGATGGTTTGTTCACTATAGATACATTAAGATGTGTTGGTGCCTGTGGACTTGCACCTGTAGTTATTGTGGATGGTAAGGTTTATGGAAGATTTAAAGTCGAGGATGTGGAGAAAGTAATTAAAGAGTATTCACAAGTTTAATAATGAATCTGCAAAAGGAGAAATCTCTATGATAAAAATAAACTCAATTAAAGAACTTAAAACTTTAAGAGAAAAATCAAAAGACTTACTCATAAATCGCACCGAGGAAAATGACGAAGTTAAGAAAATTAAGGAAGGTATAGATATATTAGTATGCGGAGGTACTGGATGTCAAGCATCGGAGAGTAATGATGTAATTCAGGTTTTAAAAACAGAACTTGAAGCATCAGGACTTAAAGATAAGGTGAAGATAATTACAACAGGTTGTTTTGGCTTTTGCGAAAAAGGACCAATCCTCAAGTTGATGCCAGAAAATATATTCTATATTGAAGTTAATCCTGAAAAAGCGAAACGTATCTTTAAGGAGCATGTATTAGGTGGCAAAATTATTGATGAATATTTATACCAGGATCCTATTACAAATGAAAGTTTACATAGGCAAAATGATATTCCATTTTATAAGAAGCAAATGAGAATTGCGTTAAGGAATTGTGGCTTAATTGACCCAGAGAATATAAATGAATATATAGCCGAGGAGGGTTATAAAGCCTTAGGAATGGTATTAACGGAAATGACACCGGCGAATACAATTGAAGAAATTAAAAAAAGTGGTTTGAGAGGAAGAGGTGGTGGTGGTTTTCCTACTGGGTTAAAATGGGAAATGACTAAAAAATCTAAATCGGAAATTAAATATATTATATGTAATGCTGATGAAGGGGATCCAGGTGCCTTTATGGATAGAAGTATTCTTGAGGGAGATCCACATTCTGTGATAGAGGCCATGGCAATTGGAGGTTACTGTATTGGAGCTTCAAAAGGATTTGTTTACATTAGGGCTGAATATCCATTAGCAATACATAGACTAAGAATAGCAATTAAGCAGGCCTATGAATCGGGTCTTCTTGGTAAGGACATTTTAGGTAGTAGTTTTTCCTTTGATATTACATTGAAATATGGGGCTGGAGCCTTCATTTGTGGTGAGGAAACCGCACTAATTAATTCAATGGAAGGGGGGAGAGGGGAACCAACAGTTAAACCACCTTTCCCATCTCAGGTTGGATTGTGGAAAAAGCCTACTAACATTAATAACGTTGAAACCTTAGCCAATATATGCCCTATTCTTTTAAAAGGATCAGAGTGGTTTAGTTCTATTGGAACTGAGAAAAGTAAGGGAACTAAGGTTTTTGCGCTGGCAGGAAAAATAAATAATGTTGGTTTAGTAGAGGTACCAATGGGAACTACCTTAAGAGAAATTATTTATGAACTTGGTGGAGGAATTAATAATAACAAAGAATTTAAGGCTGTTCAAACTGGTGGACCTTCTGGTGGATGTATTCCAAAGCAACATTTAGATACTCCTATAGATTATGAGAGTCTTACTAAAATAGGATCTATGATGGGTTCTGGAGGTATGATTATTATGGACGAAAGTGATTGCATGGTAAACATATCAAAGTTCTATCTTGAATTCTCCGTAGATGAATCCTGTGGCAGATGTACTGCTTGTAGAATTGGGAATAAAAGATTATTAGAGATACTGAAGGATATTACTGATGGGAATGGCACCATGGAACATTTAGAAGGCTTAAAAGATCTTGGAGCTATAATTAAAGATTCTTCTCTTTGTGGACTTGGTCAGACCTCTCCTAATCCAGTGCTTAGCACCATGAATTTTTTCTGGGATGAATATGTGGCTCATGTTAAGGATAAAGTTTGTCCAGCTGGAGTATGCACTTCACTTTTAAAATACCATATAAACACAGAAAAATGTATTGGATGTACTGCTTGTTCTAAGGTATGCCCTGTAAATGCTATTTCTGGGTCTGTAAAGCAGCCACATTTAGTTGATAAAGAAAAGTGTATAAAATGTGGAGCTTGTGAAGCTACCTGTAAATTTAAAGCAATAACAAGAAAATAAGCTTTTGAAAGGAGCTACTATTATGAAAACCATTAATCTAAATATAAATGGTTATAGTGTTAAAGTACCGGAAGGAACTTCCGTCCTAGATGCAGCCAAAAAGGTGAATATAGAAATTCCAACTCTATGTTATCTTGATTTACATGATATTAAAATGGTAAATAGAACTGCCTCTTGCAGAGTATGTCTAGTGGAAATTGAAGGCCGTCGAAATCTTGCTCCCTCCTGTTCAACTGAAGTTATGGAAGGAATGGTTGTTAAGACAAATACCCTTAGAGCCATAAAAGCTAGACGTACCATGGTTGAACTTTTATTATCTGACCATCCTACGGATTGCCTAGTTTGTGAAAAAAACACTCAATGTCAGCTTCAGCTTATAGCAGCTGAACTTGGAGTAAGAAAAATTAAATATAAAGGTGCAATGTCTAATTATAAAAAAGATTCATCAAGTGGAGCCCTTTATAGAAACCTTGATAAATGTATCATGTGCAGAAGATGTGAGACAATGTGTAATGAAGTTCAAACCTGTAATATATATTCAGCCGTAGATAGAGGTTTTGAAACTGTAGTGTCACCTGCTTTCGGTCTTCCAATGATAGATACTATGTGTACCTTTTGTGGCCAATGTGTTGCGGTGTGCCCTACAGCAGCCTTAACTCAAGTAAACAATGTTCCTAAGGTATGGGAGGTTTTATCTGACCCTGATAGATATGTAATAGTTCAAACTGCCCCTGCTATAAGAGTAACTTTAGGTGAGAAATTTGGTATGGAACCAGGAACTATAGTAACTGGAAAGATGGTGGCAGCTCTTAGAAGAATTGGATTTAAAAAGGTATTTGATACAGATTTTGCAGCAGATGTAACTATAGTTGAGGAAGCGCATGAATTTATTGATAGACTCCAAAATGGAGGGAAGTTACCGATTTTAACAAGCTGTTGTCCTAGTTGGGTGAAGTTTATTGAACATCAATTTCCTGACTTACTTGATATACCCTCTACCTGCAAATCTCCTCACATAATGTTCGGAACTATTGCAAAAACCTATTTAGCAGAAAAGATGGGGATAGCCCCAGAAAAAATAGTAGTTGTATCCGTAATGCCTTGCATCGCAAAGAAATATGAAATTAGTAGACCTGAACTCGAACATGAAGGTGATAAAAATGTTGATCTTGTTATAACAACAAGAGAACTTACAGACATGATAAAAGAAGCAGGAATAAACTTCACTGAACTTCCAGATGAAGATTTTGATGACCCATTAGGAGAATCAACTGGAGCGTCAGTTATCTTCGGAACCACAGGCGGAGTCATTGAGGCAACCTTAAGAACTACCTATGAATGGCTTACAAAGAAGCCACTTAAGAAAGTAGAATTTCACGATGTTAGAGGACTTGATGGACTAAAAGAAGCAACTGTGCGCATAAATGATGAGGATATTAAAATCTGTGTTGCTCATGGACTGGGAAATGCAAGAAAACTTCTAGAATCCATACAATCTGGAAAGGCTCATTATCATGCTATTGAAATAATGGCTTGTCCTGGTGGTTGTATTGATGGAGGAGGTCAACCCTATCACTTTGGCGATATAGAAATAGTTAAAAAGAGAATGGAAGCTATCTACAAAGAGGATAAAAATAAAAAAATCAGAAAATCTCATGAAAATCCAGCGGTGATAGCTCTATACGAGGAATATATAGGGGAGATAGGTGGTGAAAAAGCCCATCGATTACTTCACACTCATTACACTCCTCGAGAAAAAATATAAGATCTAAATTTTGAATATGATGCAAGTGTAAAGATTAAAATGCTTGAGTCTTAATCTTTACCTTGCATCTTATAATATAGATATGAGGATTAGGTCTATTTTAAAATTGAAAATCTATTGATAGGGAATATGGTAATTCTAGCAACACCCATTATATCCCTTTCATTTATGTAAGGATTATCCCAATATCTACTATCCTTTGAAACCTGTCTATTATCTCCTAGAAAAAAGAAGCTTTCAGCAGGAACCTTAAAATCTCCAAATTTAACTGCTCCAGAAGAAACATAAGGTTCATCTAACTTGTCAGAATTAACATAAACACTTCCATCCTCTTTAACTTCAATTTTATCTCCTGGAAGACCAATGAGCCTTTTTACCAAGTCCATTTTTAATTCATCAGAATGAAAAACTACTATATCCCCTCTTTTTAATTTATCCTTATTATAAATTCTTGTTACTGAAATTCTATCTCCAATCATAATAGTAGGAAACATAGATTCTGTTGGAACAATTATGTTGAAAAATACAAATTTTCTTATCACCAAGGAAATAATTAATGCCGCGACAATTGGGATTATCCAACCACTAAATACTTTTTTAATAATTTTCAAAAAATAAACCTTCTTTCTTTTAAAATTTGGTTTTTACTTTTCTTCATGTCTCTCTCACCTAAACACCTGTCCTTAATTTTCTTTACTAATATAATACAAACTAAATTATTATTAACATATCATAATTTTAAGTCCATTTATATAATTAGTAACAAAAAAAGAAAAAATACCCTGGTATTAGTAAAAAAAATTAAAAACAGATTTTGCTATGTCAGAAAGATTACAATCTCCAAGACAATGTGGAGGGTTGGTATAATTCGAAAATTCTCACATGCAATGACAGGGAATACTCTAACATCAATGAACATTTGTAGAAATTACGCAGTATAAAATATTTTGGATTTGAAGAAGAATTATTATATCATCTTCAAGTCTTTTTTTATTTAGAGTGCTTTGGACACTTGATATCATACTCCCCTCATACTACAATGATATTATATCAAGAGTATAGGGGGAGTATTTATGAATACAGAAAAACTAAATGTAAATATTAATATCGTTGATTTGGATAAAATAGAGATGTTAGTTCAAAAGGGAATTTACACTAATAAAACTGATTTCGTGATTAAAGCAATTAATAATGAGCTACTTAAAAATGAAAGTTTTATTAATAACACTATTGAAAAATATGAGCATAGTTTAACTATAGGAATATTCATATATGATTTAAAACAACTACTACAATTGAAAAAAGAGAATAAAAAAATAAATATAAAAGTTTTAGGTGGATTATTTATTCAAAATGGTGTTTCACTTGAGTTAGTTAAGGACACTATAAATAGTATTTCTGTTTTTGGGGTATTTAAGGCTCCAGAAGAGATAAAGTCTTATTTTAATCATAAATAACATTAGGATAATTTGGGTTTTACCTAGCCCTTTATTATTGCATTGATAACTGTACATATATAAATGCTAATAGTATAATCATCATGTTAGTAAAACTCATTATATTAGTAAAACTCATTATATTTATATATTCAGGAGGTAACATCAGTTGAAGAAAAAAATTAAACAATACAATATTAATAGAACCGTAAAGTCTACAACCGCTGAACATTCGGGCATTGTACTTGAGGCGAATAAACCATTATCTCAATCAATGCTTTGGAGCCTACAGACAGATTTCTTTGCAAACCAGGGACCAGAAGCTTGGATTAAAGGAATTGTACCTCAATATATTACAACTAATCCGTACATTGCAAACCTATATGCAAAGACTGTTTTTGGGTATTGCAGAGACTATATTACTAGGACAGATTTAGATAAGGATACTACTATTTATATAATGGAACTTGCTTCTGGAGTAGGGCGATTTACTTATACCTTTCTAAAAAGATTTTTACATATAATCGAGAACTCTTCCCTGAAAGGGTTTAAATTTAAATACATAGTTACTGATTTTTCTGAGAAAAATATTGAGTATTGGCTTAATCATAGTTTTTTAAAGCCTTATTTTGATTCTGGTATACTTGATTGCGCAACCTTTGACATAGCTGTAGATGAACAACTTCAATTAAGAAATAGTGGGGAAGTGCTAACCAAGGCAAATCTAAAAAACCCTTTAATTCTAATTGCAAATTATACCTTTGATAGTCTCCCTCAAGACAGCTTTTATGTGAGCAAGGAGAAAATCTTTGAAGGGTTAATTACAGTAACTTCTCCAGAGAGTAAAATTGATCCAGAAGATAAATCCATACTGGCAGGACTAGATTACTACTATACAGATAAGGAAATCCAAGGTAATGATTATTATGAAGATAATGATTTTAATGATATACTTTTATATTATAAAAATCATTTGGAGGATACAGCTTTTTCCATACCAATTATGGCCTTGCGTTGTATTTCTAGGTTAAAAAAAGTATTTAAGGATGATATCGTTTTAATTTCAGCGGATAAAGGTTATAAAAATGAAAAAGCCATGTTAAATAATTCTCATCCATTTTTATCAAAACACGGCTGTATTTCTATGACGGTTAACTTTCATTCTATAGAACAATATTTTAAAAATCTTGGGGGAAAGGCTATTCATAGTATCTATGAACATGAGAATGTAAACATGTCCTTATTTTTATTAAGTAACAGTACTCATGCTTTTGTAGAAACCACTATGGCCTATAATGACATAATAGAAAGTATCGGACCAGATGATTTTTATATTATAAAAAAAGCATTTGTTCCACTTAGTGAGTCTTTAGAGACAAAACAAATATTAACATTTCTTCGGTATACAGTTTGGGATGCGAGAACCTTTCAAGAATGTTATAACATATTACTAGAAAGAATAGATACTGAGGAAAATTTCCCCTTAGAGGAATTAATAATTGTGATGAATAAAGTTTGGGAACATTACTTCCCCATTGGTGAAGAAGGGGATTTAGCATACTATATAGGTTCAATGTTAAGTTATGTTGGCTATGATAGTCAAGCTCTAAGGTTTTTTGAATATTCCTATGAATTCTATGGTGCTAGTGCTGAAATCTATTATAAAATTGCGCTTTGTAGTTACAATTTAAGCCAAATTGAAAAAGCCCTAGAGTATACATTAAAATCCTTAACCCTAGATCCAAGTTTTGAAGAGAGTAGAACAATGGAAATCCTAATTCAAGACATTTTGAGGGGAAATTAATAGGCTATTTGTTTTTTTATTGAAGGCCTATTTTAATATAGACCGTAGTACCAACGCCTATTTCGGATTCTATTTTTACACCATACTCTTCACCATAAAAAAGTTTTATTCTCTTATCAACATTTTTTATACCGACTCCACCTAACTTGATGTCCTTTTTTACTTCTTCCTTCTCAAGAATACATAAATCAAAGCCTTGGCCAGTATCTTTTACAGTAAACAAAATACCGTCTTCCTTATATCCTGCTGTGATTTTGATATGGCCAGGTCTATCTGTTTCCCTTATTCCATGGTAAATTGCATTTTCCACTATAGGTTGTAGAATAATTTTTAATATTCTGCAATCAGAAATAGCCGAATCAAATTGAAAATCGTAATTAAGCTTGTCTTCATAGCGTTCCTTTTGGATGTATAAATACTGCTTCACATGTTCAATTTCCTTTTCTACTGTTGTTAGCTCACTGCCTCCGCTTAAAGACAATCTAAAAAATTGAGCTAAGGCCTTTGTTACAGAAATAACTTTTTTAGTATTGTTAAATTCTGCCATCCAAACAATAGTATCAAGGGTATTATATAAAAAATGGGGATTTATTTGGCTCTGGAGAACATTTAGTTCAAAGGTTCTCAAATACTTTTCTTTTTGGGCGATTTCTTCAAGTAATCTTTCAATTTTATTTATCATATTATTAAAATGTAATGCCAAACTTTGTACCTCATAACAACCCTGTTCTGTTATTTCTACTTTAGAGAGTCCCTTTTCAATCTCTTCCATAGCTTTCTCAAGTTTTGCTAAAGGACGGGTTATTCTTCCAGCAAAATAGCTGCTACTATAGGCTGCAATAAAAACAAGTAATAAACCCATAAATATTATAGTTTCTAAAAGTTGCCTTTTGATTGCCTTTAATTCATATAGGGAAGATACTCCCATTAAAGTCCAATCCGTATTTTTAATTTTGTAGGGCTCTATTAATATTTTCTTTTTTGTATCATAACCCTGTGCCATTTTACTTTCGTTAATTAGTTTGCTCTGAAGATTAGAATCAACGAAATAATTTGTGTCTTTGTGGTAAACTACTTCTGATTTATTATTAAGTATAAATGCATAACCTTTATTAATCTCGTTTAAATCATTTAGAAAATTATCAATAACCATATATTTTATATCTATGAGTAGAACACCTAGGTTATTTCCTTTGTCATCCTTTATTTCTTGACTTAATGAAATTACCCAATTACCTTTGTCCATAGAAAATTTTTGCATCCTAGCCTTAGTAAGTACAGGCATACTGTTGCTATTTATTGCATCTACATACCACTGTTCTTTCATCATATCGCTGGACATAGACATATTTAAATTTTCTTCATTTGAAAGTAGTGTGGAATCCTTACCAACGATTACTATAGATTTAATTGAAGCATCACTTTCTATAGTATTTTTTATAAGAGTACTTAAATCATTTTTCATAACTAGGTTGGTGTTTTCACTAAGATACCTTATGGTGAGAGGATCTTTCACCATAATATTTGAGATAGACTTTAATTTAGCTACATACAGTTCTACATAATTACCACTTTTACTAATAGCTGTTTTTGTAGAGCTAAGACTTTGATTTAGTACTATATTAGATATGCTTACATAAAAAATTAATCCCATCAGAATAATTGTAATTAAACTTGCAAGAAAATAAAAAATAGTGATTTGAGATCTTATCTTTTTAGGTAATCTTATTTTCATCATAACTATTCCCTTACTTTCTCTTTATATTGATTTGGAGATATACCATATTTCTTTTTAAAGGAGGCACTAAAGTAGTTAGCATCTTCAAAACCTAAACTTTCAGCTATTTCATAATTCTTCATATCTGTACTGAGCAATAAAATTTTTGCTCTCTCCATCCTTTGAGTAAATACATATTCTTGGAAGGATACCCCAAAAAGGCTCTTAAAAAGGGTACTAAGATATCCAAAACTAAGAGCCATTTTAGAGGATAAAAAACTTAATGATAATTTGGAATTGCCAATATTAACTTCGATTTCCTTTTGTATCTTGGTTTTGTAGCCTTCATTATCAGTAGTAGGTATTGATTTACTTTTCAGTGACCTTAGTATGGTACCTACCTCTTCCTTTGATCTTGCCAACTCGATTTTTTCAATTAATTTTCTAAGCACTTCATAAATATCATTTTTAGATACAGGTTTTAAAATGTAGTCATCAACACCTAGTTTTAGTGCCTTTACAGCATAGTCAAAATAATCATAACCCGTAATAAGGCATATCTTTACTTCAGGTTTAATTGCTTTACAGACTTCCGTTAATTCAAGTCCATTCATTTTAGGCATATTGATATCCGCAAGTAGCAGGTCTGGTAAGTTTTCCTTGAAAATATCGAGAGCTACTTTTCCATCTGAAGCTTCAAAAACTTCACCTATATTCAATTCCTGGAAGTTTACCAAAGAAAGTATGCCTCTTCTGATTATTGGTTCATCATCTACAATTAATAAGCTATACATAATAGCACCATCCTTAAAGATAATCCTTTTATATAATAGTACCCTTATATTTTTTATTTAACAAGATTTTTAAGATATCCATAACTTTCTTCTTCCATCTTATCATAAGGTATAAACTTTATAGAGGCACTATTTATACAATATCTTTTACCACCTTTATCCTTAGGTCCATCTTCAAAAACATGTCCTAAATGAGTATTACCACTTCTGCTTCTTACTTCAATTCTCACCATATTATAACTTTTATCCTCTTTAAAAGTAACAACTTCTGGTACTATAGGTTTAGTGAAACTTGGCCACCCGCAGCCTGAATCATATTTATCCTTGGAAGAAAATACAGGTTCTCCTGTTACAACATCCACGTATATACCAGCTTCATAATTGTCCCAATAATCATTTGAATACGCGCTCTCTGTATCATTTTCTTGAGTAACCTTATATTGAACCTCTGTTAAATTGTTTTTAAGCACTTCGTTGCTAGGCTTAGGGTACTTAGTAACATCTATTGTTCCTACAGGTGCCTTAAGATTATCAAAGTCTATATGACAATAGCCATCAGGGTTTTTTTCTAAATAATCCTGATGATATTCCTCTGCTAAGAAATAGTTCTTTAAGGGTAATACTTCAGTTACTACTTGTTTAGAATACCTTTTCTGCTCTAAAAGGACAACTTCATCAACTACAACTTTGTCACTTTGATTCATATAATAGATACCTGAACGATACTGGACTCCTTCGTCATTTCCTTGCTTGTTTTTGCTTGTTGGGTCTATTACCTTAAAGAAATAAGTAAGAAGTGTTTTTAAATCCAACCTATTCGGATCGTAGAGTACATGTACAGTTTCGGCAAAACCTGTGGTACCTGAGCAAACCTCTTCGTAAGTTGGATTATCTTTATTACCATTTCCATAACCTGAGGTAACGTCATATACACCATAAATTCTAGCCATATAAGCTTCAACACCCCAGAAACAACCACCTGCTAACCATATTTCTTTAAGGTTACTTTTATCAAATTTTAGAGATACATTAGGATTTGCTGGAAATCTAGATGAAGGTACATCCGTAGGCCTTGATGCCTGAATGTTTTTTTTTAGGGCTCCAGATCCTAAGAGAGCAATCAATCCAATTATTAAACCTAAACCTATTAAATAAGCATTTTTATTTTTCATTACACTATCTCCCTTCATTTTTTACAGTATGGTACTATAGGCTTCCTTTATAGCTTCATTACTTTTGTGTCCTGGTAAAGTTTTAACTAAAACCCCATCGCTTCCAATAAATACTGAGGTAGGATAGCCTCTTACTCCTAGCTTATTTGCTAAAGCTCCACCCGTATCTAGCAATACTGGTAGATTCTTTTTTCCTAAACTATTAAACCACTTCATAAAATCATCTTTATTTTGCTCACCTCGAAAACTTGGAGAAACAACGCTTAATACTACAAAGTCATTATTGTCACTAGCTAAGGTATCCACTTCATCCATGCCAGCTAGACAAATTGAACACCAAGATGCCCAAAATTTAATATAAACTTTTTTACCCTTATAATCTGATAACTTATGGATATTACCTTTACTATCTGTAAGTTGAAAATCTGGTGCTATTTCACCTTTATTCATAACTTTATTCGAAGAACTAGTTTGTTTTTGACTCATGGTAGAGGTCTTTCCATCGCTACAGCCAACCAAAGTGGAGGAAAAAACAATCAGAGTTAAAAATATACTAAATAATTTAATGTTTTTCATATTATCAAATCCTTTCATTATCTTTCTATGATTCTAGTTATTATATTTAGGCTATTATTCATAAGCAAAAGTCCCATTAAGATTATGATAATGCCACCTGCTATTTTAATTTTTTCTAAGTGTCTATTTAGTTTTTTTACCTGCCTTAAAAGAAGGTCTGAGAAAATTGCAACCACTAAAAAGGGAATCATTAATCCTAAAGAATATATAAACATTAACCATCCACCATATAACGCCTGCCCTTTTGTGGCTGATATACCAAGTACAGCGCCAAGTAATGGACCTATGCAGGGGGACCATCCAAAGCTAAAGGAAAAGCCTAATAAAAAGGTTCCTAAAACACCATTTGTGTTTTTTACTCTGATTCTTTTATCTCTATCCAAAATTGTAAAGTGTATAAGTCCTGTTTGGTGAATACCTAAAATTACAACTATAAATCCACAAACAGTTAGAAATGTTTTACTATTTATAATAGTGCCTAAACTACCTGCTCCAAACCCTAATAATATAAAACTTATAGATATTCCACCTACAAATACTAGGGTTTTAGCTACAATTAGAAGATTTATTTTTAATTTTCCCAATTTCAAGTTATGCTTTTCACTTTGTTCTCCTGCAAATATGGATATATAAACTGGTAGTAAAGGAACTATGCAAGGTGCAAAGAAAGATAAAATTCCTGCTAAAAAAACTGTGCTTATAAATACCTGATCACTAACCATATTGAACACCACCTTTTTTATAGCTTAATTGTACTTCTAATGAGAAAGTTAAAACATAGAATAGTTTCATAAGTTTATTTGAATATTTCAGATACCTAAAAGCTTTATCTAAGTTAATTCATTTTCCATAGTATCAATAAATTAGCTTAAAACAAATATGTAAAGTAGTGTAAATTATGTATTTGTGTAGTTAAATATTTGTGATACAATTTGATTACCTGTATGCAAGTATATTCTAAATATAGGGTTTATGGAAAATATTACAATGAAGAGGAAGGGTGAAGTTGATAAAAATTCTGATTTTTGAAGATGAATTTTTTATGAAAGAAAAATATATGAAAGTAAGTGACTGCGCATGGCTGGTATGTGAGAAAATTGGAAGTAAAGAGAATGGCCAGGATATTGATGGATATATAATGAATTACCCATTAAAAGAAATAAATAGCCTAATTTATCTGCTTAAATCCGGAGAGAAAGAGGCTATTGCAAATCATATTGATGAATTCTTTAACAAATTGGCAAGATCGAAGGACTGTACAGGAGAATATATTAAAAGTATCTGCGTTAATATGATTCTCATTTGCTGTAATTTACTCAATGAGCATAACGACGTAATTAACGATGTTATGAAGGGCGAAATAAATATATATATGATTCTTTCTAAATTAGATAACTTGCAGGATGTTATTGAATGGATGACTTCTTTTCTTCTTAGGGTGAAAAGTATTATTTATGAAAAACAGAAACCATTAAGAAGAAAATATATTGACGATGTTCTGGAATTCATAAACAATAATTATATGAAGAATATTTCGCTTTCAAGTGTAGCTGAGTATGTCCATGTTCATCCTGTTCATCTTGGACGTATATTAAGAAGGGAACTTGGTGAGAATTTTAGTGCCATTGTATTAAGGGTAAGGATGGAAGCAGCAAAGAAACTAATGTTGGATACTAGAAAGAAGAACTGTGAGGTAGCTACTAGTGTTGGTATATCTGATGCTCAATATTTTAGCCAAGTATTTAAGAAATATACGGGTATGACCACTACCGAATATAAAGATTCCATAGGAAGTATTTTTTAAAATAAGCTAGCAATCATAGGACCTTCCTAAAAAGATGTTTCTTTTGTAAACTTAAATGTTGGTATTTTTAATTTCATTGTTGTGAGGAAGAGCTTATAATTAATATGATTTTCATGTGGTTTTTATTGTGTTAGTAATCGTTTGCTGTTGAAATTTCATGTAGCCAATAATAGCCAGGAAAACAAATATTAATTTGTAAGGAGATTATGATTTCATGTTAAGAAGAAACAGGCCCTTTTCTACCCTTTTAGTATTTATGTTTTTAATTACTATGATCTTACCCATTAGAGCCAGTGCAGCCTATGTAACAGTTGGAACAGGTAGCTACATGGATACTCTTCCTCAAGGTTTTGTTGCCCCTCAATCAGATATCTACAAGACTTCTAATATTACTGGGCCGACTCCTACCAATGACTGGACAAGTTCCGTGGTATGGGAGAAATATTCAGAGGTACTTTATGCACATCCTCTTGCGTTTAAATGTACTAATATGGGGCTGCAGGTTGCTAAGCCACCTAAAACCTTTGCTACAGAAGCGGACGGTGAAACTAATGTATTAATGGAGCTTAACACACCTGACTTCACAATGCAGTCCACAACCTTTGCTCCCACGGAAGCAAGAGCAGACAAGTTTACAGATTGGGGTATAGACATATTAATGCCCAATGGACAAAACAGTATTAAAGCTACATTAGCTCATGGAAGTCCTTATGCATACTTCACTTACACTGGAGGTAACCCGAAGATAGTTTTCTCAGCAGTTCCCACGGTTTTCTTCGGTAATGACGGTTCTAAACAATATCTTGGCGTAACAATAAATGGAAACAATTATGGTTTGTTTGCTCCTATAGGATCCACTTGGAGTGGTATCGGCACAAATAATATTACTTGCAACCTAGCCTTAGGTACTAGCTATTTTTCAGTAGCATTATTACCTGATCAAACCTCCCTTGATACTTTTAAGGCTAGCGCTTACGCATTTATTACAGATACAAAAAGTACTTGGGCCTATGATCAAAATACAAGTACTGTAACAACTACCTTTACCACTACCACCACACCAAAGGAAGGAACCAACACAAATACAATTATGGCTCTTTATCCCCACCAGTGGAGGAATAACTCATCAATTTCTCCATTAGCTTACTCTTACACAAGCATTAGAGGTTTAATGAAGACTGTATCCGGTAAATCATTTCAGACCCAAGCTAAATATACTGGAATACTACCTTGGTTGCCAAATAATGCGGTACAAGATTCAACCATCAAGGCAAGGGTGCAGGGGCTAGTTGACGATTATGAAGGATACGGTTCTACCTTGACACCTCCTTATATCAGCGCGGGTCTTGATTGGCAATACAGCGGCTATGATACTTATTGGATGGGTAAGAATTATGGACGGCTTGCTAATATTATTCCTGTTGCAAAACAAGTTGGTGACACCACCGCAGCAAACGCATTTATGAAAGCAATGCAGGGTAGTGTTGAATGGTGGTTCACAGCTCAAAAATATGCTGCAGACGGGTCACCAGTTAATGATAACTTCTTCTCTTATGATAAGAACTGGGGGACCTTAATCGGTTACCATGCCGGTTATGGCTCTAATACTTCACTAAATGACCATCATTTTCATTATGGTTATTGGATTAACGCAGCAGCTAGTATTGTATTAAATACACCTGGTACTGATTGGGGTACTGATGCCAAATACGGTGGAATGGTTAAAGAACTTATCAATGATATCGCAAACACGGATAGATCAAGCACTAAATATCCTTTCTTAAGGAATTTTGATCCCTATGAAGGACATTCCTGGGCTTCAGGTGACTGTAACTTTACTGGTGATCAAAGATATGTTAACTCAGGCAATAATCAAGAATCCTCTTCAGAAGCAGTTAATGCATGGGTAGGAATGATTCTCTATGGTGAAGCAATAGGTGATAAATCAATACGAGATACGGGTATATATCTATATACAACCGAAACAAATGCTATAAACAATTATAACTTTGATCTTGATGGAGACATATTTGATAAGACAAGTTATAAAAATCTGGATGCAGTTCAGATTTGGGGTGGGAGATATGCACATACTACTTGGTGGACGGAAGACCCTATTGAAGCACATGCAATCAATATATTACCTATAACCTCAGGGTCCATGTATCTAGGAGCCAACTCCACTTATGTAAAAAATAATTATAACGCCACCTACAGTGAATGGCCAAATTATATGACCAATTACAATGCAAAAGGGTGGACTACCAACAAAGATATTAACATGTGGCAGGATGTAATGTGTAAATATCTGTCATTATCAGACCCTGCAACAGCATTGTCTAAGTGGTCTGAAACCCCTGATCCGGAATTTGGAGAAACAAAAGCACATACTTACGATTTTATCCAGACCATGAATACCGTTGGAACACCAGATCTTACCACAACAGCAAATACACCACTTTACGGGGTGTTTAAAAAGGGAGCATCTAAAACATACGTAGCTTACAATGCATCAAAGAATCCTATTATAGTATCTTTCTCAGACGGAGTACAAATTAGCGTTCCAGCCAACCAGATGACTTCACAAACTGGAGGTACAGCAACGATTACAGCAGCTCCTTCTATTAGTCCAGCTGGTGGAACTTTTACAACCGCACAAACAGTAACTATTACTGACAACACCAATGGTTCTACCATTAGGTATACTACGGATGGAACTACACCTAAAGCAACATCAACAGTATATAGTGCTCCTATCACAGTAGATAGTAGTAAAACTATTAAGGCTTATGCAACATCTACAGGATTATCAGACTCAGCAGTTACTAGCGAAACTTATACGATTAACGCTGCCACACAGGTAGCAACCCCAACTTTCAATCCTGTGGGTGGAACCTATTCAACAGCACAGACAGTAACTATTTCTGATGCTACTAATGGTGCTACAATTCGCTATACTACAGACGGGACTACACCTACATCGGCATCAGCAATATATAGTACTCCAATAACTGTAGCTAGTACAAAAACAATAAAAGCATACGCAACAGCTTCTGGCATGAACAATTCTACAGTTGCCAGTGTAACCTATACAATAACTCCAGCAACGGATTATACACAAGTCGTGATTGAAGCAGATAATTCAAATGCAAATATATGCTTTAAGTCTAATGTAAACTCTGCGTGGGTAGATGTTCATTTAAAAGTTAATTCAGGTAGCCAGTTAAATTATAGGATGGTTTATAATAGTTCAACGGGTAACTGGGAAAAAAATATAGGTGGATTGACTTCAGGTAATGTGATTGATTATAACTTCACATATGAAAAGAGCTCCTTATCCTATGACACAGGTTGGTTTAATTATGCATTTGGATCTATTATAGTACCTACTGTACCTGTAGCACCAACTGCATTGACTGCAACGGCAACAAGCTCAAGTCAGATTAACCTTACCTGGGTAGATAATGCAAAAAACGAAATTGGTTACAAGGTTTACAGAAATACAACAAATACAAAACCTGCTATAGCAACAACAACCTTGCTAATTGGCGCAAACACTTGTCAATATGAAGGTCTAACAGCAAATACTACCTACTACTTTTGGGTGGAAGCATATAACACTTCAGGAAGTAGTATGGCAGCTACAGTAAATGCAGCTACTCAGGGTGGAACAACTTTAACATCCACCACCTGGTATCTATTCAATCAGGCTACTAGTGGTGTAACCCCATTAGGAGAAAATATGCAGGTTACTAAGAGCGGATTAACCGGCTGGCAGCCCATTAAGACTATAGGAACAACTGCCAACTACTGGTATGCGCCTGTACAAAACGGCACCTATAATTCTGGTACATGGAATTTCACCCTTTGGTCTTCAAATAATGGTTCCTCCAGTGTTAAGGCTGAGCTTTATAAGGTTAGCGCGGATGGTGTTACTCAAACTCTATTGGGTACACAAACGGTGGATATAGGAACAACAGGCTTGGGTAATCATCCAAGTACATTCAACCTTTCATCTGGAGCAGTATCCTTAAGTAACCAAAGGTTAATGATGAAGCTTGTAAAGATAGCAGGCAATGATGTAACCATGTGCTACAATACTAATGACTTCGTGACTAAATTAGTAACTCCATAAAAGGGGCGTGTAGAGTTGTAAGGTTAAATGAATAATTCTTAATTAAAAGAGATTGTCTCAAAATAGGATTATATTTCACTTAATCTTATTATCAGTAGAAGATTTTAAGAAGCAGCATGGTACTGTATGTGAAAGAGACTACTCGTTGTTAAGTAACAACGAGTAGTCTCCGAACGTACAGTACCATGCTGCGCTCATTTGATCTAGGGAATAATATTAATTGCATCAATATGTATAATGTTGTAAAATGATGGTAATATATGTAGTCAAAATTAGAAAAAATGTTAAAATAAAGGTGGGGATGAAATGACAGCTAGAGAGAAGTTATTTGCCTATAGTAAAATATATGATCATAAGGGTAGCGAATCATTATTTTTGGAAGCCATGAGGGAGTCCATAGAGCATCATCGTAGCCATTGTGAATTTTATGAAAAGTTATTAAAAGACCAGAAGTTTTGCCTTGAGAATCTTAAGACTGTAAAAGATTGCGAAAGAATACCACCAATTTCCACTCAGTTTTTTAAATATCATGAAGTATTAAGTATAAAAAAAGAGGAAATTGAAATTCATGCCACATCCTCAGGTACACAAGGCCAAAAAAGTCAGATATTTCTCGATAGTGAATCAATTAAGCTTGGTACTAAAATGGCCATTAAAGCCATGAAGTATCATGGATTTATATCAATAATTCCTACAAATTATCTAATTTTGGGTTATGAACCTAAAGAAGGAAATGATATGGGAAATGTTAAAGTTGCTCTCGGTATGACACGTTTTGCTCCTGCTAAAGAAAAGGTATTTGCTTTAAGAACTATTGGAGATAATTATGAGGTGGATTATTTTGGTGTCATTAATGCTCTTAACAGATTTAATAGACAAAAATTACCTGTAAGAATCTTTGGGTTTCCTTCCTATTTGTACATTATTTTAAAAATGATGAAAGAGTCAGGAATGGAGCCGTTGAAATTAAATAAAAGATCCTTAGTGTTTACAGGTGGAGGTTGGAAAAAATTTGATGACATGATGATAGATAAAGAGGAACTATACAAAATGGTGGAAGAATTTCTAGGCATTAAAGCTGAGAATTGTCGTGATTTCTATAGTGCGGTAGAGCACAGCGTGGCCTATCCAGAATGTAAAAGGCACCACATGCATGTACCAATATGGAGCAGAGTTATTATCCGCCATGTGAAAACTTTAGAGCCCTTAGGTTTTAATGACCCTGGATTTTTAAGTTTTATTAGTCCCTTGGTTTCTTCTGTACCTATATCCTCTATACTTATGGGGGATATGGCTGTGTTAAGAGAGGGTAAAGAGTGTGGATGTGGAATTGAGACTCCGTTTTTTGAAATCCTTGGAAGAGCAGGGATGGTTAAGGCAAGAAGTTGTGCTGTTGCTGCTTCCGAATATATGAAAGGGGAATAATATATGGATAACATTTATAGAGGGGAACTTATTTCTAAGGAGAATTTTATCGATAGGCTTTGTGAGCTTAAGTTAAAGATTGAGGAAGACTTATTACTTGAACCACTAATGCCTAAGGTAGTAATAGAAGCAGCACACCTTTTGTCAAAGGAAATTAATGAAGAGGAGGTTATCAGTGAACTTATTACACTTGGAGTTCCAAAATGGGCATCTGAAGAATATGTTAGGGTAACGCTGGATAGCTTAGATAGAAAGGCACTCCTAAAAAAAGTACAAACAGAACTAGGTGAGAATCCTTTTGTGTGGAAAAAGGTTGAGTTGGGCATAGAAGAAAAGAACCATCCCCTGGGAGTACTTATGCATATTGGAGCGGGAAATGCCTTAGGGCTCTCTGCCTTTAGTGTTATAGAAGGACTCTTGTCAGGAAATATAAACATTTTAAAACTCCCAGAGAATGAAGGTGGTTTGTCTAGTAAGTTACTAATGCGACTGATAGAGATTGAACCTAGATTAAAACCTTATATTTATGTTATCGATATATCTTCGAAGAATATCCTAGTCATTAGTCAACTTGTTGAAATGGCAAATGCAGTAGTAGTATGGGGTTCAGATGAGGCTATTAGAGCCATCAGATTACTTGCTCCACCCTCATTACCCATAATTGAATGGGGGCATCGCTTAAGTTTTGCATATTTTACAAAACAACAAAAGGATGGAAAAGCTTTGGAGGGTTTAGCAAGCGACATATGTCTAACAGATCAGCTATATTGTAGTTCTCCTCAATGTGTTTTTTATGAGACAAATAATCCTAAGGAGCTTGATGCTTTTGCTGATAGATTAGCAGAACATATTAAAGCTGTAGCAAACCAATTTCCATCTACAGCTAGACCAATAAATGTACAAGCGCAAATCACTTGGACTCTTGAACTTGTTAAGATGGAGGAAATCTTAAAAGAAAAAAGATTAATTACAGATGATAAAAGACAATATAGTGTTATGGTAGACTATAATGCTGAATTGAAAGCATCTCCTCTCTTTCGTAATATTTGGGTGATGCCAATAAAACGAGAAAGATTATTGAGCTTGTTAAGAGCGCATAAAGGGTATTTGCAAACGGTAGGATTAAGTTGTAATGTGGAAGAATTTGAGGAGTTGACAAATATTTTCTATGCATCAGGTGTAAATAGAATCACTACTTGTGGATATATGTCAACAAATTATAGTGGGGAACCTCATGATGGTGTTTATGCTTTAAAAAGGTATGTTAGAAAAGTTAATAAAAGAGGTAATAGATTGTAATATGATGTCTTTGGGATATCATACTTTCCAATAGTTCTTCATATTTATCAATAATACTTTGTCAAGTAGTGTATTATTATATTTAAGTATATTTGTTTAAATACAAGGAAAATACAATAATTTAATATAAATGAGGCGAAGGGCATGAAAAGGATTGAAAAGATATACAACTATATGGTTGATCAGTCTAAAGAATTCCTTTTAAAAGATATTCTAGCAGGAAAGGGTTTTAGTGCAGCAAGCATATCTGAAGGGCTATCTATGATGAGGAACAATGTAAGCCTGGAGCTAAACAACTTATTGAGAGCAGATAAGGTAATAAAGATAAAAGGGAGACCGGTTCTTTTTCTTGACAGAGAGACCGTGGAGAAACTTTTAGAGTATAAACTGGAGCCCGGTCCCTTAGAATTAGAAGATTTTAATGAGCTTATGACTAATGAGGATATTGAAGATGCGGAAAAAAGTCCTTTTGATAGCCTTATTGGATATAATACTAGCCTAAGAACTCATATTGAACAGGCTAAAGCAGCAGTACTTTATCCTCCAAATGGACTTAATACACTTATTGTGGGTCCTACTGGAGTTGGGAAAACTTTATTTGCAAATATGATGTATAAATATGCAATATATGCTAAAAAACTAGATCCTAAGGCACCCTTTGTACTGTTTAACTGTTCAGACTATTATAATAATCCACAGCTTCTCTTATCCCATATTTTTGGACATGTTAAAGGTGCTTTCACAGGAGCGGATGTAGAAAAAGAGGGTCTTGTAGCAAAGGCAAATGGGGGAATACTATTCCTAGATGAAATTCATAGATTGCCACCTGAAGGTCAGGAGATGGTATTTTATTTTATTGATACAGGGACCTATAACAAACTAGGTGAAACAGAGAGAAATAGAAAATCTATTGTTCTTATTATAGGAGCCACCACAGAAGATCCGGCCTCTTCACTGCTAAAGACCTTTGTAAGAAGAATTCCTATAGTAATAAACCTCCCCTCTTTTTCAGAACGTCCTAGTAAAGATAAACTAGATATAGTGAAATTCCTTTTAGCTAATGAAGCTCATAGAGTAAACAAAGCAATAAAAATAGATGCTGAAGCCATAAAAGCTATTATTGGAAGCGTATCCTATGGAAATATTGGACAGATGAAATCGAATATACAACTAGTGTGCGCCAATGGATATTTAAATTGTATAAATAATAAGGATTACATTGAGATAGATTTTAAATCACTACCTTCTGATATTAAGAAAGGTTTATTTTCATTAAGTAGCAAAAAATTGGAAATGGAGGAGTTATCTCAGTTGTTTGAGAATCAAATTATCGTGATGCCACAGGGGTATAAGCTGCTGGCAGAAGAGGACCCTTATGAGCCAACCTTTAATCTGTATAAAATAATTGAAGACAAGGCGGCTATTTTAAAGGATGAGGGTGCGGATGATAAATATATAAAAAATTTCATAACAACGGATATCAATATTCATCTTAAATGTTTTTATAAAAAGAGTAAAAATAGTGCTCAAGATAGAGAAAAAATACTTAAGTTAGTAAATGAAGATACACTTGAATTTGCAGAAGAAGTTAGGGCTCTTGTTGAAGTAGAGTTAAAAAGGAATTTTAATGAAAGATTTCTATATGCTTTTAGTCTTCACCTTAGTGCATTCCTAAAAAGAGTAGAATATGGAAGAAGTCTTCAATATACTAATATAAAGAATACAATTGATGATAAACCTGAAGAATTTAATATATCCCTTAAAATAAAAAACCTTATTGAAAAGAAATATAATATTAAAGTACCTGATATGGAAGTCATTTACCTAACCCTTCTTATTAGTTCCATACAAGAAGAGCAAAACAATGAAAGAGTAGCCATCATAGTAGTTCTCCATGGAAGCAGTAGTGCAAGCTCAATGGTTAATGTGGCCAGAAAACTCTTAGGCGAAGGAGTAGTAGAAGGTATTGATATGCCCCTTGATGTAAGCCCACAAAAAGTGCTTATGGACATAATAGAAAAGGTAAATGAACTCGATATGGGAAGAGGGGTTCTTTTACTTGTGGATATGGGATCTCTCACAAGTTTTGATAATATAATAACTAAAAAAACAGGTATAAGTGTTAAAACTATTGATATGGTATCAACAGCATTAGTTCTTGAAGCAGTTAGGAAGGCCAACATGCTGGACATGAATTTAGACACCTTATATGATTCTTTAAAAGACTTTAAAGGCTATGGACTTTATAGTAAAGATTCTCAAAGTGTTTTAGTACAAAGGAGTGCAGCTATAATAACTATTTGTTCTACCGGGGAAGGTACTGCAAAAAAACTTAAGGAATTAGTTCACAATATTATAACTAACATAACAAGGGAAGAGGTATTCATTATACCTATAGGGATAGTTAACATAAAAGCTGAATTAGAAGATTTGATGAATCACTACAACATCTTAGCAGCTGTGGGGGTAATGAATCCGAGAATAGCTGTACCATTTATATCCATAGAGTCTCTTATGGGAGGAGATGGTGAAAGACGTCTTATGAGTATTATAAAGAAAAATAATATTCCAATAGATAAGAAAGAGGAAAATATCGTAGTGAAGCAGCTTTGCGAAGATAGTCTAAATGAGTTTTTAACATTTTTAAACCCTCATAAGATTATTAGTGTATTAATTAATTTTGTAAGTGCATTAGAAAAAGAAATGAGTTCAAAGTTTAGTAATTCCTTTAAAATTAAACTAATGCTACATGTAGGCTGTGCCTTAGAGAGGGTGATAGTAATGGAAACATTAACTTATAGTGGAGATCCGGGTACTATTGATACTAAAGTTCTAAGATATATTCAAGAAGCTGCAATTAAATTTAAAGAAACACTTAAAATTACCCTAACTGAGGATGAATTATATTATATTTGTGATATATTTGCAAAATACTAGCCGAACCTAATATATTTTATTTATACTGTATTAAAAATTATAAATAGTGTATTAATAAGATTAAGAGATAAAATAGCAACTCCGTAGGATTCTCTATTTCAAAGAGTCTACGAGGTTGCTATTTTTTTGATACACTATTTTGGCACGGCAATTGCTATAGTAATATATGTAAAACAAAATATAAATCATTTAAAGTGGAGGGTTAATTAATGATAGCTATAATATTAGGAACTCATGGTAAGTTTTCAGTGGAAATATTAAAATCTGCAGAGATGATTTTTGGTGAGCAAGAAAATGTTGCAACAATAACCTTCTTACCAGGAGAAAATCCAGATGATTTGACAACTAAATATGAGGATGCAATAAAAATTTTGAGTTGTGAGGCGGGAGTACTTTTTATGGTAGATTTATTTGGTGGAAGTCCCTTCAATGCTGCCAGTAGAATAGCAGTAAATAGTGAAAAGATGGACATCGTGAGTGGGTTAAATATTCCAATGCTATTAGAAGTATTTGCGGCCAGAGAGAATTCAACCATTGAAGACCTTACACAAGTCGCTTTAAGTAATGGTCACTTAGGCATCAAAGCCTTAAAAGAAACCTTAAAAAATAGCATAGAGGAGGAATTGTAAAATGAAAATTTCATTAGCAAGAATTGATGACAGATTAATTCATGGTCAGGTTGTTACAAGTTGGTCAAAAGAAACTAAGTGCGAAAGAATAATAGTTTGTAGTGATGAGGTAGCAGCGGATCCAATAAGAAAAACTTTATTGGAACAGGTTGCGCCACCAGGGGTTAAAGCAAATGTTGTAGGCATTGAAAAGGCTATTAGAGTTTGCAAAAACCCAAAATATGAAGGGGTAAACGCATTGCTTTTATTCACTAACCCAACTGATGTTCTAAGGCTGATAGAAGGAGGAGTGGACTTAAAGTCTATTAATATAGGTGGAATGGCTTTCAAGGAAGGTAAAAAACAGATAACTGGTACTATTTCAGTAAATGAAAAGGACATTGAAGCCTTTAAGCAGCTAAATGAAAAGGGTATAGAATTGGAAATAAGAAAGGTTGTTGCTGACTCAAAAATAGATTTGATGTCAAAACTTTAGAACTTTCTTAGACAGTTTTAAATGTTGTATAATCACAAAGTTATTTATTAACTACTAAATTATTATTGAGGAGGAATAAGTTATGACTATTAGCATAATTCAGATCATACTGGTATTCATTGTAGCCTGTATATCAGGTATGGGCAGTGTTTTGGATGAATTCCAAACACATAGACCATTAATTGCTTGTACTTTAATTGGATTAATTTTAGGGGACATAAGAACGGGAATAATTATAGGTGGTACACTTGAGATGATGGCACTTGGATGGATGAACATAGGAGCAGCAATGTCTCCCGATACAGCCCTTGCAAGTATTATCTCCACCATATTAGTTATAGGTGGTCATCAAAATATAGGTACTGGTATTGCAATAGCGATTCCAATCGCTGCTGCAGGGCAGATGCTTACAATTATAGCAAGAACTATTACCGTTATATTTCAACATAGAGCTGATAAATACGCAGAAGACGGTAATTTAAGGGGAATAGATTTATGTCACCTGGGTGCCCTAGGTATACAAGCACTGAGAGTAGCTATTCCAGCACTTTTAGTTGCTATGTTCGTTGGTACAAGTGTTGTAGAGAATATGCTAGCAGCTATACCACCTGTTATTACAGGGGGACTTCAGGTTGCCGGTGGCTTCATAGTTGTTGTAGGATACGCAATGGTTATCAATATGATGGAAGCAAAATATTTAATGCCTTTCTTCTTCCTTGGTTTCGTTGTTGCAGCATTCACTAGCTTTAATTTAGTTGCACTTGGAGTATTGGGAACTGTTGCAGCCATTGTATATATTCAACTAAATCCCAAATACATACCTAAATTAGCACAAGCAAGTGTACAATGTACAAATAATTTAGATGACGAACTTGATGATTAATTGAAAGGAGGAATTAAGATGACTGATATAAATAATAAAAAAACAGAGATTATTTCTGAAGAAATGAGTATGAAAAAGAAGCTTACAGACAAGGACCTTAGAGAGGTTTTTATAAGATCTAACCTTCACCAAGGTTCATGGAACTTTGAAAGAATGCAAGCTTTAGGATACTGTTTTTCAATGGTTCCAATTATAAGGAGACTTTATAAGGGTGAGGATAGAAAAAAGGCAATGAAGAGACATCTTGAATTCTTTAATACACAACCCTTTGTAACAGCTCCAATACTTGGAGTTACTGCTGCAATGGAGGAGGAAAGAGCAAATGGTGCACCCATAGATGATGCTGCTATAAACGGTGTTAAGATAGGTCTTATGGGTCCTTTAGCTGGTGTTGGTGATCCCATATTCTGGGGCACTATTCGTCCAGTAATTGCTGCACTTGCAGCATCTATAGCTTTAACAGGAAGTGTAATTGGACCTATTTTATTCTTTATAGCCTTTAATGCTATTCGTCTTGGAATAAGATGGTATGGAGTTCAATATGGGTATAAAAAAGGTCTTGATATAGTTAAAGATATGAGTGGAAATAGGCTTCAAAAGCTTACTGAAGGTGCATCCATACTTGGGTTGTTTGTAATGGGAGCTCTTGTAAACAAGTGGACAACTATAAATGTACCAATAGTTGTATCTACCATTAAAGATCAGAAGGGTGTAGAAACAGTAACTACAGTACAGACTATATTAGATTCATTAATGCCAGGACTGCTTGCTCTACTTTTAACTTTTATATGCATGAAATTATTAAAGATGAAAGTAAATGCAATTTATATAATCTTCGGATTATTTGCAGTTGGTATCTTAGGTTATTGGCTTGGAATTCTAAATATTCCAATACCTCAATAAGAATATAAAAAATACTACTTTAAAATAATGACCACATGGAATTCCATGTGGTCATTATTATCCCCATATATTAGATGAAGAAAAATAGAAATAAATGACTATGCACTATTAATTTATCTGTTTTTATGATAAAATGATAAAAATACAGGCAAATATTATTAATACATTAAATATAGGAGGTTAAATTTATCATATTGATAAATGGAGAGTATATGGAGATTGCAGTATTTCAAGATAATAGCGGTAAAACACAATCCATTTTTGTGGCTAGAGAAATAATTGGACTGCCCTACACCTTACTTGACGGAATGGGATTTAATACATGGGAACTAGAAGGTACCCCTAAGGTATGTGAGTAGTACATTGTATTTTGGAGGCGATAATTTGAAAGAAATTATAACTAAATATGGACAAATTAAGGTTATAAGTAGTATTGAATTTTATTTAGACAGAATAAAAATTAATGAAAAAGTGTATACTTTAGAGGATAACACTTTTTATATTGAAAAGTTTGTTAGAAAATTTTCTTGAGAGAAGCTTTATTAATGCATAAAATACTCTCAGCTGAAAAAACCTAACATTGAAAGGGTAAGTATATTATGAGCAATAAATTGAGTTCATCTAGAAAGAAAATGGCAAGTTTGGGGATTAAGAAAACTGAGATGGGGGATTATGAATATATTGATGAAAGAGAAAAATACCAATCCAAATATAAAGCTATTTCTTGTAAGAAGGATATAATAAACACTGTAGAAGGTAAGTACAAGATATTGGTATGTGAAGAAGTTTCTAATAAAGTAGAAAAATAGCACATAACAAAACATTTAGAATATAATAATATTAAAGAGTCTTTGCTATATGCAGTTACCGAATTGTGGAAATTGGAACTGACTGAGAAGTAAAGACTTTTCTATTTGTTTGAGTAAGAGGAAATTCAAGGATTTATTTTTTTGTTTATTGTTACAGAACCTTCGTTGAAACCCCTTTAAAGGTGAAATTAAACATGAAAATATAGTTAATTATGTAGTAAAAGCTATAATTATAAGAGAATTTGTATAAGGAAAATAATTTAAAAAAAAAGGAATAATTTAGGGTTTGTCGAATTAAATAGTTGTTAAAATATGGAGCTAAAATGAAAAGGAGATTAAACTTATGGAAAAAAATAAAATTAATGTAGTCATAATAGATGATAACAGAGAATTTTGCAGTATAATTAATGATTACTTGACAAATCATGAAGATATTATAGTAAGTGGAATAGGAAATAATGGTGATGAAGCACTTAAGTTAATCGCAGAAAAAAGGCCGGATTTAGTTTTATTAGATATAATTATGCCTAAATTAGATGGGTTAGGAGTATTAGAGAAATTAAACAATATGAAGTTTGACCCTATGCCAAAAATAATTATATTATCAGCTGTAGGTCAAGATAAAATTACACAAAGAGCCTTAGAGTTGGGCGCAGATTATTATGTAATTAAACCTATTGATATGAGCGTTTTAGTTGAAAGAATTAGGCAGATGAGTCATTACAATGCATGGAGTAGTGAGTCTACGGAGCATGTTTTAATTGCTGAAAAAACTAGTGTTAAATTAAATTTACAAGTTAATGAACCACTTGATTCAAGAACTGAGATAACAAGAATTATCCATGAAATTGGGATACCAGCACATATTAAAGGATATATGTATTTAAGAGAAGCCATAAGTATGGTTATGAATAATATGGATCTTTTATCCGCTGTAACAAAAGAATTGTATCCATCTATAGCTAAACAACATAATACTACTGCTAGTAGAGTAGAAAGAGCAATTAGACATGCTATCGAAGTAGGTTGGATCCGTGGACAAATAGAAACTATAGATAAGTTATTTGGATATTCAACTAATAATGGAAAAGGAAAGCCAACTAACTCTGAATTTATAGCCATGGTAGCCGATAAACTTAGACTTGAAAGCAAGATGATGAATTAGGACTGTTGCAGATAAGTTATACCAATGATTTACATTGATTTACTAAAAGGTTTAAAAAAACAATAAACTATATAAAGCACGTCATGAAAATATAGTTTAGTGCAAGTGTTTGAATATAAATTTATAAAAAAATAACCAATAGACTTTCTTCGTTTATAGAAAAATGGAGGAGGTCTTTTTATTTTATGAAAAGTATACAGATTAAAATTGAAGAATTTATGATTTATTCTCAATCCAAAAATTTAAGCCGAAAAACAATGATGAGCTATGAACAGACACTAAAGTTATTTTGTAAGTATTTACTAGAAGAAAAATCACTGGAAGATGTTGCAAAAGTAACAGAGAAAGATATTAGAGAATATATTATTTACACACGAGACAGCGGCAAATATACGATTGTTACCAAAAAAGAAACTTTAAAAAATAATACGCCAGAAGCAAGAGATGATTATGGAACAAAAGTTTCCTTAATACCAGTAAATAATTATACAAGAAATATTAATCAAATTAAAACTGAAAGAAAGCCTAAAAAGTTTATAACAGATGAACAATTTTCAGAACTATTAAGACATATAGACACAACTAAATTTCACGAAGTTAGGGACTTTGTTTGTGTACAACTACTTC
This sequence comes from Clostridiaceae bacterium, assembly GCA_014380625.1. Lineage (GTDB taxonomy): Bacteria > Bacillota > Clostridia > Clostridiales > Clostridiaceae > JACMJL01. The sequence continues at coordinate 72,990 of JACMJL010000156.1, forward strand.
TAGACTCAGGGATGAGTATCAGTGAATGTTTAGAGATTAAAGTACAAAATATTGATATAAATAGTGGAATAATAATGGTATGTGGCAAATAACAGAATACTCTAATCTCTTTTGGTGCAATGCTGGACCAACCTCTTACGTTGGACAAAGTAGCACATATCCAATGACCTTAAAATCGAACATTAGTGGGCTTCATATTTTTTCTAATAATAAATTATTGATAATTAATACAATAATGGATACAATTAAATTAAGTTATAATAATAAGTTTTCAAAATTATAGACATAGGAGTGGATTTTCATGATAAAAAAAATAGCTATATTTATAATTTTGTTGTGTGCAATTATGTCTTCACTTTTTGGATGTGCTGAAACAACACATTATTTAAAAAATGATCAAGTAAAAGATCTTTGTAATTATATAGAAACAAACAATAATGATGTTAGCAAAGTAAATGCTTTTACCTCTAGTAGTTTTCAATTTTCAATTTTAGTTACATTAAAAAATGACATTAGCCATGAAACTAGAGAACAAATATTTTTTAAAATAAGAGAATATTTGATAAGTGATAATTTTCTAGCAAATGCTAAAGAAGAAGCAGATACTCTTAGTTTTAGAGATTATATTGTAGAATTTAAAAGCCCCTCTACGAAGTATAGAGTATCCTATACATTAAGCGATTCAAGCGATGAAAAAGAAATGAAAAATTGGCATTTTGTTGATTTTCAATCAGGTAAAGAGGAAATTAAATCATACGAAAAATAATAGAATTTAATAAAAAAACTGCACAGGGTTCTCTCTAAATGCAGTATTTTTGTCTATTGATGCATTATACAAACTGAAATTAACTGGTATCTTTTTGATGAATAATAAATAAGAAAAAATAATTAAATAGGCTTGTGTAGAATTAGTAAAAAATATATACTACATATACTAATTTAATATGACGGGTGAACAACTGACATGAACGAGCAGATTGTTAGAACAATTAGAGAAAAAAATTAGATGAATAATAATGAATTATACCACCTTTACAGACGGTACTCTTTTTTTTGAGTAATTAAAGCCAATTCTCGTTACCATTTCCTAATCAATACAAATACAAATAAACATAACTTGGCAGAAAAAAATAAAAAAGACAGAATTTACACCATCTTTTATGCGGAATATGTATTTATCTCCTAAATTTATGAATAAAAAGGACGCAATGATCAAGATACAATTAATTTTTTGTATCTTTATTTATTTAATTACAGATTAAAATCCTCTAAAGGGGTGATACCTGTTTTAGACATGGGGGTCTCTCAACCATGTTTTTATATTATCATAGGCATTCTATAATAGGGATACCACAGGACACAACAGACTAAAATTAAGTAGTAAAAATAGATAGTACAACTAACTATCTATTTTGTTTTTTCCTCATCCTTATGCACTTCGATGCCAAATTCTGTTTCGGACTGATCAGGCAGCTTGGTACGAGCTTTTATGTTAAAACTAACTCTATCTTTTGAAAAACATACTACTGCGGAAGTTATACCAAGAACTGCTATTAGGGTAATACAAAACAGCATGAACATTTGGATACTTTCCGGCATTTAATTCTCACCTCCCCAAATTTTATTCCTGTGGTATCCCATAAATAGGGAGGTGTTAAATCTATTGTGAAAATACCAATCACATCAATCTAATGTAAATATGTGGTACAAATATAATATATACCATTATTAACTTTAATTCAATATTTAATTAAACACAATAAATGACAAAAAATATTTTTTATCTCAAGTAAATTGCATATCTTCTTAAATCCATTACAGGTTTAAATCTTTGTTTAAAGATTCTAAGGCCACCGGGTCCAAGGTCCTCCCCAGCATTCATAAATTCTATAGAAGGATTTCTCTTATTTATTACTTTAGCTAATTCAATTATTAATACTTCAGATAAACCATTATAATCATTCATGAATTTTGATAAACACCACCAAGATTGACCAGTTGGTAATGCACCACCTGATACCATTCCAATAATTTTATCCTCCATTTCAACCACTAAAACTAAATGATTTAAGGCACTGTAATTTTTTATTATTTCATAAAAATAAACATTATCAAAAATTACAGAGTATTTTTCTCCAGCAGTATTACTCCATTGTTTTCCCAGATCCATTACCTTATTAAAATCAGTGTTTTCATATTCTCTTAGTTTAGCAGTAGGGTATAGTCTGTGAAACTTATTTATTTTCCTTCTTATACTTTCAAACTCTTTACCAGGTAAGGAAACTAACTTATCAATAGAGAAATGCTTCTCTAAGCCTACCCAGCCTACTACCTTAAAATACTCATTGAATTTATCATATTTTCTTAGAAAATCTAGTTGAGTACTATTTACTACCTTAACTAAGGTATTTGACTCAAGATTGACATTCCATTTATTACAAAAGTTTAAGGCTTTATATACTACCTTTGAAACAGCTTCAGGGTCTCCCTTACCTACAGGTAGACATATCAGGTAAAGAAAACCACTTTTTAAGTACCCAAAGGTTACTAACATATCATCAATTATTTTCCAAAGAATTTTTTTAATTCTTGACTGAGATATAGCCCATAGAAGTGGAAAGTTTGATGTCCATAGATTAGGTGTATACTCAGTTTGTCTAATATAATCAGAATATAAATCTATGTCTGAGAGTTCTATTACATTAAAAGTCCATTCCCCAAGAAAAATCTTTCCAGATAAATTCGCAAGCTCCATAAATTCCATACACTCCTTTCTTCTTCGAAAGCTTTATTGTTCAAAACTAAGCTTTAGGTCTTGAATTACCATAGCATATAATATGATTCCTTATTTGTTTTGTGATGAATAGATTTATTATCATAAATAAAAGTTGAAGTAATACTCACCTAACATCACAATAACCCATAATTTATAGTAAGGAGGGATATTATGATTGGTATTTTATGTTCTAATGAAAATGAAGAGATTTTTTCTGAAAAGCTTCATAACCTATTCAAGAGTACGAAAAAGGAAACTGATGATACAATAATTGTCTTTACAATTTTAAATATAGATTTTTTAGCAAAGACTGTTACTGGTAGTATGATATCTGGAAAAGAGATTGAGTTGGTTACAGCACCATTGCCTGCAGTAATCTTTAATTTCAGTGTGCAATTAAAGTCTAACTGCATAAAGGCGCGGAAGCTGTTAGAGGATATGGAGGATGTAGAGTTAGTTAATAATGTAAATAGATTTGATCAAAGTATGATAATGGAGATACTTTCAGTATCTGAGACAACCTTAAAATATGTTTTGCCTTATTTCATTTATGATAAGAATATTGATGGAGAAAAGTTAGATGAATACAGACAGTATATCGGAATACCATTAAAGAGAACAAGTATTTCAAGAATTCTATATAAAAAATCGGACAATGTAATTGATACGGACTACTATGAAAAGGCGCATTCACATGGTTTAAGGAAGGCTGCAATATTTCATAGAAAGCGAATTTTACTAGAAATACCTGAATTAGTAACTAATAATGATCAGCCAGTTGTAATTAGGACTTATGTCCAAAGGGAGTATGGTAAAAGGTGGATTATACTAGGGAGGAACGTTTTTCCGGAGTATGATTTTAGTAAGGATGTTCTTATGGAGAAAGTAAATGAGGTGGTACTAGATGTTATAAGTTATATAAATAATTATTTACCAACCTTAGGAGAGTGTTTTATAGATTTATTATTAAGTAGTGACGGTAACCCATATTTTCTCCATCTTGGAGGGATAGGAGAAACTTTTTTTGAATTAGCCCAAGACGAAGATTTTTATAAAAGTTTTTATAAAAACATGATTAAGCTGACTAGTTACCTTAACTATGCGTAAGAGGGGGATTAACTAATGTGGATTAATATTGAGATCGTATCTCAAAATAAAAATGTTATATATTTGCCTAAGTCTATGATTAGAAGAAAGAGCACTTATGTTGATGTCTCCTTTGGACAAATTACTATTAATGCTTTAGTGAAACCTTTAAATAATATAGAAGAGGTTACAGGAGATGATTTTGAAAATCCTATTAAAATAAGACTTTCAGATAAACTTTCCTCAAGGCTATATATACAGGAGGAATTAACCTATAAGATAAAGTATAAAGCTAAGCATATTGAAATAGGTCCTGTGGTTGGAATACTTCTTGGTAGTCATAATAATATGTATAATTCAACCCATATGAAGAAGTACTCTGATCGATTTGGCGTATACAATCAAGTTGGGGGGCTAATATGTGCCTTTTCTCCTAATACAATTGATTGGAAGAAGAGGGTTGCTTATGGATTGTATTATAATAATTTAAAATCACAATGGAAATTTGCTACCTTTCCAATACCATCTGTTATATATAGAAGGGACTTTCATTTGGAGTCAAAAAATATAAATAAGTTAATTCAAATTACTAGAGATAGAATGTTCAATTCATCTAGGTTTACTAAATTTTATTTGTATGAACACGCTAAAGAAAATAAAAAGTTGGTCACGTATCTCCCAGAAACAGAGTTATGTGAGAACTATAAAAAGACAAAGAAATTTATTGAAAAAAATACTGACGTTATTTTAAAACCAACAAATTTATCCAGGGGAAGAGGAATTTGTATTATAAAGAAACGTGGCGATGGTTATAAGGTTTTAGATTATAGAAATAGAGAAGTTAAAGAGATTGATCTTTTAAATAATGAAGCATTAAAAGAATTTTTTGATAAAAATAAAGATCTATTTCGTGAATACCTCATACAAAAATATATTCTATTGGCTAAAATAGATGGTTCTCCTTTCGATATACGAGTTGTAATGCAAAAGACAAAACCTTATGAATGGAAGTGTTCGGGAATTGAATGCAGGGTTGCTGCACCTAAAACCCTTGTTACGAATATATCAAAGGGTGGATATGCTATAAAAATTGATGATGCCCTAAAGAGAGCCTTTACTTTTGATGAAAATGAAAATAAAGAAATTAAAAAGAATTTATACAATTTATGTTTAGAAATAAGTAATAGTTTAGATAGAACAAGTCAGCATTATGCAGAGTTTGGTATGGATATTGCATTGGATGAGCAGGGTGGTTTATGGATTATTGAAGTTAATGTATTTCCAAGCTTTAAAGGGTTTAAGAAAATGGATTATAATACCTATTTAGATATCAGACACAATCCTATATTTTATGCGTCGAGAATATCCGGATTTTCAAATAATACTTGATTTTGAGGTGAGATAATATGAATTACAGTGTTAACATTAGGGTACACCAGTATAAAGAGACAACTTTAATTATTAATGAGAAGTTAGCAGAAATGTTAAGTTTGACTAAAAAAAAACGTGGGTATATAAGCTTTGGAACTGAAAAAACTTTTGTGGATATAATTATTTCTGAAGAAGCAGAGATTAAAGAAATATTATTATCAGAGAGTATTATTGAAAGTATGCATATTCCAACTTACCTCGTTTTTGAATTACGTGTTAAGGGAAATGAAATTGCTATAGGACCTTGCATTGGTATTCTGGCTAGCAGAAAAGAAGAAGTTCTTTCAGAAAAGCGCTTGAATGATATGACTATCAACCTATTGGACTACCAACGTATAGGAGGGGCTATAATAGTTTTTTCTTTAGAAAAAGTAGATACAGAAAACAGGTTAATTGAAGGTCATTGTTATAATTCAAAAACTGATTCCTTTGAAAGTGGCACATTCCCATATCCTCAGGCAATTTATCTCAAAACTAATTTGAGTGAGAGCTGGGAGAATCACTTTCTGTCAGCTATAGGGGATAAGGTATTTAACAATTACTCATTCCATAAATGGGAAATGAACTCCTGGTTTTCAAAAGAACCAGATTTGATACAATATCTTCCACATACTGTATTGTATAAATCTAAGGAAAGTTTAATAGATATGTTACAAAAATATAGCATTATTTATGTTAAACCTATATGGGGAATGAAGGGTAATGGAGTAGTTAGAGTTAGTTTAGAAGCTGAAAAGCTATGTTTTGAGTACCCTATGGATGAGGAGAATATAAAACTTATTCCTAAAGATGATGAAGAACTTGAAAAAAATCTTGAAGCTTTATTTAGCCCGGAAGAATGCATTATACAGCAAGGACTAGATTTATTAAAATATGAGGATGGAATTGTTGATTTTAGATGTGTTATGCAAAAGGATGAGACTCGCAAGTGGACTTGTCGAGGCATTTTTGCACGAATAGGGGTTAAATATAGTATTGTAAGTAATATTTCAAGGGGGGGAAGCGCATTACCAGGAGCAGAATTAATAATGAAAGCATTATCTTTAGATGAGGTTCAAACATTTATTCTTAAGGAGAAGATGATAGATTTATGTATGAAAGCTTGTAGAGCGCTAGATAAATATGGATACAATTTTGGTACCTTAGGGTTAGACCTAGGCGTAGATAAGGATAAGAATGTATGGCTCATAGAGGTTAATAACCGTCAACCCAATAATGCAATTGCTTTAAAAGGAAATGATACACTTCTATTCTATTCTTTACTGGCATGGCCATTGTATTATGCTAAGTCACTGGCAGGATTTGGCGATAAGGAGGACTTATAATGCTTTATAAAATAATTTCTAATAAAGAAAGTAGCGGTAAAGTTTTTGTTAACGATAAATTTGCTAAAGAACATCTATTTATTAATAAGCTTTCTGTTTTTATTAGGGCAGGTTCTAAAGCTGTAAATATAGAAATCGTTAAGAATTCTATGCAAAAGGATGATGAAATAATATTATCTCAGGACGTAATAGAAACCCTATTACTTCCTACGTCCATTAAATATCAAATAAGGCAAGAAAAAGATTCCCTTATAATAGGCCCAGTTATTGGACTTCTAATGGGAGCTAATAAGGAGAAATTCACAAAAAGAGTTCTAAAAGAATTAACTAGTTATTCTCATATATATCCTGAAGTAAATGGATTGCTACTTGTAATCTATACAGAAGGTATAGACTTTATAAATAAAACAGTAAAAGGATATTACTATAACCCAGCCTCAGATTCTAAAAATTCAGTATGGAAAGAAGGCGTTTTTCCTTTTCCAAATTCAATTTTTCAAAGAATTAATTTAACAGAAGATGTAAGAATTAGACTAAATGAAGAAACAAATAAGTGTGTGTTTAACTCGGATTATTTTAGCAAATGGGAGTTTTTTAAAATGGTGTCTAACTTTAGGCCTTTTTTTAATCATCTTCCAGACACTAGATTATTAGAATCTACGAAGGATCTTGAACAAATGGTTTCACTTTATAAAGAAGTTTATCTTAAGACACTAAATGGAACTTTATCTAGAGGTATTTATAAAATTACAAGCATAAATGGTGAATATGAATTGAAGGATAAGGATGGAGCTAGTGTAGCTGTAACAACTTCCTTTGAAAAGATGGAAGCTGAGATTAATGCTATTACTAAAAATAAGAACTATTTAATGCAGCAAGCACTACATCCTTTGATGGTTAATGAAAGGCACACTGATTTTAGAGTTATAATGCAGAAAAATCATACGCTTGATTGGATATGCACTGGAATCTTTACGTTTATAGGTAGACGGGCTGGGATTAGTTCAAGCTGGGGATACATTTCAACCTTTGAGAGATTCTTGGAAAAAAATTTCAATTTTAATGAACAGGATATTTTTAAAAAGAGACAAGAGGTTATTAGAGTTTGCAAAGATGTATGCAAAATACTAGATGCCTCTGGAGAGAATTATGGGGATCTTGGCTTTGATGTATTGATAGATGAAGAGCTAAAGGTTTGGGTTCTTGAAGCTAATAAAAGGCATTATCATACTGTACCTTTGTGGATGGATGATACAGAAACCTTCTATGAGACCAAAGCAAATCCTATTAAATATGCAACTGCATTAAGCGGATTTGAGGTTTATGAGTAGTGAAGTTAACTCCTAGAGATCTTGAAATTTAAGTATTTAGCTGTAGCAAGAGTATTCGAGCTACAGCTCTTTTATATATTTTTAACTATTTTCCACATTAATTTTCAAAGATAAAAATAGATTAAGACAAGCTATTAAAGCTGCAAAGATGAAAACATATTTATATCCAACAGTTGCCCAAAGCAATCCTCCTAAAAATGGAATTGACATAGCTATTACATGGTCAAAGCTTGTCCCAGCAGAAAGTGTTGGCGTTACATCCTCTGGACATATAGCTATCTTTTTTACATAGGTTGAACGTGCCATTTCAACTACACTGAGAGAATTGTCTATAATATAGCAGGCTGCAATAATAATAACTGCAATACCCCTTGGAAGAAGGTCAGCGGCAAAGGAATATCCCAAACATATTACGATTAAAACCATTGCTTCTAAAGAAAGCACATATCTTTCACCTTTAAGATCAATAGCTTTTCCAACCATTGTTCTTGTTAATATACTTACAAGCGCAACTATTAGACCTAGAATTGCAAAGGTAGGTGGATCAATATGATATATCTGTATAAGTACCCAAGGTGCAAAAGTTAGAAAAATCTGTTTTCGAGCACCATTAACAACACTAAGACAATAATATAAATAATATTCTTTTCTAAATACAAACTTCCTTTTCTTTGATTTATGCTTTTTCGGGTCCATTAACCCTAGAAAACAGGCAGCTAAAATATAAAAGAAGGATGCGATTACAAAACCAATTTGGTAAGTAAGTCCAAAGTATTTAAAGCCAAACCATACAATTGAATATCCAAAAATAGTTGCAAATAAATTAAAAGCACTAAATCTTCCTAATCGAACTCCATAGTTCTCCTTTTGAGAAAGATCCATGCCTATTCCAGCGGACAGAGGCATAAAGATATGGGTGCCTAGGTTAAGTACCATCATCCAAATGAGCATACCTGCGAAAGTAGGAGAAAATAGACCTAATCCTAGCATTCCAAGAGACGCAAATATCATACCAATTACTGCAGCTCTCACATCTCCTAGGAAAGAAAGTATGGCAAGTATAACCACTATTAGGACCCCTGGAAGTTCCCTTGGAAACTCTACGATACCTCTACCAGAAGCAGATAGGTTATAAACATCACTTAGAAAGTTGTTGAAAATAGTAGAGTTAATTCCACCGGCAATTCCAGTACATAAGCCTACAATTAGGAATAACTTAAAATCTCTATCATTATTAAACTTTCTCTGCAATTTAGGAATGAATTCTAATAATGCGGGTTTGTTTTTTATTTTACTAATATTAACATTTCTTTCTTCCATAAAAAAATAAATCCCCTTTTTTAATTAGTAGTACATTGAAGCTAAAGGTTGTTCCAGAAGAGTACAAATAAAAGCCCAATACCAAGTATTTTAACATAAATCAATAAAAAAAACTAAACTAATTAGTGAAAAATTGAAAGTATAAATGATATAATTAAGTTCAAAGAAAAAAATTAACTTTATAAGGAGGTACAGTTATGAAGAAAATCGTATTAGCGGGCGGCTGCTTTTGGGGCGTGGAGGCTTTTATAGCTAAAAAAGGTGGTGTTGCGTTTACAAAGGTTGGGTATTCCAATGGGATAACACAAAATCCTACATATGAAGAAGTTTGTTCTAGTAAAACAGGATTTGCAGAGGCTTGTTATGTTGAATATGATGAAAAATTATTAAGTTTAGAGGAATTATTAACCTCATATTGGAGAATAATAGATCCAACTGTAGCTGATAGACAAGGACATGATATAGGAAATCAATATCGTACTGGAATATATTACTATGATGAAGTAGATGTTGAAGTAATTAATTCATCTAAAAGAAGGGAACAATTAAAGTATGAAAAAACAATTGTAACAGAAATTGAACCTGTAAAAAGTTTTTATGGTGCAGAAGAATATCATCAGAAATACTTAATTAAAAACCCAAAAGGTTACTGCCATATACCACTAGACTTATTAAATGAATAACAAAAACCCTATTGTTAAACAGACAATAGGGTTTTTGTGTAAAAGAACGTAGTTATTTTAATTTAAAAGCACTTACAATATCATTTAGGTTATCTGAAGAATGATTAAGTATTTTGGAAGCTTGTTCAACTTGTTTTGTTTGTTTTAAAATAGATCCTATTAAATCTATAACTACCTCGCTTCTATCAGTATTTTTCAATGTATCTTTATCAATTTTAGCCGCAAATTCACCAATACTTTCTTTTATATGATTTATTTCATCAGTTTGATGTTTAATTAAATTAGTAATTGATTGTACATCTGAGGTTACGTGCATTTTTAATTGTTATCTCAGTTTCCTTTTGTAGTGAGGAAATAAGCTTTCCAATTTCATCATTTGAGAGTTTTCCAACTCTAAGTGTAAGGTCACCTTCACACATCATGCCCCAAGTTTCTTTGCAATTAGGAGGTTTCAACAGTTGCTTTTAAAAGTAACATTTTATAACATAAAGTAACATAATTGAGTATAATGTTTAATGCATTGTGCATACTAGTTATAAGGAGATGAACTAGTGATGAGTAGATTAATAGGTACAGCACAAGCAAGTGAAGTGTTAGGGGTTACAACTAAAACTCTAAAAATATGGACTAATGAAAATAAAATTAAGTCCTTTAGAACTGCAGGTAACCATCGACGGTTTAGAGTGGATGATATAGAGAAATTTTTAGGTGAAAACAATATGTCTAAAGAAACAAATAAAAAAGTTTTTTTATATTGTAGAGTGTCCACAA